>NZ_JACGVP010000012.1:0-167365 GCF_014077275.1 Colwellia sp. BRX8-7 | reverse complement strand
GAAAACGAAGATGCCCTACAACGAATCAAAATATTTAGAAGCATTAAACCGAAGAGGATCGCCACTGTTAAAATTTGCAATAAATAGCTAAATTTTACTAGTTGTCCACCTCAGGGCGTGTTGTTGAACGAAGCCGTTCTGCGGCAGAGTAGCTTTGTAACTACCTTCCATACTCAATAATAGCATTGTCACTTCGATGATGCGTTATTGGAGTATAACCCTATGAATCAATTAAAAGAGCAACACTATAATTTTATTTATGAACAACATCTCATCAACTTAAGGCTACAAGGTAAACGTCCTTCAACCATTGATGCTTATGCCCGTGCAGTACGTCGTATTACCGCCTTTTTTGATAAGTCTCCTGATACGTTAACAACGCCTGATTTAAAGCAGTATTTCAACAATCTCATTCAAACCCATTCTTGGAGTACTGTTAAGCTTGACCGTAACGGTTTGCAATTTTTTTACCGCTATACCATTAATAAACAATGGGAGTGGCTTGCTATCGTCAAGCCTCCACAAGTAAGGCGTATACCCGATATTTTAACCTCCTCGCAAGTCAGTGAATTGATTAACCAAACCAGGAAGTTACGCTATCAAGTCTTTTTTATCACCCTGTACTCTATGGGGCTACGGTTAAGTGAAGGCCTTAATTTAACCATACATGATATCGATAAATCGACAATGTTAGTACATGTTCGTGATGGCAAAGGAGGGAAAGACCGTATGGTACCTATGCCTGAAATCACCCTCTTAGCCCTGAGGAATTATTGGAAAACACACCGCCACGAGCGTTTGATTTTCCCTGGAGCACAGTCAAAAACGAATACGTCTATGGATAAAGGTAGCATTCAAAAAGCGCTAAAACGTGTGCTTCAACACTGCCAGATTAAAAAACACATTAGCCCACATTCACTTCGTCATTATTTTGCGACGCATCTGCTTGAGCAAGGGCTTGATTTGCGCTCTTTACAGCAATTACTTGGACACGCCAGTCTCAACACCACTGCACGCTACACTCAACTTACCAAAGTTTAACAACGTGATATGTCACGCGCTGTAAACGACTTATCAGGTAAACTTACCATTACATGGTCTGTAAAATGAGTACCTTTATCGATTTACTACGACAACATCACCAAGCCCTTGAAAATCAGTATAGCGTTAAATTAACACCTGATATGCGTCACGCGATTTTGCCATGCTTTCATGTAAAACTGCCCAGCAAGGAAAATCCTTATGGGCTTGTTCATCTTGTGAGCATCATGATAGCCAAGCGCTTTCTTGTGGCAATAGAAATTGCCCACGATGTCAGCAAAGTACAACGTCAACGTGGCTTGAAAGACAAAACCATTACAACGTTTACCTGTTGAGTATTTCATGACTACGTTTACGTTGCCCTATGAATTGAGGGCCTTAGCTCGCAGGCGACCTAAGGCCCTCTATCAAATCATGTTTAGTGTCAGTGCCTCGATTTTAAAAGGCTTTGCACAGCACAATAACTTAGGAACAATTGGCTTTACTTCCGTCCTTCATACAAATAGTCGAAAATGTGACCTGCATCCTCATATACATATTATAGTGCCCAATGGCGGCTATGATGCAAAACGTAAACAGTGGAAGAATGGCAAGTTGGGTTATTTGTTTAATGCTAAGGCTCTCGCTAAGGTATGGCGAGCTCGAATATTTGAGGCAATTAACCAACATCATGATTTATCGCTGAAAAATATTAAAATCATGCCCAAGAAATGGGTCGTAGATTGCAGAAAGGTTGGCTATGGTCTGCCTGCTTTAAAGTATCTTTTAAGATACCTTTATCGCGGTGTGTTAGCGGATAAAGATATTATTCATCATGATAAAGACAATGTGACGTTTCGCTATATAGATAGCACCACTAAAAAAACAGACACTCACACATTGCCCACATTGAAGTTCCTATTACTTATCTTACGCCATGTATTACCTAAGGGATTAAAGCGCGTGAGAGATTATGGGTTGTTATCCTCTGGCGCACGAAAGCTACGGCTATTGATACAGCTGTTACTTACCGAATTTACTCATGTGTTACCGCCGAGCATTACGCCAATAAAGCCCAAAGCAACACGGGTTTGTCCGTGCTGTAAGAATAATATGTTATGTACGGGCGTCATTAGGGCTGGCTAAAAAAAGAAGAAGATAGGGATAATGGCTTTAGTTGTAGAGCAAGAGGAACGATTAAAATTTATGAATAAGTAACCAAATTAACGAAAAAAACACTCGTTTTTTGTTCTTTGGTTCAGTGCGCCTGGTATTTACATACCAGGCTATAGCCACTTTAATCCTAATACGTACAACCCTCCTGCTTGATAATTTCATAAATAGAGATTATCAACATCAGGTTAGTAGCGAAGTAATTAGTGTAACCTGAAAAAAATTCAGTTTACTATTGGCGTTTTTTTCACTTCTAATACAGCGACTGATTAGTCGTTCAGAAGCCATAAGGGAATCATTGATGGACCGATAACGGACATTTGTTCTAATCAAATCGAGCGCCTGCATCAATTCATTTTATTTCATTTTGTAATACAATTTAAGTCTTGAATGAATACAGCCCCCGATTCTTTGCCTTGCGCATCATGATTGGGTGTGGCAACAATGGCAACCCCATTAGATAACCCAACGTTCCATCCAAATTTATCATCTGATCTACTACTCTTGGCTACAATCTTGGATGTATAACGCCAACCGCCAGAGCCTTTCTTATATACGTAAAGTGCTCCAGCATTGGAACCGTTAGCATCATGGTTCATAGCACTTATGATTGCAGTATCGCCGCTCAATGCAACGCCACGCCCAAACCTATCGTCAGCTTGGCCATCAGGTGAAGTCAACTTAACTTGTTGTGTCCAAGTACTTTCATCTCGCACAAAAATATATGCAGAGCCTGCATCTATCCCTAGCTCTTCAGTATCGTCTCGTCTTGCGGAAACTAGTGCGGTATTGCCTGACAGTGCGACCCTTACGCCAAAAATATCAGTTTTCCCGCCATCAGACGCCATGAGTTTAGCTTCTTGCTCCCACTTATTTTCCTTAAGAACATACACGTATACGGCTCCAGCGTTTTCCGCTTTTTCGTCATGTAAATCAGCCCCAACAAGAATGGTATTGCCGTCAAGAGCAACGCTTATGCCAAATAAATCTCCCGCTGCGCCATCACTCGCTGTTATTTTAGTTTGATAGCGCCACGATTCGTTTTCTCGTTTGTATATATATGCGGCTCCTGCGTCGTTACCCAACGCATCGTTTCGGGGAGCGCCAATGATAAGGTGATTTTTGGTGAGTGCAATACTCTGACCAAAAGCATCTCCTGGTTTTGCATCAGGTGCAGTGAAAATATGACGTTGCTTCCAAGTATTCACCTCACGTTCAAAAGAGACAACAGCGCCCGAATCTTTCCCTTTATCATCTCTTCTCGATACACCTAACATGGCAACATTATTGTTCAATGCCACGTTGCCACCAAGTGTATCTTCGGCGAAGGCCGGCTCTGCAACAAGTTTTGCTTGTTTTTGCCAACCATTATCACCTAACACAAAGACATAAGCGGCTCCAGCGTCTATTACACCATTGATATCCGCTTTAAGTGCACCAACTAATGCTGTGTTGCCATCGATAGCAACTCCGTAGCCAAAAGAGTCTCCTGCCTTACCATCATCGGCTAGAATAATATCTTGTGCCGCAAAGCTATTCGCAGCGACTAATGTAAGCGTTACACATATGTGGCGTTTGACCTTATGTATTAATTTCATCAATTTTTTCCTATCTGTTTCAATCTAATAACAAACAAAATGTAAATATTAATAAGCATTCTGCTTCACAAATAACTACTCGAGCAGTCCCGTTATATCGTAGTAATGTGTAATCACCATTCTCTCGGTGGTGATAAAGGCCCAGTTCCATTTTTGAGTATAACTATTTAAAGGATTTATCGCCTTGATAGCCCCTAAGGACAAACCTTGGTCAATCAAAGCTTTTATGATGTTGTGTGTTTCGTTCAACATGGCGATACTTGCTTCTAAGTCACCTATTTTTGCTATTGTCCCATGTCCGGCGATAATTTGCGTATCTGCGTCAGCGACTTCAATTATTGCCTTGAGACCGGCAATGAATCCTACTACCGAACCACCATTATCAATATCTATGAAAGGGAAACGGCTGGTAGCAACGAGATCGCCTCCATGGATTACATTGGCCTCCTTGAATGCAACAAATAGGTCACTGTTTGTATGTGCATTCGGCGCGTGATAAAGCGCTATACTTTGTCCGTTCATCTTTATCGATACATCTTCTGTGACGTCAATTGTCGGGAAATATTGTGATGTAAACTTGGGAGCTTCACGGCCTAACGCTTTGAGTGCCACTGGGCTTTCAAGGTAGCGACGAACATTTGGGTGAGCCATAGTTATGGCCCCACGCTCCTTGAAATACGCATTACCTCTGACATGATCTCGGTGAAAATGTGTGTTGAGAATAAGGTCAACATCGCGGTTATTAGATAGCTTTTTCTGCGTAACATCAATAAGTTCAGCCAGGTGCTCCATCTGTGTATCAACCATGAAAACACCGTCTTCACCAATTAACACGACAACGTTGCCTGAGCGGTCCGTTCTTAGTTCGAAAATACGACTACCAAGATCAGTTACCTTGATATCGAAACCTTTATGTTGGTCGTGATTGTGCGCAACTGCAAAACCACACCAACAAAAAAACGCGATAAGCTGAATAATTTTTTGCATTATCAATAACCAGAATTATTACTTTTATGCAGTGAGGCTAGTAAACCAAGTAGGTAAACCATTAATGTGTGAGCTATCTTCATCTTTGTACTCGTTATCTGTGTTTGACTATTAAATTCATATTAAGAGATCATAGACATAAAATATAATTTTATAATGACATCACATTCATTTCTAAATATGATGAATAGATTAATATGATATCTTATACATAAATTTATATGATTAATTAATGCAATAATTAATGCAATAATTAAGGACATTAAATATGCGGCCCCATGAATTAAAATTATTGGTTATTTTTGATGTAATAATGACCGAAAAGTCAATAACACAGGCTGCTGAGCGATTATCAATGACTCAACCCGCTGTTTCAAATGCTGTGGCCAGAATGCGAATATTATGGAAGGATGAGTTACTTGTTCCAGATGGTCGAAAAATAAAGCCTACAGCCTATGCAAAAAACCTTTGGGAACAAGTACGAGACTCCCTTCATAATATCAATCAAGCTATAGAGCCTGAAGATTTCGAAGCCAGAAGTGCTATGCGAACATTTAGAGTTGCTTTACCTGATATTGCCCTCGATACACTTTGGTTGGATTTACGGAAATTATTCGAAAAAGAAGCCCCTGGACTAAACTTACATGCTGTTCCTTATACTATAGCGTGTACAAAGCCAATGTTGGATGGTGCTGATGTTGACCTTGTTATAGGACAAAGCAATCGTTCATTAGAAAATATCTGTACAGATCACTTATTTGATACTAGCTATGTCTGTGTCATGCGTAAAGATCACCCTTTAACAAAAAAGCGCCTAACTGTTGAAGAGTTTTCCTTAGCAGAGCATTTGTTAGTTTCATTATCTGGCGATATTGCTAGCCCTACAGACCAAGCATTACAGCAATTAGGATTAACTAGACGAATCGCTTTTACGGTTAATAAATTTTCCTCCGCTGTCCCTATTATTAAAGAGAGTGATCTTATTGCAATTCTACCTACTGATCTTATTCATAATTATTTAGATTGCGGTGAGCTTGCAATTGCCCACCCGCCAGTAGATATTCCTCATTCTTCCATTTCCATGTTATGGCATAAGCGACAAAGTGCCGATAAAGGGTTAATGTGGTTGCGAAAGCAAATAAAGCAAATATTCATTAAACGAAGAACAGATCAGGTTGAAAAAGTGTTGGGTTTTATTGATTCGTAGTTTTGTATTATTAAGTGCCCATCACGCCAGGGTCTTCATTGTCGGTTCATCTGTCGTTAACAAGCATTTTTTTAAAAAGTAAGGGTGAATTCCTATCTTTCAAGGCTTTTAAATATTTTTCTTCGCTATATGTCACTTTCATTTTCCAACAGGGACATAAAATCCGTATCCACTTAAATGTTAGTATTATTATTGCTAAGAATTACCTTTTGTATAATGGTCAACTAAATCTCTAGAGTATTTAAGGCACTTTTTTCAACTCATTTAATTTCTGATTGGGTGTTATATAATTTACACCAAAATATTATCTCTCATTATAAAATTAACTGCTGTGGCAAATAATATCGAATTCACGCATAATCAATACAGACCTACTTCTAAGATAAAAAGATATATTCGTTGATTTATTATTTTCTTACTATAGATTCATATTTGTGACAGAAATTTCACTCAAACCACTTGATATTTTACATATCATCTATTTAGCCATTGCTGTTTTTGGCGTGTTATTAGTTTTTGGTCAAAGTCGCTTCAAAGCTTTGCTTTTATTGCTAAGTTGGCACGCTCTCGAAGAGATATTTAATTTAATAGAAGAGTTGAAGATTTTTAGTCAACTTCCTTTAATAACACCTGCTATTCAGTTAGCCGTTGGGCCATTGTATTATTTGTTTGCCAAAAATCTAATTTATGGTGACATTCAATTAAAAAAACACATGTTTCATTTTTTACCTGCGTTTATTGCTCTGGGGTTTACCGCTTGGTGGCCCCAATTAATGCAAGTAGCTTTTGTTATATTCTTGATATATTTCTTTTTAACTTTTCGATTATTACAGCACTACCATAGGGTGCTTGCTGAAATAACCTCTGATGATGCAAGCTACGCACTAAAATGGTTAACTCGAACATTTATTGTGATTGGGGTTATAAAAATCGTTGATGCTGTTCGGTTGAACGTGCAATTAGAAGTAAGTTATGAAGTGTTTTATTATCAGTATTTTGTTATTGAAATACTTTCGTTGTTCATCACGGTATATCTCGCGTTAAAGGCTCTTCGTCACTCACACCTTTTTTCAGGATTTAGAGAGTTTGAAGAGACTGTCATTCAACAAAATAATAAATTAAGCAATGAGTCTAGTATTGAACTGGAACAGGCACGTAGTATATTTTCCAGTCTAGATAAGCATTTGCAGAAAACCCATGGCTATCGTCAAGCAAAATATTCGCTACGACAGTTGTCCGAAGAGCTTGGTTTAACAGAGCAAATGGTCTCTTGGTCTATCAATCAAGGCGGAGAACTCAGTTTTTCTGACTACATAAATTCATTGCGTATAGAAGAAGTTAAATTATCTTTACTCGATAAATCGCAGAAAAAAAGCATTTTAGATATCGCCTTTGAGGCAGGGTTTAATTCTAAATCTACCTTTAATGCCGTTTTCAAGCAGTCTTTAGGCGTAACGCCTAGCCAATTCATTAAAATAAATACATAACATTATCAAATAGATACAATTAATAACGTGTGATATGTTAATTCTGGACGTCCAGAATTAACATACTGGACGACTCCCTACTACCTAACTTGTACATTTTAGCCACTTACAACAGTATGAGCTAAACATCATGACAAATACAGGTAATCAACACTTCCATATTGATACTGATAAAGCATCAATATGGAAGTGTATTCAAAAATCAATATTAACCATTATCTTTTTCAGTGGCACTTGTAACGCTGCATTATACCCTGTCAAGTTAGCACCTTTGGGTACTAACCTTATGGTATCTAAAAATGCATTATCCGCCAATTGTCATAACATTGAAATATCTACTATCGCAAAGACATTTACTGTAGCGAAAGAATCACAAGTTCAACTAACCTGTGTCGATTTTACCTATTTAGGTAAAGATAGAACATTGAAACTTATTTTCAATGACAACAAACTCGATATGGTTCAAATCTTCAATATGCGTAACATGCTACCTGACATTAAAAATACCTTAATAACAAAATATATTGAACCTACCATTGGCGCAAGATGGTTCGATTACTTTGACGATGAAGGAATATCTTTAGATGTTCTTAATGAGAGCTTAACCTTTGTTTCTGATCGCTTAAAAATACAATATCGCCAAGATAGTGAAGATAAAAAAGATAATCACATAAACCTAAATCTAACCAAAGTTCAGTGGTTACAAGATTTAAACGCACTCGATCATTATATTCGAAATAACCATATCAATCCGTATTATCACAACAGTGAAAAAGGATACTTACAGCTTTTTTATCAAGCTTATGATTATATAAATCAAACCAAAAATCCAGACAGTAATATTATCAATGGTTATATTGAAAAGCTTGTGGCTTATACGGGAGACGGACATTCTTATGTTGTTGGTAGAACCGCTCGGTATGATGAATACCGATTCTTTCTGGATTATTTCGATGAGGATATGCATATTATTAGTGTTGATGAAAACAATGAACATCTATTAGGTGCAAAAGTTATAGCTTTTGATAACACCAATGTCGTTGAAGCTAAAAAGCTGATTCAACCCTTTTCCCCTTCCGTTAATAGTAGCAGCATAAAAAGAGAATCTATTTACCTGTACAGACATCCCGGTTTGTTATTTGCTGCTGGCATTAGTAAATCGGCTAAACAAGTTGAATTAACATTACAATTGACTAATGGAGAGCAAGTAAATCAAACATTTTATAAGAATTCAGATAAAGAAATAAAATGGACTCAATTACAAGAAAATAAAGGGATTAATATCCCTTTACATCGTCAAAAAACGGATAAAAGACAGTGGATTAAATATTTACCTGACAGCAATAGTCTTTATTTGCATTATGGAATAGTGCTAGAAAAGGAAAAAGGAGATATTCGTCAATTAAGTCAAGAGCTTGTTAAAGCCATAGACGATCATCAAGCTGATAAACTTATTATTGATATACGTCATAATCCGGGCGGAGATTCTCATTTTAATGCGGCCTTAATCAATGTGATCAGTAAACACAAAAAAATAAACCAGCACGGTAAACTTTTTGTCCTCACTGGACGTAACACTTTTTCAGCAGCCATTAATTTTGCCGGTAATATGGAGATGAGAACTAAAGCGATATTTATTGGTGAAAAAGTAGGAGATAGCAGTTCATTCCCTGGAGAGTCAGGCCCACAAGCTAGCTTCAAGTTACCTAATTCTTCTATCGTTGCGAATTTATCGTTTTCAGAATGGAACGCCACATTTGATTATGATCAGCGAGACGCTGTTGGGCTCGATATTCCTATTTCCCTAAGTTATATTGATTTTATTACAGGACAAGATCCTTTGCTTGCTGCTGCATTGGAATATAAAGCACCTGAAATTAAAGTCAGTAAACTCAGTCGTGATCAACAACACAATTGGGTCGGTCGTTATGACTTTAGCCCAGACAAAGCATTAAAAATTTTTAAACGAGGAAAACAGTTAAAGATGGAAATTACTGAGTGGATTTTCACTGATCTTTACCCTATTTCAAATACCGTAATGCTAACGGATATTAGCGGTGTAAAGTTGAAAAAGTTATTTAACGGAAAATTAGTTTTATTGCAAGATGGCAATGAAATAAAAACGCTTAAAAAACTCAAAGAACAAGACTTAAAACCGCTAGAATTGTTGATTTCAGGTCAATATTCTCTTGCTAAGGATTCGTATCAGGAATTGCATAAAAAAAATCCATCATTACTCTCTATACGAGGTAACAGTTTAGGCATTTTAGCTTCACATGTGAGAGCACGACATAATACGCCTAAGTTATATGAACAATTACGTGAAATTGCTATAGCCCTTTATGGCGAGAAAATTGTCAGCTGGGACGCAGATGCGATCGATATATAAAGCATAGACACTAATATCGGATTTGAAGCAGAGTTACCTGCATATCACTATTTTATTAATTGGAGAACATATGAAATTTTTATTTAAAAAAGTCAGTATATTATTAATTGCAACTGCTAGCATGCAAGCTCAAAGCGAAACCCTAGTCTTTGAACATGTCAATATCATCCCTATGGATAAAGAACACATTTTATACGACCATAGGGTAATTGTTGTCGATGATAAAATTACCCGTATAGAGCCCTCGTCTGCCAAGTTAACAGCTAAGGCTGACCGTACCATAGATAGTACTGGTCAATATATGATCCCAGGACTTTCTGATACACATTACCATCAAAATGGATGGAGCACTGACAAAGATGACTTACAATATAAACTGCTTATTGCGAATGGTGTTACTAGCATATTAAGTATGGGTGAATGGGGAGGACAAGATGCTATTGCAACAAGGTACCGAGCCAATAAAAAGTCTACATTGGCGCCCTTTTTCGCAACTGTTGGCCCTCAGTTAGATGACAACAATATAAAAACCCCAGAAGATGCAATAAAAATGGTGCGATTTCACCAAGACCGCGGATATGATTTTATTAAAATTCATGGAAACATAGCTAAAGAGGCTTACCTCACATTACTCAATGAAGCAGAAAAAGCTGGGATTCCAACTTTAGGCCATACACAACGTGACAAACCTTTCGAACTTGCTTTACGCATGGCAAATATTGTTCATGCCGAAGACATTGTTATGGCATTCTCTGATGAATCAAACCTATCTGTTGTTGATATGGACGAAAAGCTCGCAAAAGATATTGCCACTCAAGTTAAAGACAGCGGTATCTATGTCGCTCCGACAATAAGTACGGTTGCTATGATTCAGGATTGGACAGACCCGGAACGTTTTGAGGTACTTAAAGTTCGACCGATCAATAAGTACTTGCCAAAAGATGCTCTAGCATGGTGGTTAAGTCCCGAAAGTGACTACTTTCAACCATTTTTCAAAAGTGAACATGGACTAGAGTACATAGATAAAGTGATTAAAGGAACACGTATGCTAACGACTGCCTTACACAAAGCTGGCGTACCTCTGCTGATTGGCTCAGACAGCTTCGGCATTCAAGTAACTGGATTTTCAGTTCACGAAGATATGGAGCAATTACAAAGTGTCGGGGTTCCTCCATATCATGTACTAAGAGCTGCAACGGTTATGCCCGCTCGTTTCTTAAAACGTACAGCTAGCGCAGGAACAATTAACGAAGGAAAGAATGCACAATTTGTTATTCTTGATAAAAATCCATTAGATGATATTAAAAATACGCGAGAAATTGCAGGCGTAATGCTAAAAGGAAAATGGTACGAGAGAAAACAATTAGATGAAATGTTACAGCAGGCAGAGGATGCCTATAAGAAATAAAATTACATCAATCAATATATTAGAGCGGTTGAATTTCCAACCGCTACTAGCAAACAAATTAAAAGCGATTTAAAAACTGATGAGATTTGATAAAACATGAACTTTCATTGCTAAACACAGTAAGTAAATAATACTTATATGTGAATAGACATTAGTAGTAATATTGTCTTAACAAGAAAGTGATCATCTTGTGCTTTAACCGATTTAAGTTTACCCGATAATTGACCTCGCAAGTGATAAAACGTTTTAGTGCAAATACCTAAATGGTCCGATTCTATAGAAACTGAATAACCACTTTCATTCGTTTGTTTAACTGCTTCAATTTTAAATTCTTGGGTATAACGTTTGTCTTTACTTATAAACATCTCTAATTGAAGCTAGAAAGTAATTTATTGGCTGTCTAGTAAACTAGGTGAAGTCCGTTTTTTGTCTTCGGACAAATGGACAGTACCGGACAGCCATACTGTCCGAACGGACACTCATAACTTTTTATATTTTATAAAAACAAATCAATTCAATGGCTTGCTGGCAAATTAAACTTGGCACCGTTTCTGCTATATATATTATTAATTTAATATACAGGTGATATTTATGATTGCAGATACCGACAGCCAAGACGAAAAAATTAGTATCGTCAAAAAGCCATTACCACTAAAACTTATTTTTGCATTAACTACTATTCTTTTAACAGCTTACTTTATGCAGTCTTCTATTAGTCAATGGTATTCATCTATCCCTAACGTTGAAATAAACACTTTAACGATTGCACCTGTAATCCGTGGAGATCTCATTCGAGATGTCGCCGTCTCGGGTAAAGCAGTTGCAGCCAAAGCACCGCAGTTATACAACACTGAAGTTGGAAAAATTACATTGTTAGTAAAACCAGGGGAAGCTGTAACCAAAAACCAATTAGTTGCCATACTCGAAAGCCCTGAGCTTAACGCTTTAATCAAACAACAGGAATCTACTCTAGATCAACTGAGCATTAACGCTAATCGAGGTGATTTAGAAGATAAAGAGGCTAAACTTGATTTGGAAAGTAACATGAATGCTGCGCAATCAAGTCTAAATGTTGCGAAACGAGAGGGACAACGTGCTGAAATAGCACATAAAAAACAAATTATTAGCGAAGTTGACTGGTTGAAAAGTCAAGACGTATTAGCCGATGCAGAGCGATTTTATAAACATGCAAAAAAACGCGTTATATTAGCTGATGAGAGAATGACTTTTGAGAAACAATATCGTCAGTTTTTAGTGCAAGAGCAACAGTTAATTTTAGACGAGCTAAAACGTCGTCATCAAGCATTAGAAATAAAAACCCCTCTTACCGGTGTTGTCGGCAATTGGTTAGTTGCTCAAAAAAATTCAATTGCCGCTAACACTGCCATTATGACCATTGTCGATTTATCAGAATACGAAGCAGAACTTAGTGTACCTGAATTCTACGCCGATGATTTAGGTCTTGGGCTTACCGTTGCTATGCAAATTTCAGGAACAGATGTTATCGGTGAAATTATCGCTATATCACCTGAAATAAAAGGCAATCAAGTAAAAGTGCGAGCCAAACTTGTTTCAAAAAGTAGCATTCAATTAAGACAAAATCAGCGTATTAATGCACGTATAGAATTTGAAAAGAAAAGTGACGTATTAATGCTAAAACGAGGCGGTTTTATGGGCTCGTTTGCTGGTAAATTTGCCTTTAAAACTCTTGATAATAATACCGCTGAAAAAATTGCAATTTCTACAGGAATTAACAGTGTTGATTATATTGAGCTGATATCAGGCGTTGTAGAAGGTGATCAAATTATAATTTCAGACTACCAACAATTTAATTATGCAGAGCAAATCAATATTAGCGATTAATGCTCTGTAACTAAAATCAAAACTATTCGCCATAAATAAAATATTGGCTCAAAGGTTAAAAGGAAATACTTATGCTTAAAATGAACAATGTTTCACGTATCTACCGTAATGACACCATTCAAACCCATGCGTTACGTGATTTTTCACTAGAGGTTAAATCTGGTGAGTTTGTTGCCGTTACAGGCCCTTCTGGATCAGGTAAATCAACTTTTCTTAATGTAGCTGGATTATTAGATAACTTTGATCAAGGAGAATATAAGCTTGATGGGATCAGTGTTCATGGCCTAAAAGATGATGAGTTATCCAAGTTAAGAAATGAAAAAATAGGATTTATTTTTCAAAGTTATAACTTAATCCCTGACTACAGTATTTTTGACAATGTTGATATGCCACTTCGATACCGAGGTTTTTCTTCAGCTGAGCGAAAACGACGTGTAGAGCAAGCATTAGAAAAAGTAGGGTTAGCCTCTCGCGCAAACTATTTTCCAAGCCAATTATCAGGTGGGCAACAACAACGTGTTGCTATTGCGAGGGCTTTAGCTGGAGAGCCAAAAATATTATTAGCTGATGAACCAACTGGTAACTTAGATTCATTAATGGCTCGTCAAGTAATGGAATTGCTTCATAAATTAAATCAAGAAGGCACGACCATTATTATGGTGACCCATGATCCTGACCAAGCAAGGGAAGTAAGTCGTAATATACAAGTTGTTGATGGAGAAATTTCTGATTTCAGCATTTATGCACCTTTACAGTCGTTAGAAATTGAGTCAGTCCAATCGAATGATGCGTCATCAAAAAATCGTAAAGAGCAGGAGGCTGTTGATGTTAAAATATAATTTGAAATTAGCGATTCAAAGCTTTAAGCGTGCGCCATCACTGTACTTTTTAGTGTTGTTAACATTATCTGTTGGTGTGGGGCTGTTGTCTGCTAACTTAGCCTTAGTCAATGCTATGGCTGGTGATCCTATCCCTGAAAAGAGTGACCAACTATTTCATGTGAGTATGAATACTTGGCCTAATGAGCAGCCATCAGAAGGACCCTTACATATTTTAAGGTACCGCGATGTGAAGGTGATTTCTGAATCAGACATTCCAAAGCATAGTGCCGTATTTTATGCTTCAGGTGTTTACGCAAGAGATTCAAAATCAAGCAGTCTACAGCGTTTTGATTCAAGTGTAAGAGCAACAAGCCCAGGTTTTTTTGCTTTAACCAATGCACCATTGGCATATGGTAGTGCATTTACTAAAAGCTCAGGTATGGAAGTTGTTATAGGTGACGAGCTTAATAAAAAAATATTTGCAGGTAAGAATAGTGTCGGTGAAACCCTTGAACTTGATGGTGAACTTTTAACTATAGTTGGAGTATTAAAACCCTGGTCTTTAAGGCCATTGTTTTATCATGCCACCGAAGGGCGCGCGTTTAATTTAACTGATGATATATATGCGCCAATAGAAACAGCGATAGATTTAGGTTGGTCGATCCATGCAAGGAGTTCTTCAACAGACAGTAACAAAGGCGTTCAATTTTCGCGAGATCTTAATGTTTTTTATTTACAAGCATGGGTTGAACTGGAAAATAAAACTGATTTACCACTTTTTCAAAACTATTTGGATAATTATAGCCAATCCTTAAAAGATGCAGGTGAACACCCTGGAGATATTATGAACGAGCTACGTGATGTCAATGAATGGTTACTTGAACAAAATATCGTAGATCAAAAAATATTAGCATTCACGCTCGCTTCAGTACTGTTCTTATGTGTTTGTGTTTTTAATGCGAGTAGCTTGCTATTAGCACGTTTCCATTCGGCTAAATTTGAGGTGGGGTTACGACGAGCAATCGGCGCAAGTAATAAGCATATGTTGATGCAAGGTCTCACTGAAAGCGCGTTGTTAGGTATTATTGCTGGGATCACATCAATGTTATTGAGTTGGTTGTTTTTAAAACTGTCAATTCAATTCTTACCTGACTTGGCCAATCTGGCAATATTAGAACCAAAGCTTTTGATTCTAGGTATGCTATTAGCTTTAGGTACGGCTATCTCGAGTGCCCTTTATCCCTTGTATCGAGCCAATCGTTATGCGATTTCAGCTGAACTTAAATAATTAAAAAGATAAGGAAAAATCATGAACTTCAAAGCACTACTTAAGTCCTTATTGTTGCGTAAATTCACAACCGGACTGTTAATCTTACAATTGGCCATTACGCTAGGTTTATTGGTAAATAGCGGTATTCTAGCGTTAGACACCCAAGCGAAAATTTCCCTACCAACGGGGTTAGATAATGAAAACATTCTGATTGTTTCAACTCACCCAACATCAGGCAATTATCGAGACTTAGATTATTTTCGTTCAATTGCCACAGAAGACATGGTGAAACTTAGCCAATTACCTGGCGTGAATAGTGTTTCAGTGACTAATCAATTACCTATTCGTACCGGTGGTATGCGAAGAAATGTTTTTGATTTAGATAATCCAGAGCAAGACAAAAATGACCTGTATTTACAAGACGTAAAATATATTTTAGCCGAAGAAAACTTAGCAAAAACGATGGGGTTTACTATATTGGAAGGCCGATTTCTTAATCGCAGTGATCAGCTCGATTTTGATAGTGAAGAAAAACCCAATATAGTCATAACAGCATCACTTAAGAGAGGACTTTATGGAGATGAGTCTGCGCTGGGGCAAGAGACTAATAATGGTTTTATTGTTGGTGTCATTAAAGACGTTATCCTTGACCCGACTTTACCCTTAGACAAACAATATGGCTATTTCACCAATGCCGTGATGAAACGCATTTATATTGCCCGTTATTACGTGCTCAATGTAGAACCGGGTCAAATGGCAAATGTGCGTAGTAAAGTTAGAGATACTATTCTGGGTGTACAAGCCGAGCGCGATATATTTAACATATTTACCATGCAAGAACATTTACTGGCTTTTTATAGAGATGATCAAGGCTTAGCTGATCTATTTCTTCTACTATGTAGTTTGATGTTATTTGTTACCGCAATTAGTAGTTATGCTTATTCGCAGTTCCATATTTCAAGACAACAAAAATATATTGGTATTCGAAGAGCATTAGGCGCTCGTAAAAAAGATGTTTTATTATACGTACTAACAGAGAACTGGTTAGTTTATGGTATGGGGTGTTTGCTCGGAGTATTTGTTGCTTTTGGTTTCAATATTTTGTTAAGTCAGCACATTATCTTAAGTAAACCCGATATAATGTTATTTTGTTTAGTCACTTGTGTTATTTTTATTTCAGGTACACTAGCGACATGGTTACCCGCAAAACGCACCAGTGATATTCCGCCCGTTGTGGCAACTAGAACAGTGTAAAAGTTTAACAAGGAAATATATGATCCAGGTTTTAGTGGTTGACGATAACCCTGATATATTAGAAGCGCTTGATTTGTTGCTTAGTTTGCATGGTTATAAAGTGCAAACTGCAGATAATAGAAAAAAGGCTTTTTTGGCGGTAACTCGTCACAGCATCGATTTAGTTATTCAGGATATGAATTTTGATCAAGGTATTACATCAGGTGATGAAGGCCAATTACTTTTCAAAGAGTTAAAATTACTAAAACCGGGTTTACCCATAATTTTGATCACGGCATGGACACAACTAGAAACGGCTGTAGCACTGGTAAAAGCAGGAGCGACCGACTATTTACAGAAGCCTTGGGATGACAATAAGTTACTTGCATTAGTTGCAGAGCACACCCAACGCAGTAGTAATAAATTACAACAACCGAAGAGTAAGTTACCGACAGACCATGGGATGATTTATCAAAGCGCTGAAATTCATGCCTTAATGGCTGACGCTAATAAAGTCGCATTAGCCGATGTTAATGTACTAATTACCGGTGCTAATGGCTCGGGTAAAGAAAAATTAGCGGACCACCTTCATCAGCAGTCGCCGAGATTCGCCAGCCCTTTTGTTAAAGTGAATATGGGGGCAATACCACAAGACTTAATAGAAGCGGAATTATTTGGTGCTGAAAAAGGCGCTTTTACCGGAGCAAACCAATCAAGGCAAGGTCGTTTTGAAGCTGCTGATGGCGGTACGTTATTTCTTGATGAGATCGGAAATTTTTCACTGGCGGGACAAATGAAACTGCTGCGTGTTCTACAAACCGGAGAATTTGAACGCTTAGGTTCAAATCAAACCATTAAAGTCGATGTTCGGGTTTTAAGCGCAACCAATACTAACTTAGTTCAGGCAGTGAAAGACGGAAGTTTTCGAGAAGACTTATATTATCGACTCAATGTTATTGAACTTAACTTACCGCCGTTAAATGCACGCAAAGCCGATATTATTCCCTTGGCGAATCACTTTATAGGGCACGAATACTCTTTGAGTGATGACGCAAAAAAATATCTTTTGTCGCAGACATGGCAGGGTAATGTAAGAGAGTTAGAGAATGCCTGTAAGCGTGCAGTTGTATTTGCAAATGATAAAAAAATTACAACACAAGATTTTAGTAGTTTGAAGCTCAGTAATATAACAAAAAACGAAAAACAACATATTGAGGATATGTTAGTCAAACATGTTGGAGTAATAAAACATGCTGCTCAAGAGTTAGGTTTCAGCCGACAAGCACTATATCGTCGTATTGAAAAATATAATATTGACCTTGATACGTTATGTTGATTATAAAAATAATACTGATAAATTTATTATTTATCGCAAGCTTCTTTTTATTATTACCACAATCTCCGTGGTTATTTGTATTTACGACATGTGGTGCTATTTTTCTTACTGTAATGTTATTACATAAAGAAAGTAAACAGCAACAGAAAACACTTCAAGCCATTTTTAATGGTTTACAAAATTTGCAAGACGGTGATTTTTCTATCAGCTTAAGCGAGAACATACAGCAGAAGAAAAATGCTGAACAACATCAACTTATCACGTTATTTAATCAAGTTACCGATAAATTACGTTTAGAAAAACAATCTCTTTACCAGCGAGAGCTTTTGTTAGACAAAGTGGTTAATGCATCAGATGTTGTAACAGTGCTAGTTAATCATAGAAATACTATTATATTTGCTAACCGAGCCGCTCAACACTTTTTCCATTCAACCAATCTTATGGGTCAACAATGGGCAGAGTTGCTTGCTACACAAATGCCAGAATTGTTACAACACCATGATAAAAATAATGCCATTATTCAATTAATGATCAAAGATAGAATGAGTGGAGTTAGCCATGATCCGACTTTAGGCGATGAGGACAAAACAGAAGAAAGCTGGCATTTAGCTCGCCACCTTTTGAAATTACATAATTCAAATCACCAATTAATCTTACTTAAACCATTAACTAAAGAGCTGCACCAGCAAGAGTTACAAACGTGGAAAAAAGTGATTAAAGTGATTAATCATGAACTCAATAACTCGATCGCGCCAATCAGCTCTATGTGCCATAGTGGATTGATTTTAGCGGAAAGGCTTAATGAACCGAAATTAGACCGAGTGTTTAATACTATCTCTGGACGGATCAATAAACTGTCTGAATTTATAAAAAGCTATAGCCAATTAGCGAGACTCTCAATTCCTCAGAAAACACCTTTCAATATTATCAATACAATAGATCAACTAAAAAGCCTTTATCAACTAGAGTTTATTTGCTCAGAAAAAGTTGTCCTATTAAATGCAGACGAAAGTCAGATTGAACAGTTATTGATAAACTTACTTAAAAATGCGAGAGAGTTTTCACCTAACCAGTCCACTGAAGTCACGTTGAATATTCATGATGATATGCTAAATATTGTAATTCGAGACTACGGCAATGGTATGTCTCAAGAAGTAATGAAAAAAGCATTCTTACCTTATTATTCTACGAAAGTAGATGGCAGTGGTATCGGCCTAAGTCTTTGTCGAGAAGTTGTCGATGCCCATCATGGACAAATTACGCTAAATAATCATCCAAAGGGGGGATTACAAGTAACAGTTTGTTTGTCTTTGAATGGTCATATGACATTTAAAGTATCGTGATTGCTCTTCTGCTGTATGTAATAGGGTGAGTTGGGTTCAAAATTTAGCGTAAGCAGTTAAAAAAAATTATTTTATTATCTGTATTCGATAATTTGGCAACACTGTAATGGTTTAATATAACTGGAAGGATTAATAGCTTAAAATAAATAAAAATTTAAAGGTATTCAAATAACCAGAAAACAAAAATTAGCTACACTCCTCGTCAAAAACTAGAGTATGCCAAACTAAAGGTACAATAAAATTATACCAACAAAAAATATCCACGAGATATCTAGTCCTTGCGCCTCAGCTATTATCCGCTGGAAAAGGCAATACTTGGATGAATTATCCGGTCATACTCCTCAAAATGCTAATGCGATCAGCGTTGACCAACATCGGTTCCAATCGTTTGAGAAGCAATTAAAACAATAACAAAGGTACTCAGCACGGGGCAAGCCCCGAGACTTTCGTTACGTTTTGTTAAAATAATTCGTGCTCCATTTTCTATTTGGTGCGATTTTTTACTTCTTCAAAATGCATCATAAGATTATACGTAGAGCTATCGTGTGTAAGCGCAATAGAGTTATTCTGAAGCTCACTTTCAATTTTACTTGCTAGCCCTTTACCAAGTTCAACCCCCCATTGGTCAAAAGAACATACTTGTAAGATGATACCTTGGAAAAAAATTTTATGCTCATATATAGCAATTAAATTACCGAGTGTTGATGGGGATATTTGATTGATCAATAGCGTGTTTGTTGGCCGATTTCCCTTATGAACCTTGTGCGGTGCAACCTTATCTATGTATTCTGGTAAACGCCCTTTTGCTTTTAAGTCATCCCTAACTTGTTGTTCGTCAACGCCTTGCATTAACGCTTGAGTCTGCGCGAAAAAATTAGCCATCAGAGTTTCATGATGCCCCTCAATTGGAGTATTACTCTAGACAGAACCTATAAAGTCTGCAGGAACAATATTATTACTCTGATGTAAGTACTGATAAAAAGCATGCTGACCATTTATACCGAGCTCACCCAATATAGAGGGCACGGTTGGATAATTAATCGTTTCACCAAACCAATTAACTGATTTTCCGTTGCTTTCCATTTCAGCCTGTTGTAAATAGGCTGACAACATATGTAGCGAT
Organism: Colwellia sp. BRX8-7; assembly: GCF_014077275.1. Taxonomy (NCBI): domain Bacteria; kingdom Pseudomonadati; phylum Pseudomonadota; class Gammaproteobacteria; order Alteromonadales; family Colwelliaceae; genus Colwellia; species Colwellia sp. BRX8-7. The sequence continues at coordinate 147,107 of NZ_JACGVP010000012.1, read as the reverse complement.
TGATCGTAAGGTAAGATCGCTTGTGATTGAGCACCTAAAAATGTGCAATTCCATACGCTTAATAAAACCAATATAACGGGTATATTTTGCTCTAAAGGCGTTTCACAAAAATGACAGTCCTTTTCATAGGCACCTTTAAGGAGTTCAATAAAATGATCGAAGCCTAGATTAATCGCTATAGGTAAGCCTATCGCAGACCATAATGAAAATCGTCCTCCAACCCAATCCCACATATCAAAAATATTTTCTTCTAATATGCCTAGTTTCATTGCGTTGACTTTATTGGATGAAACTGCAATAAAGTGTTTAGCGATAGCTGACTCATCAAAAGAAGCAGTGGTTAGCCATTTCATAGCGGTTTTGGCGTTTAGCATAGTTTCTGTGGTAGTAAATGTTTTACTAGAAACAATAAATAGTACGTTTTCTGGTTTTAATGGTCGAAGTACTTCTGCTATTTGAGTACCGTCTACATTCGAAACATAATGCACATTGACACAATCATCACTGTATCGCTTCAATGCTTCTGTCACCATTTGTGGCCCTAAATTAGAACCACCAACCCCGATATTTACAATGTCTGTAATGCGTTTCCCAGAATATCCTTTCCACAAACCTTGACGTATCAACGTGCTAAATTTTTCTATTTGACCAAGTGTTTTTTCAACATCTTTCGATATGTTTTTACCGTCCACAAATACAGCATTTTTAGATCTATTTCTCAACGCGGTATGCAATACCGCACGGTCTTCGGTTCTATTAATTCGCTCTCCGCTAAACATTTTTTCACGCCAGGATTCAACCTCACATTCTTTAGCAAGAAGCGTTAAACCGCAGTTACTCACCAAATTAATACTGTCTCAATCGCACGTAAGTTACCGATTATTTTGAGTCTAGAAGAGATAAAGCTGTTTCTTGCAACAGCTGATCATCCTAAATACCATGCTGCATTTTCTATTGCTTATGGTGCGGGGCTTCGCGTTAGCGAAGTCGTTTATGCCAACTAAAGTCAAACAGCAACAAGCGCTAATTCAAAATTACCCAGTCAAACACCCAACCACGATATAGCATTCCCCATAGTAAGCACTTGGTTCACGCGGTTTCGTTCTCTGGAGTTTGTTAGACACCAGCCTGAGGAGTGAAGCTTGTTGATCCTATGGTGTTTTGTCGCGCCTGGTATCTAACAAACCTAAACAATTGCGGACATTAAACCTTTGCATATTCAGGAGCATATTCAGGGTAACACTAATCGAAATTTCTGCTCGTTTGTGGGGTAAGTTCAAGCTCATTACTGCCTGTGGAATTTTAGTCTGACTAAAATCTCTAGCGACAAATAAGGTCAAACCGTCTATTTCAAACGCTCTGACCCCATTGACTAAGACCAGACAATTACTCAGTATTATTTCTTAAATATTCTCTATATTTTTCAATTAGCTCTCGCACTCTTGCATTCATCGAATTCAGATAACGAAGTTGGTATTTTGCTTGTGAAATTATAGGCATTGCAGGATTGTAGCTCAAGCGAAAGTTACGAAAATGTTTAATTTGAACATCGTATAATTCTTGCTCATGATAAACACCGCCAATGTTAAATAAGGCAGCCTGATCAAACCAAGCAACCACTTGATTATTATTCGTTGTTAACCAGGCAACATCTATTAATTCTCCTATAACAATTCTTAATCTTATCGTTTTAGAGCCCCCTTGTTCATAAAGAGTTATGCGCTGTTTTAACTCGTCAACGAGCCGAGTATTTTCAGAGAGGACCTCGATGCTTTGTTTTAAATTAGATAAAATTTCTTTCCTTATGCTTGCCATCGCTACGTTCACTTCGTGTCGTCTATCCATATCTTCTTTCCAAGAATCAACGGCAAGGGCGACTAAAACAGCAAAAATAATAGTTATCGTTTCTAGTGCTAAACCTTTGTAGTTTTTTATTTTTAAAGGCATATTAAAGTCCATGTATTTAGTATGTATCTATATTGGCTATCGTTTACCCAAATAACTGAGAAAGCAGAAATATTATGCGCTTCATCATGCATAACTATTTGTATACTAATTTATTTATCTTTATTTTGGAAGGTTGAACGCAAACAAACATAACACAACTAGTTTGAATTTATGAATGTCCCCATATTGCTCTAAATCACGATTTATCAGTGTATTCATTAGAAAAAATGTGGCGAAAGTTTTAGAGATAATACAGGAGTACACACCATTAATACCATCGATTGAAGGCAGTGGTGGCATTTATGCCAGTCAGGTTATTCGATTAATTGGTAATATTTATAGTCAAACAATGCGTATTTATATCTGTGGGGAACTATATCGTATATTTGTTAACATTAAGGTATTGATCATTAGTGACTTCCTCAACTAGCCAACGAACTAAACCGCTCCACGGTATTGGAGTTTTTAGCTAATCCTTTAAGCCCTTTAACCTTTCATATTCTTTTCTACTCTTAGTATTGAGGCATTTCGTCTCAATTAACGAGGAGTTTTAACATGATTTTTTCTACTTATTTTGATCCTGAACTGAGCCGACGTTTCACTGAAGACATGGTTATCCGTAAGCTTACGGCTAAAACACAGATAGGTTATGTCCGAGCACTAAATCGTTTATGTGAATATTTGAATCGCTCACCTGAAGACGTTACCCGTGACAATTTGCGCGAGTTCCAATTGTTTTTAGTTGAAGATGGCGCAACAGGCACAACGATTAATTGCATCCTTTCTGGTTTGAGGTATTTATATAATGTTACGTTAGGTAAACCGCAGTTACTCACCAAATTAATCACTGTTTCGGTTGCACGTAGGTTACCCATTATTTTGAGTCTAGAAGAGATAAAGCTGTTCCTTGCGGCGGCAGCTCATCCTAAATACCATGCTGCATTTTCTGTTGCTTATGGTGCGGGGCTTCGCGTTGAACAAGGTAAATGAAGCCGAGACAGATACGCTATGTTATCTCCTGCGCTACTCGAGCATTTACGACAATGGTGGTTGTTTGCTAATAAACATGGGCAATTGCACCGTGAAGGTTGGTTGTTTCCTGAGCTTAATCCGATTAATCATATGACGAGTCGTCAGCTTGCTAGAATTTGTACAACAACGGCCAAGAACGCTGGCATTAATAAAAAGGTATCGATGCATACCCTACGTCATACTTTCGCGACTCAGTTATTATTAAATGGAGCCGATATTAGAACGGTACAAGAGTCACTTGATATATACCAATCATAAAACATACTATTATTTACCTGAAGACTACTCAAATATATACACATGTTATTGGTCAGCATTCGTCCGGAACTCTAAGCCCTATAGATAGATGATTACAAATGGGTAGGTCATTAACCTGCCTCACTTTGTGCCCCAAAGCGAGATAGAATTTAATACCTAAAATCATATTAATTTAATGTCCGCTTTGGTATTTTCTAATCAAATTAGAATTTTTGACTTTATAGATTCCTGATGAAATTTTGAATAATTCTATTGTCTAACGCAGAGCTGATTTGTATCGGTTCAAATGTGGTTAAATAAACTAGGCTAATGTCAGCAATCGTATCAGAGAAGACCTTTTTGGTGATGATTTAGGGTGTTAGGAAAGGTCTCTTTTATGGCAAAAGTGATCATTAGAAGGCAATCTCATTTAGTGATTGGTAGTCTCAAACATTATGTGCTGTAACACTATACAACGGCTCAATTATTTTAATGAGGCGGTCAGTCTAAAAATTTATCAAGGATAATCAACTAAATTTGACAAAGTATCTTTTGGATTGAAGGAATTTTAGCGATAAAAAAACCAGCCATAAGGCTGGTTTTTAACGCAAAGACAAAAGAAGTTAAATAGAAACGTTCTTACGTGCTGCGGTATCTTTGATATAAGTAACCCAACCTTTAGCCGTTCTACGTGACTTAGGGTCTTTTAATGCTTTTTGTACATAAACATTGGCTTGCTTATAATTTTCAAGATAAAAGTATGATTCTGCAATACTTTGGTTCAAGCGACCTTCGTTACTAACACCAATCTCGATGGCTTTCTTTAAAGCAACTATCGCTTTAGCAAATTGCTCATCTTGATTTAACAACATACCTTGCTTGCTGTAATGCTTAGATAAATTAGTCATTTTGGCTAATTCACCGTAGTAAGCAGCAGCTTTACCTATATGCTGAGCAGCATGCCAGCTGTTAGCTAAAGTAAAGAGGTTTTTGTCATCACGAGGTACAACGCCCGAATCAATATACTTTTCCATTAAAACAGCTGCTTTATGTGGAATTTGACTTTGAGCATACAAGTTAGCAAGCATCTTAATTTCGTTTTCTTTATCAAGATAGCCTTGCTTATAAGCTAGATCCAATGTCTGTAAACTTTTTGGATAATCTTCAACCATCGCATAAAACGAGGCTAATTGAGTCCAAAATAATTTAACTTCAGGGAATAATTGCACTGCTGTTTCTAAAACTTCAACACATTCTTTAAACATCTTACGTTCATAATAAGAGTTTAATTTAAGAACATGTGGGTTTTGGTTTTTCTTATCACCAAAAACCGCGATAGCATTATCTGCAGCAGGAATAACCTTAGCGTATTGTTTAAGTTCTAAATTAGCCTGAGCTATTTTGATCCAAACATTACCATCAGTTTCCCCTGTAAATTTCATCCAAGCATCATAAGCAACAAGCGCTTCTTTATAGCCTTGTACTTGCATCTGCAAGTCACCCACTAGTTTCAGTGAGTCGGCATGCTCTTTCTCATTTAAGATATCAGGTGCAAGTGCTTTGTTAAGGTAGATAATTGCATTCTTTTCATCACTTTTCTGCGCATACATCACGCCAATAAAACGATCTAAAAAAGCAATATCATAATCTTTTTTTGCATTTATTTCTAAAAGCAAAGTCAGAGCATTATCGATGTTAGAACCATCTTCAGCTTCAACGCCGTAAGCTTCAAAAGCTTTGGCTACCTTTTTACCAACAGTTGGACCAACAAGCTGTGTTTTACGCTCTTGTCTCTCACTCTGTTCTTCCCCTATAGCATAAGCTACAGGAGATAAAGGCAAATGAGCAATCGTTACTGAACCTATGATCAATATAGATATAAAAATCTTATTCATTCTGATTACTCCTTATTCATACTAAAGTCTAGTTGTACCGTTAAACCAGGACGACGTTGAGCAACACCGTCAACAACTTTTGGCTTGTAACGCCATTTTTTCAAAGCGCGTTTAGCCTCTCTGTCAAATATACGTTTCGGTTCTGAATCGATGACTTCAACATCTTCAACACCACCAAGTTCGGTAATGGTAAATGAAAGCTTAACCCAGCCTTCTTTACCATCACGAGCGGCTTGCTGTGGATACTTAGGGTCAATACGTACGATTGGCGATGCATCACCGTCACGTCCAAAACCAGCTCCCGGAGCAGACATACCTGAATTAGCACCAGATAATTGCACACTAGGCATATTAAACGTTAGTCCACCTGAGTTGTTATTAGCTTCAGGCTCTGGAGCTTGAGGCTTAGGTGGCGTTTTTGGCGGCGGTGGCGGCGGCGGCGGTACACGCTGTCGACGTTCTGCTGCTGACTTAGGCGGCGTAGTATTAACTTCTACAATAATATTATCTAATGGATCTTGTTTCGTCATGTCACCACTTGAAACAAGAAAAGCCATAAAAGAAAATAGTGCAAAAGTAACCGCTGCGCCTAGTAGTAATGAAACTAAAAAGCGAACCATAGACTACCCCTTCGCTGCAGCAATAGAAATTCTATCTATACCTGCATCTTTAATCGCATCCATCACTTTAACAACTATGCCATGTTTTGCATCTTTGTCTGCTTGAATGATAACAACATCAGTTGGTTGCTCTGCTAATAATTTTTCAATGTTAGCAGCAACACGTTCGACATCAACGCGACGTTTATCTAACCAAATTTCGCCATTTTCTCTAACAGCAATAAAGATGTTAGCTGATTTTTGCTTACTTTGGTTAGCGGCTTTAGGTTTGTTAACTTCAATACCAGCTTCTTTTACAAATGAAGTGGTTACTATGAAGAAGATCAGCATGATAAATACGATGTCTAGCATCGGTGTCATATCAATTACTGCTTCTTCGTCTTCACGAATACGTTTACGTGCCATTCGAATATCTCTCTAGTGATGAGGTAAACTGTCAATCAGTTTAGCCTTTGCTAGTTTAACTTTAGCGTCTAACCTTGTACTGAAAAACACTCCTGATAACGCAGCAACCATTCCCGCCATTGTCGGGATAGTAGCCATTGATATACCAGCAGCCATCAGACGCGGATTACCTGTACCTTGTTGAGCCATTGTCTCAAACACACCAATCATACCGGTGACTGTACCTAGCAATCCAATCAGTGGACACATTGCCACTAAGGTTCTAATTGTGAGCATACGTTGCTCTAGTAATTCTGTCGCTTCGGAGATCCAAGTATCTCTAATCCGATGGGCATACCAAGATGTAGTATCTTGGCGTGCATCCCAACGATTGACGATATCGTCTTTCATTGCAGGATAAATTCTTGATAAGAACCAGTAGCGTTCAATCATCATTACCCACATCAGTAAGAGAGCGAAGGCAACAACATATAATACGTTACCACCTGTCGCAATAAAACTCCTGACAGATTCCCAAAGCTCTATCAGGAATAACATTATTTAGACTCCTTCTCAGCAATGGCAGCAATTAATCCTGCGCTTTGCTCGTCAAGCTTTTGCAATACTGACTTACTTTTACCCGCAACAACGCTGTGGATTAAGATAAGTGGTAATGCACAAATTAGACCTAATGCAGTTGTTACAAGTGCAAGAGAGATATCACCAGCCATTATTTTCGGGTCGCCTGTACCAAACAATGTAATCGTTTGGAAAGTCATAATCATACCGATTACTGTACCTAATAGACCCATTAATGGTGCAATAGCAGCAAACATTTTGATTAAGTTGATACCGCGATCGATTTTCGGTGTTTCGCGTAAAATAGCTTCATCAAGTTTAAGTTCAAGTGTTTCAGCGTCAACATTTTTGTTTTCGTGATAAACCTTGATTAAACGTCCTAGTGGATTGTTATCATTAGGCTGTTCAATATTCTTTTCTTGAGTCTTGATGCGAGAGCTAATAGTCGTTAAGAAAATCATACGCTCTAAAGCAATTAAGAAACCAATAACAAGTAATACTGTGATTGCATAACCAACAGTGCCACCTTCATGGTAGAACTCCATAAGAACTTTCTTACGAGTTTCAAGGGCTAAGATACCGCCACGTGAAGGATCTACGTATAGAGGATGATAGCCAGAAGTTTCACCAAAGAAATCAGAAGCTGTGCTAGAAATATAACCCGCTGGCTGTTTAGCCAAAGGTTGAATTTGACCAACTTCATCATTGTAGTTTAAGAAACCGTCAGCAGATACTAAGTTAAAAGTACCAATACGTGTAACAGTTTGCGTAGAGGTTGAACCATCTAAGCTTGTTACTTCAGCGCTAAACTGTGAAATTTTACCCGATTGAGTCATTTCAGTTTGTAAAGCAATCCATAACTCTTCAAGTTGCTCAAGTTCAGGTATTTTCTTAGAGTTGGCAATAACATCTAATGTTGCGCCACGTCCAGGAAATTCAGCACTTACAATTGATGTTACGATTTGACCGTAAGCATCAGCGGCAGCAGCACGAGTAACACCAAACATTTCGCCAAGAGTACCTTTAGCGTTGTCTAATTCAACTGAACGTTGCGCGATAGTAATATCGTTAGCAGCATATTCTTTAGTTAAACGGTCGTTACGTGTATTTTGATTAGCTAATTCTTTCTTAGCTTTATTCAAAAGTGCTTGCTTGTCTGCACGAGCTGAAGTGAACTCTGCTTCGCGCGCTTTATCAAGCTTGCCTTCAGAAATTCGATCGTTTTTAACTTGCTTTAATAAATCATCCAAGTCATTAGCTACGGCTGAAGTTGCTACAGTCATTGACGCAGCAAGCATTACAAAATTAATAATTTTTCTCATTATTTCGCTCCCGCTGCAAATACTGGTAATTTAGTTAAATCTTTTGGTAATTGGTTACGCGCCATAGCGATTGCATCTTTAGTAGGCTTTAAGTATTCATCGCCTAATGCTTCCCAACCGCGTGTTTCATTGTTCCAAACCCAAACATTTTTCATGTCTAGTGATTGAGCAACTAGAGCTACACGGCCCATATGAACGAAGTCAGCAGTAATTGTACGGTCGCCTAAATCAAGCTCACCTTGGTAAGCTGCAAAAACAGTACCGTAGTTTGCTTCAATTTCGTAAGCTTCAAGTACTAAACGAAACTGTTCAGATACCGAAATATCAGAAGCGCCTAGCACGTCACGTAAGTTAGCAACGCGCTCTTTACGGTTTTCAATATTCACAGGAATATCTAACGCTACAAACTTGTCTAACGTATCAATCATCTTATACATAAGAGGAACGATACCTTGTTTAGTTTTGTCAATACCAGCGATCTGATCTTCTAAAGATTTGATATTCGCAAGTTGGTCATTAACCATCAATTGAATGTGATCATTGTATTGAGATAAAGTTTCAGCTTCATCAACAGTTAAACGATATTCACCTAAAAGCTCAATAGTTTGTTCATAAATACTATTGATTTTTTGTTGTGATTTTTTAGAAGCTTGAAAAGTGCTAGCTTCTGCTTTTTGTAGTTCTGATAATGCATCTGCAGAAGCGAAGTTGCTTGCTGTTAATGCTAGTGCGCCAATTATCGTCGAAGCGATAAGGCTTTTCTTGTTGCTAAATTTGGACATAGTTCCCAACCAATTGCTATTGAATGTGGATAACATGGAGATGTTAACGCAAATTTAATAATCTGCCATTTTAAGTTTTTATTTCTCTAGAATAAAACAATGCAATACTCCCAGACGACAGCGTTGCTGTCAACTAGGTACATAAAAAAGGCTGCTAATTACCAGCAAATTACATAAATTTGCTGGTTTCGTTACAAAAAATAAACATTAAGTTAAAAAAATCATAAGTGATTTGCAGTAACTTTCTGAATAAATTAGGCGACTAAACAAACACAATTTTCTGTAAATATATTTGCTCCTATTAGTTTTACTAATTCATTCGTACTAAGTCAAATTTATTTATTGAAATATTGATAATATTTATAAAAAAAAGGTTGGTAATTTGACATATTTAAAGATTAAAACCGTGCTACTATTCGCCTATAGCACTAATTTACCTATATTTATTTATGTTTATAGATTCAACTTTTAATTTTGAAATATGGTTCACTTTATGTGCCATTGGATTTATCGCAGGACTCATTGATGCAATAGCTGGCGGTGGTGGTATGCTAACTGTTCCAACATTACTCTCGGCCGGTTTACCACCACATCTTGCTTTAGGTACCAATAAGCTTGCCGCTACTTTTGGTTCATTAACCGCTTCAGTGACTTTTTATCGTAAAAAGCTATTTGATCCCAAATTTTGGCGTTTATCTATTTTATATACGGCGATAGGTGCTGTTGCGGGCACGTTTGCTGTTGGCTATTTGTCAGGTGATTTTTTAGAAAAATTTATTCCTATTGTTATCGTTATCACTGCCATTTACACCCTGTTTTCTAAAACCATTGTCACTGAGTTAAAGGGGCTACCTGCGTTAACTTTTCGTTTAAAAATCACCCAAAGTATTCAGGGTTTACTCTTAGGATTTTACGATGGCTTCGCCGGCCCTGGAACCGGGGCATTTTGGACCGCATCCTCAAGTGCACTCTACAAAATAAACATATTACTGAGCTGCGGATTGGCGCGTTCAACTAATTTTGTCAGTAATTTTTGTAGTTTATTAACCTTTATTTATTTTGGTTATGTTAATTTTATTATCGGTATTTCGATGGGTATATTTATCATGCTAGGTGCTGCTGTGGGTGCACATTGGGCAATAAAGTTTGGTAACCGCTTTATTCGTCCTGTTTTCATCATCGTCGTTATTTCTATGTCAGCAAATTTAACTTATCATGCGTGGTTCACTCAATAACAAGGTCAGAGGTCGTCAAATATGCAATTAGCAATCGACAGAATTACAGCTGTTTTAGATAGTCTAGCTGAGCAGGCTAAAATTATTGATACTGAAAATCAGCAGACTAAATCACATTATCTTTTAAAAGATAAAGATATCTTTTCAGAAGCTTTATTTGCCACCAATAGTGATAAAATAGGCGCATATGTTGATGAGGTACGTGGTAAAACTATCGAATTAGCTCGGTTATTAAAGAGTGGAAAAAAAGAACTATCGCAAAATAGATTACAAGGTATTGAGCAACAAATATCATCAATAATCAATGCAATAAGATCAAACAAAGGGCTTCATCAAGAAGCACAATACCGATTAACAGCGATAAACGCTAGGCGCTATAAGAAAGCGGCAAAAGAACTCTTTAAATCCAGTCAAGCGCTCTATCAGCAATTAGCAGAGCACCACGAGTTTGAGCGCCGCTTACTTGCTATGCTCAATGAAAGAGAGCAACTTCGTCAAAGCGCAACGCCTGCCAAAGCAAAGAAAATATTGGATGAAGTCCTTGCCCTTCACCAAAGGTTAGGTCGATGTCGTCAAGCTATTTCAAAAATAGAGCGCGAAATAGAAGTTTCAGAAAAACCGCGATGATATCTGTTAAATAACTCGCTTTTTGCTTCATCTCGCATTAATCTTAAATAATAACAAACAATAAATTAATCTATTATTTAATCGTAAAAGAGGGCTGGAATGAGAATATCTGATGACATTCATAACTATTATGAAAAACTAGTCGTACAACATTTTGCCGCGCTAAAATTAGAAGAGAAATATGAAGCTGATTTTATTGCTGACCTAACCTGTGTAGTGCTAAATCAACTACCCACTCGTTATATTAGACATGAAGTTGATATGTCATTCTACTTGCCTGCTTCAGAACGTTTTGAAATGGAAAACAATGTAAAAGTTGCGATTAGTAAGGCAATAGAGTTTATGAAAACTCATAACACTTAACTACTGTTCTTTGATTTATTAAGAAGGCAAGTGGTCAAGTCAATGCTCACTTGCTTTTACCCTTAAGCATTCCCTTTAAATGATGACCTGCCCTTTTATTAAACCGTTAAAATTTTAATACCGATTAATATTCATTTTTTTAGCCATTAACTAGCTAAATGCTTTTTACTTCATCAGAAACCAGCTAACCCACTTAAATGGCCTTAAAAGTATAAAGACATAAATACACCTGCATTATATCTTTGCACTCATTTTTGAGCGTTTCAGTGCTTACAAGTAGGATTTATAAATGTGTGATGACATTAGCAAATAATTTATTAACGGCTGACAAGTATCATAACCCCTTTAGATAACATTGCTGCCAGTAAAATCATCTGTTGGTAAGTTGATATTTTCTTGGCTTGTTTGTTACGGGATATTCTTGGAACTTTAGATGGAATTATTTCGCTAGCGATAAATACAGGCTCGAATGTATAAATGGGGAATTTTAGTCGTATAGAGTTGGTATTGAAAGTTGCAAGGTAGTTAAAGATTGTAAGTGATTGATAAAAAGATTGGTGGCAACCCTAGCAGCCACACCTCGGCACATGAGTCGTCTGCTGCGGTTGCTTCCTTCCGGATCTGGCCGAGTTCACAGAGTATCATTGCGAGGGGACCGAAAGGGTCACCATAGAAAGTTGTCGTTCTCACTTCAACGGCGCGAATTATGGCTAAAGATTTAGCTTGATGCAAGCGCTAGTTATATAAATAAAATCGTTCGCTGTTTTTTTAACCACACTAGCAGGTGTATAGCTAAAATCACCTTGAAATTAGCTTAAAATTATGGACGCTCGCGTGCCAACCGTTCATTAATTTCTAATAAGACTGATTTAATCACCAATAGGTTTTCTTTACCTAAACGTAATAACAGTTTGTCGGCAGCATCAAGGGCTTCTATTTTTTCATCTTTAAAGCGAAACATCACACTGGGGCGAACTAAGTCTAATGATTCTTTTGGAATTTCCATATCCAAGACCTTGGTAATAGCATCATGTAAAACCTCAGTAAAGTTGTCGTCTGGATAGCCTAGCTCTGCATAAGCTTGATCAATCAAAGGCTTCATTTCAAAGTACGACTGCACCAGTGTTTCACTGTCAAATGAACGCAGTAAATCAACATAAAGTGTAAAACGTCGCGCTGCTGACTCATCCCACTTCCAATCACTACTTGCCCCGTTGCTAACCTCATTTGCTAAAAATTTAGTATTAGGTTTAATTAACGGACTATGAGCGTAAGCGATATTACCTTGTGCAAAATTATCAGTGAATACCACAAAACGGCGGATCATATCTTTATCAATGACCAACTTTAACAGTTCTTTACGCCAGGTAAAACTTGGTAGCTTTTCTTGTAACCAAACATCACTTTCATTTAAGGTTGGTAATATCGGTTCAGGCTCAATAGCAACGACGGGTTCTGTCACAACTAAAGGAAAAACTTCTTCTTCAGTTAATATCGGCTCTACTATAGGCTCGGGCGGAATTTCAGCTTTAACGATAGCCACTGGCGCCACTTCAACAACTTCTTGTTCGGTTGTCGATGACATATATAACCAAACTAAGGCGGCTATCACTATAGCAATAATAACGGCAATAATGCCCCAGGAGGTTTGTTTACCTTTTTGCGCTTGATCTTCCATAGGTACCTAATATTCAATTTATCTAAAGAATGCATGATGAATAACCATTGCAACTCGTTTTCATCTAAGTTGCAAGGGAATACGTGATCTAAAATAACTTTTATTTGAAATTGAGTTTTTATCTTTTTATATTATTACTTAACAATTATAAAATAGCATCGTCTTGATTTTCTGGTAGTGCTTTTATAAAAGCGGGTAACTGGTTGCAACGCTCAACAATGGCATTAATAAGCGGAAATGCTGACATATCTACTTTAAAACGATTTGCATTGTAAACTTGTGGAACAAGGCAAAGATCAGCAATAGTGACATCATCACCATAGCAATATTTTCCTGATACCTTTTGTAGTTTTTCTTCAAAGGCAGCAAAACCTATGCTCATCCAATGGTGACTCCAAGCTAATTTATCTCTATCTTCAGCACCTAGTGTATTAACAAGATATTGTTGTACACGTAAGTTTGTTACTGGGTGTACTTCACACGCGATATCTAAGGCAAGTGCTTGCACTTGTGCTTTAGCATAAAGACTTTCGGGATAGAGCTGTGGTTGAGGGTATTTATTATCAAGGTAATCAAGTATTGCCATACTTTGATTTAATACCAAGTCGCCATCAACTGTCTCATCAATTAACGTTGGAACTAAATGGGTCGGATTAAGTGCAATATAAGCTGCACTGTGCTGTTCACCGCCATTGTTAACTAAATGAACGGGTACAGATTCACAATCAATGTTTTTCAAGTGCAAAGCAATTCTTACTCGATATGCAGCGGACGAACGCCAATAACCAAAAAGTTTCATTTTATATCTCTATTTGTTATCTGTATGAATTATTTAAATTTTAACGGTTTTTTTATTGATGTCATATTCACGTAATTTATTTGCAATGGCGGTATGGCTTAATCCTAATTTTTTCGCTAATTGTCGAGTACTAGGATAAGCCGGGTATAGTTTTCTAAGTAAATCAGCTTCAAAACTTTTAACCGCAGCATCTAAAGTTCCTTCAAATTCCTTTTCTAGATAACCATGTTCACGTGTATATGCAGGTAATTGCAGATGAGAGGTCATCACAATACTGCCTTCCATTAATGATACCGCACGAATTAATACATTTTCGAGCTGACGAACATTACCTGGCCAAGGATAATGTTCGATAAAATCACGACAGTCATCTGACATAGTTACAATCGTTTTACCAATACGTTGACCAAATTTTACAATAAAAAACTCAGCCAGAGGGATAATATCCGAACGTCGGTCACGTAATGAAGGTATATTTAGTCCAAGTACATTTAAACGGTAGTAAAGGTCTTCTCTAAAATCGCCGGTAGAAACCATGCTAAGCAGGTCACAGTTGGTTGAGCTAATGATCCTGACATTGACCCTAATCTCTTCCTCGTCATTGACGCGACGAAAAGTACCATCTTGAATAACACGCAGTACTTTAGTTTGTAATTTAGGTGACATCTCCCCCACTTCATCTAGAAATATTGTGCCACCGTCTGCTGATTCAAATAAACCCCGCTTAGCTTTATTCTCGCCTTTTGAACCTGCACCAAAAAGTTCTGTTTCTGCATCGTCATCAGGTAATGCTGCACAGCTTAAAGTCATAAAAGGTTTGTTACTGCGATCACTCGCGGCGTGACAAGCATGAGCTAACAGCTCTTTGCCCGTGCCCGTTTCACCAACAATGAGCATTGAAGAGTCAAGGAGTGCCATGCGTTTTGCTTCACGAATAACTTTACGCATCGAGCCACTACTTGCTTGTATACCGGCAAAATTATTTTCATTCGCTTGTTTAAAGGCACTTATTTGTTGGCCTAAACGTGCTTCTGATTTTAAAATTAATACCGCACCCGCTAAAACGGGGATACCGCTTTGATCGGTCACATGGATAGGCATGATATCAGCCACAAAGTCATCATCTTGAAACTTTAAGCGACGCGTTTGAGCAAGTACTTCATCGGCATCTAACCAGCGATTAAAGTTAAAGCCTTTTAACCAATTGCCAACATTATCGCCAATAATTTCATGATCTTTACAGCCCATAATACCGGCAGCTACGGTATTTACAATACGGATATCACCTTTTGCATCAATAGATATAAAGGGATCAGGAAAAGTTTTAATGAGCGTGGAGAGTTCATTACGCTCACGTTCAGAGGGCATAAAAGGTGTTGTTTTTACATCATTCACGCCTTCAATTAAACGTAAACGTGGCATAAAGGTTTGTAATTGGCTAAATTCTAAGTCAGGTATGTTGATAAAAATTTCGCCTGGCTGCTTTAGTTCGATGCCACGTAAATTGATTTCATGTTCAACAAATATTTCTAATACTTCTCGGGCAATGCCGACTCGATCGCAACAAACAATTTCTAAACGCATTTACCTTACCTTAATAGCCAAGTATTCCTGTTAGGTATTGTAAACTAATTTGTACAACAAAAAAAAGCCCCCTGAGGTAGGAGGCTGCTATTATCTAATGTAAGCAAATATTACAAAAGTTTGTCAGTTTTTGCTGCACAAATAAAATCATTACGGTGTAGCCCTTTAATAGCATGTGTCCACCAAGTAATTTTTACTTTGCCCCACTCTAATAAAATCGCTGGATGATGGAATTCTTCTTCGGCTAATGCAGAGACTTTATTTGCAAATGCCCATGATAATTTATAGTTCTTAAATTTATACTCACGTTCAAGCATCATAACCCCGTCACGTACTTCAGGGATCCAGTCTGGTATTTGTGCTAATAGTACCGGTAACTCTTCATCACTCACTTGTGGCGCGCCAACTTGGCATGCTTCACATTTTTGTACAGATAATTGCTCAGTCATTATTTTTCCTTAACTCACATTATTAATTTCTTTTGCTGGAAACTTCGCTGGGTGTAAGCCTAAGGCTTGTGCTTGCTCAACCAACTCCATAATATCAGCCACTTCAAACTTTCTTAAATCATCTAAATCACTTACTTTATTCAGCATATAATAAATAGGCTGCATAACATCTATTCGATATGGCGTTCTTAATACGTCAAGTATGTTAAGTTTTTCACGTTCAACAATCTCGCTTTCAGTCGCGTGAATGGTTTCGCTCGGTGAAGACAAAATACCACCGCCATAAACTTTAATACCCTCAGGGGTATCTAATAAACCAAACTCGACCGTAAACCAATATAAACGAGCTAAAAATACTCTTTGCTCTTTAGTCGCATTAAGACCCATTTTTCCATAAGCCTCAGTGTAATCAGCAAACGACTTATTGGTTAATAAAGGACAATGGCCAAATATTTCATGAAAAATATCAGGTTCTTGCAGATAATCAAACTCTTCTCGGCTGCGAATAAAAGTAGCTACTGGGAATTTTTTTTCTGATAACAACTTAAAAAACGCACCAAAACCAATCAATGCCGGTACTGGCTCACACTGCCAACCTGTTGTTTCTTTAAGTACTTTACTAACTTCTGCCAACTGTGGAATTCGGTCATGTGGTAAATTTAATAATTTTGAGCCTAATTTATATTCGTCACACGCTTTGTTTTCAACACATTTTAATTGACGAGTGATCAATTCCTGCCAAACGCTATTTTCTTCATCTGACCAATGAATGTGACCATTTTCATCAGCAACTCGCGAAATATACTTCGTCGCCATCCCCATGATATTACCTTATTTTAATTTTTATCATTATTCACTCACCAATGAGTGAGTCATGTTCTTCACTGATAATAAAACAAGCTTGACGGGAAAAATACCAAACGCTAACTGACTATTATTTAACCAGACAATAATAGCGTATAGAAAAAATTACAAAAATGTAAATACAAAAACAATAACAAATAAAATCAATAAGATAAAAACAACTTATTTATTCCTCACAAGGAATAAAACTACCTTATTAATAATTTTTTTACCTGACTGAGTATTTTTTTCCTCACTTGAGCTATTTTAGGGGTGTTTTCTTCAAAAGGAATGGGTCGACAAAGCTTAATAGTTTGAATACCCAAGCGTGATGTTAACATACCCGCGCCGAGTCCTTGTGCCATGCGCGCAGATAATTTACCTAATAGTTCAGCACCAACCAAGTCAGCTCCTAAATCAATGACTAACTCACTCGCGCCGGCATAAGCCATGTTAACGAAAACTTGTTTAATTAATTTTATTCGACTCCAGTAGCCAATTTTTAAACCATAAAGGCCGGCAATTTTGTCAATCATCCGTAAATTTCGCCAAAACATTAGCATCATATCAACAAGAGCAATCGGGCTTAAAGCAACTAATACTACGGCTTCTGTTGAAAATTTAGCGACTTCATCTAATGCTTTCTCGTCAACTTTTGAGAGTATTTCACGGGAGTATAATTGGAGTAACTCTTCATCACTGTATTCCTCTTTGACCAACGACTGCCAACTTTTTTCATGCTCAGACATCAAATCACAAGGTAAGTTTGCTGAAATGCTTTCACATAAAGCTTTTGCGTCAATATGTCGAGGGGAAGCTAAGTCAGTTGCTAATATATCTTTTGCTTTTGCTTGTGTACTTTGCTGGCGTTTAAATTGTCTTAATGCTGAATACTCACGTATCGCCGTTGAACCAACAATAACTGACAAACCAAAGAGCAGAACACCATACATACCAGCTAAAATAGGAGATTGAGCAAAGCCCTGTTGAAAAAATGTAAAGGTTTCTACCATAACAACGCCAGCAAAAACAGTGCCTACAACCCGCCATAACCAACGAGGCCTAGTTTTTTCCTGTGGGTTATCATCATTTAAATACCCTTGCTTAATTAATGATAAATCTTCTGATGCCTGCCAATCGTCATTACCGACAACAACTTGTTGGCCATTTGAAGGTAAATGACTTTTCTTTGTCGTTAACTCATCATTTTCAAAAAGAATTTGCTGTTGATATTTTTCATCGAGTTCATTCATCTATTTTATCTCCAAGCAAAATTGTATTACTTGCTTCATTCTTATATTTATCAAGGTCGATCATTTTATTTATCACCGGGTAAAAACTGCATCACTTGATCCATGAGTATCGATGGCTGGTAAGCACTATGCTTAGCGGCCAACACATCAACAATCATTTCATTTTATCACCAAGTAAAAACTGCATTACTTGGTCCATGCGTATCGATGGCTGGTAAGCACTATGCTTAGTGGCCAACACATCAACAATCATTTCATTTCATTTTATCACCAAGTAAAAACTGCATTACTTGGTCCATACGCAGGTGAGGTAGACATTCATGTTGTCCAATCGGATCCATCGGAGCAAAGCTAATAAAATTAAAAGTCTCTTGCTGCCAATAATCTTGTTCGGGTAATTTACTCGGCACCGCACCCGGAAAAACCGTAATTAGCTCTCCATTTTCAGAGCGTTTGCCACGAAGCACAGGAATGTCTTGCCCTTGGTAACGACTCGTTCCTGCTTGTGTCGTTTTAACAGAAGCTAGCGCCAGTGTTTTCATTTCAATAACATCATAATTTAACTGATGTTTAGTTTGATAAACAAGCTGGTCGAGTAATTTTACTAAGTTATGGTGTTGCTCTGGCGTAACATGGTCAGCTTTGGTCGCAGCAAATAATAACTTATCAATTTTTGGCGCAAACAAACGAGAAAACAAACTACTTTGACCATAGCTAAAGCTTTCCATGATCATGGTCATCGCTGTTTTCAAATCAGCAAAACTCTCAGGACCATTATTTAACGGAGTTAAACAGTCTGCTAATACAATTTGTCTATCGAAATTAACAAAATGTTCTTTATAAAAAGCTTTAACAACACGTTCTTTATATTCAATAAACCTTGCTCTTAGCATACCGATTAAACAGTCATCACTGGCATTTTGATAAGCATTTTTATCCATTGTTTCAAAAGCAGTGAAAGGGAAAAATTGCAAAATGGGCGCATCTGCTAATTCTCCAGGTAAAATAAAGCGTCCGGGCTGAATAACCGACAAACCAAGTTCGTGACGAAAGTGTAATAAAAGCTCAGTATATTCTTTTGATAAGTCAGCCAACCTTTGCTCATCGACCTTGGCAAAGGGATCTATTTGATTCACTTTTTCTATAAAGCTTTCTGCTGATTTAAACCTAGGTTCGGTAAGCAATAATGCTGTTGTTTGTTGTGACCACTGTTCAAACGTTTGATTTAACATCGGTAAATCAAGTAACCACTCTCCTGGATAATCAGTAATATCTAGGTATAAAGTTGCTGTATCACTGGCATATTTCAACAATGACTCTTTGGGCTTATAACGAATAGCAAGTCGCATCTCACTAATACCATGGGTCGGCTCAGGCCATGTTGGTTCATTTTGTGAAAAAGCTGACATTGCTCGGTCATATTCAAAACGGCCAATGTGTAAATGCTTTTGAGGCACTCGTTTAGCGGCAATGAAGCGCCCTTGATGAACAACATTAAAAAAACCAAGCTGTGAATGATTGCTTTCATTAACGAGTTGGTTGACTAAAGAAGTAATAAAGGCTGTTTTGCCACTACGACTGAGACCTGTAACGGCCAAAGTAACGTGTTGGTCGAGCGTTCGATTTAATAAATCACTCGCTTTTTGCTTTAATTTATTCAGCTTTTTTTTATTTATAAATGCCATGAATTATCTTACTGAAAGTTATATTAATATTTAATGGATACACTTAATCACAAAGACAAGTCGTACGCTTAACTATTTGTTAAGCGAACAAGCTAAAAAAGCGGCAAAAGCCGCTTTTTAATTTTTTGTTGATCACAACTTATTGATTTCTCGAGAAACAGTAAACTCAGGTGAGGTAACATAATGCTCCATCGCTCGAACTTCCCTTTCTAGGGATTTAAATTTATGTCTAATATCCTGAAAAGCTTGTTTAGGCGGCTCTCCAGATTGCCAAATACGCGACTTCACCTTGATAGACTCAGAAGAAAGTTCTTCTTCTGTGTGCATGGTAGCTGATGCATATTGTGATTGTGCTGGTTGTGGTTTTTTAGCGGTAGCGCCTGGTTTTTTATCTAAAATAAACCAACCAGCAATATAAATAACCACAAACCAACCCATACCTAGTAAAACACCCGAAACCACTAGAATACGCACTAACCATGTTTCCCAGCCAAAGTAATCAGCTAGACCAGCACAGACGCCAGCAATTTTTCCTTGGCTCGAGTTTCTGTATAATTCACCACGGCGCTTGTCTGTCATACCTTGCTTCTCCAGTCAGGTGTTTCAGCATCTAAAATAGCTTCAAGCGTTTTAATTCTCTCGGTCATTTTATCGGCTAATTCAGAAAGTTCAGATAATTGCTTGTACTCTTCTTCACTAAAACCTTGGGTTATCTGGCGCTTACTTCGGTAATGTAAAATCAACCAAATAGGGGCAACTAACAACATAAAAATGATGACAGGAACCATTATAAGTTCTTCCACAGTACTTCTCCTTATAAGTTATTCAACACAAACTGAGTTATTTAGTTTTTCTTATCTGATTTCATTTTAGCTTTTAATTGCGCTAATTCATCATCAATATTTTCATCAGATTCTAAATCAGAGATTTCATCTGCTAATGATTTGCTCCCTAAATCAAGGGACTCAACTTGTGATTCGATATCATCAATTTTACGTTCATAACTATCAAAGCGACTCAGTGCGTCATTAACTCGACCACTATCGATATTCTTTTTCACTTTTAAACGAGACGTCGCTGTTTTTTCTCGCATGATAATTGCTTTTTGTCTTACTTTTGCATCCGCTAATTTTTCTTGTAACTGAGAAACTTCACTTTGTAATTTAGCAATATGATCATCAACGTGGTTCAACTCATCTAAAAGTGACAATGCATTCTCAGCACACTTTTTCTTTTCAACTAGCGCCGCTCTTGCTAAATCTTCACGGCCTTTGCTTAAGGCTAGTTCAGCCTTTTCTTGCCATTGTTGCTCATCTTTTTCAAAACGAGTCGCTTGACGAGATAAATCTTTCTTATCTGCTAAAATTTTAGCAGATGACGAACGTACTTCAACTAAAGTATCTTCCATTTCTTGAATGATCAATCGTACCATTTTTGCAGGATCTTCTGCTTTATCTAACAGGTTGTTAATATTCGAATTAATAATATCTGTAAACCTAGAAAAAATACCCATAACAACTTCCTCATTCAATAATTTAATTTAATGTTACTGATATCCTTTATTCATGTTTTGCGCCAAGTTTTACTATTAACTTAACTTCATGTTTTAAATAAAGTTATTATAATTAAAAAAAACACTTCAAACCTGGTGATTAATAAAATACACTATTTGTTAGTGAAATAAACCAATTATTAGGTCAAGTAATGTCGCGTTTTAACCAAAAGGATAATCTTCTTGGACAAGCAAATAATTTCCTTGAAGTTTTAGAGCAAGTCTCACAAGTAGCGCCTTTGAGTAAACCTGTGCTTATTATTGGAGAAAGAGGGACAGGTAAAGAGCTTATTGCGGCTCGGCTGCATTACTTATCTAAACGTTGGGATCAAAATTATTTAAAGCTTAATTGTGCGGCATTAAATGAAAATTTATTAGAAACAGAATTATTTGGCTATGACAGTGGTGCATTCACCGGCGCGAGTAAACGCCATGAAGGTCGTTTTGAGCGTGCGGACAATGGCACCCTCTTTCTTGACGAAATAGCCAATACCTCCGGGTTAATTCAAGAAAAGCTATTAAGAGTCGTTGAATACGGTGAGTTTGAGCGTGTGGGTGGCTCAAGAACTATTAATACCAATGTACGCTTAATTGCCGCAACCAATGAAGACTTACCCACCTTAGCCGATGCTGGTGAATTTAGAGCGGATTTACTTGACCGACTTGCTTTTGATGTTATTACCCTACCACCGCTTCGAGAACGAACTGAAGACATTATGATGTTAGCTGAAAGCTTTGCGATTAACATGGCGCGCGAATTAGAATTTGAGCTCTTTAGCGGTTTTACTGAAAAAGCGAAACGTGCCATGCTTGAATATCATTGGCCTGGAAACGTACGAGAATTAAAAAATGTTGTCGAGCGTAGTGTTTATCGTTGTAATAACCCACATTTACCCGTGCATGACTTAGTCATTGACCCGTTTGAGTCACCTTACCGACCTTCTCAGCGTATTAAAACCCAAGACAGGATATCGGTAGCAGCGCCGAGTGTTGATAAAGAGAACAAAGAGGAAAAACGCCAAGAGGTAATCCATCAACAGTTGCCTGTTAGTCAATCATTGGTCTTCCCTTTATCATTAAAAGACCTTTCTCAAGACTATGAGATTGATTTGATTCAATCAGCTTTAGAAAATTGTCAGTATAACCAAAAGAAAACTGCCGACGCACTCAAATTAACCTATCATCAACTAAGAGGTTACTTGAAAAAGTATAACTTATTAGAAAGTGCAGTAGACGAAGGGTAGTTGAGTTATATGTCGATATTCGCTGTTAAAAAACATTTATTGAAGATAATGACCTTGCCATTTTTATGTTGGATAACGGCATGTGATATTGATAATGATCCCTCATTAACTGACCATAGTATTGTCTATTGCTCTGAAGGCTCTCCTGAAAGTTTTAATCCGCAAACGGTTACCTCTGGTACCACCATTGATGCTACGTCTAATCAACTCTATAACCGATTAATTTCATTTAGAGGCGAAGAAAACACTATTGCTCCGTCGTTAGCAAAGTCATGGCATGTGACGCGTGACGGTAAAATGGTTACTTTTTATTTACGCAAAAATGTTGCCTTTCATCAAACCGATTATTTTACCCCAACACGTTTTTTTAATGCCGATGATGTACTGTTCAGTTTTAACCGTATTTTATTACCTAAGCACCCTTTCCATCAAGTTTCGGGTGGAAAATACCCTTTTTTTCAAAGTGTAAGTTTTTCAAATGTCGTTGAAAGTATTGAAAAAATCAATGAATATACTATACGTTTTAAGTTCAAATACGCAGACAGTTCAATTTTGGCTAACATTGCCAGTGACTTTGCCGTTATATTATCAAAGGAATATGCTGACACCTTAGTGTTAAAAAATATTAAGCGAGAAATAGACACGCTGCCCATTGGCACGGGTCCCTTTAAATTAAAAGATTATCGTCCCGGCGCCTATATTCGCTATGCTCCCCATAAAACGTACTGGGATCAACCAAGTACTTTAGAGCAACTTATTTTTGATATAACGCCCAGTAATACAGGGCGATTAACAAAATTATTAGCGGGTGAATGTGATGTAATTGCTTTCCCCATTGCTCATAACAAAATAAAAAGTAAACCTGAATTAGAGCTACAAGCGGTGACTTCTTTTAATGTCGGTTATCTTGGCTTTAATACCTTAAAGCCACCTTTTAATAATGTAAAAGTACGTCAAGCCGTTGCATTAGCCGTTAACAAGCAAGCCATTATTGATACTGTCTATCAATCTAGAGCCGATATAGCACATAGTTTATTACCAACAACCTCTTGGGCTTATGATAAGAATACTTTACCGCAAACATTTGACTTAGCTGAAGCTAAAAGATTACTAACTGAGGCTGGCTTTCCTAACGGTTTTACTATGAATCTCTGGGCGTTACCGGTACAACGGGCATATAATCCAGACGCGGTTACTATGGCAAAGTTAATTCAAGCCGATTTAAAGAAAATAGGTATTAATGTGTTAATTGAAAACTCTCTCGATATGGGCTCTTTTCTTGAACAGCTGTCAAAAGGTGAGCATCAGAGTGTTTTATTAGGCTGGTCGGCGGATCACCCAGACCCAGACAACTTTTTTACACCACTGTTGAGCTGTTCATCAGCTAGAAGTGGTAACAACAGAACATTTTGGTGTCATAAAAAGTTTGATAACTTAATACAGCGAGCATTAGAAACAACAAATGTGGCCCAACGTAAAAAGTTTTATAGTCAAGCGTTAGCGATTATTTCAACTGAAGTGCCGTTAATTCCCATTGCTCACTCTAAACGATTTCAAGCAAGGAAAAACATTGTTAAGGGTGAACTATTATCTCCCTTTGGTGGCATCGACTTTAGCAGGGTGAGTAAAAACTAATATGCTGATATTTACCCTACGCCGTCTAAACTTATTCATTTTCACCATGTTTCTACTGACATTGCTGTCTTTTAGTTTGAGCTTTTTATTTCCTGGTGAACAGTTAATCAATATTTCTGGGCAAATCAATGCGACACCTAAGCAATTGATAGTTTTAGCTGAGCAGTATCAAACAAATAATAATATTGCTCAGCAATACTTTTCGTATATAAGTCATCTTTTCCAGGGAGACTTAGGTATTTCAATGGCCAGCCAATTGTCTATAAGTAACGAGATCATGCGCTTTTTACCCGCGACAATTGAACTGTCTTTAGTGGCACTTTTCATTGCTATGGTCTTTGGTATTCCTATTGGCTTTATTGCCGCCATTAAACACCGTAAAGCTACCGATAATATTATTTTAACTATTTCTATGCTGGGTTATTCAATTCCTGTTTTTTGGTTAGGCCTATTAGCCATTCTTATTTTTTCTATCCAATTAGGTTGGCTGCCATCAGCAGGACAGCTCAGCTTAGTGTTTGAAATAGAACATGTTACTGGCATACAGTTTATAGATATTTTATTAAGTGACAGTCCTTATAAGTGGCAAGCCTTTCAAGATGCCAGCGCACATATATTTCTACCTGCGTGTGTTATCGCCCTAGCTCCAGCGACCATCTTTGTACGCTTAGCTCGCACGGCAATGATGGATGTGCTCGACAGCCAATACATACGTGCGGCTAAAGCAAAAGGGCTAAGCTTTAAGCAAATTATTTATCATCACGCGATACGAAATGCTATGGTGCACGTTATTCGAGATGTTGGTTTACAGTTTGCTAATTTAGTAACTATTGCCATGGTGACTGAAGTTATCTTTAGCTGGCCAGGCATCGGCCGATGGTTAATAGAAAGTATATTTCAGCGTGACCATACTTCAATTCAAGGTGGGCTTTTAGCGCTTTCTAGTTTTATTTTTATTGTGCATATTGTCATCGATTTTATCTATGCAGCACTTAATCCTTTAGCAAGAGAGAGTCGAAATGGCGCGTGATAAAATATACTTAGAGGAAGAGTTTCCTTCACCATTACTGCAACTTTGGCATAATTTCAAAGTAAAACCCGTAGTGATGATAGGTTTTAGCTGTTTTATTTTCTTAACAATTCTCGCTTTATTTGCACCTTTTATTACACCTTATACTCCCGTTGAAAATCACTTAGATTTTTTATTACTGCCACCAGCATGGCACGAAGATGGTAATGTCAGTTTTTTATTAGGCACCGATAATTTGGGTCGTGACATGTTGTCTCGCTTAATGCACGGCACATCACTGACTTTTGGCTTAAGTTTTGTTGTGGTGCTTATTTCTTTAGGTATTGGTGGTGTTATTGGCTCGGTATCTGCTTTAACATCAGGAATAAAATCAAGTTTTCTTAACCATTTTCTTGATGTGATTTTATCTATTCCTTCTTTATTGCTGGCAATTGTTATTGTCGCTATCTTGGGGCCAGGGTTGAGCAATACCTTATGGGCGATTATTATCGTGCTTATCCCACAGTTTGTTCATATAACCCGTAATGTCGTTACTCAAGAGTTCAGAAAAGACTATGTTCTGGCTTCACGATTAGACGGAGCAAGTTCATTTAGAATTTTATATCATTCTGTTTTTCCTAATGTTTTAGAGAAATTAATTAGCCAAGCAACGTTAGCCCAGTCTGCTGCGATACTTGATATTGCTGCATTAGGCTTTCTTGGATTAGGCGCACAAATTCCCATGGCAGAATGGGGGGCGATGCTAAAAAATGGTATCGATTTATTCTATATTGCCCCGTGGACGGTTTATCTACCTGGTTTGGCGATTCTTTTTGCCGTGGTGGCAACTAATTTAGTTGGTGAAGGCATGAGACACGCCCTTAAAATCAGTAAGGAAGCTTAATGAACCTTCTCGATATCAGAAATTTGTCTATTGTGCTGAAATCAGCGACCAACCCTATTTTAGCGGTTGATCGCGTCAGTTTAACCATGAAAGAGGGTGAAGTTCGTGGTTTAGTTGGAGAGTCTGGTTCAGGAAAATCTTTATTGGCTCAGGCTATTATCGGCGTACTTGATGAAAAGTGGCATGTTGACGCTGATAGGTTTCACTGGCGAGGAAAAGATTTAATGCGCTTATCTGTTGATGAACGCAAAGCCATTATTTCAAAAGATGTCGCGATGATATTTCAAGAGCCGATGGCGTGCTTAGACCCAACAATGACCATAGGGATGCAACTTACCGAGGCGGTTGATGGCGAACAATTAACCGGTTATTTTTGGCAAAAAAATCAACAACGTAAAGAAACCGCGATTAGTCTCTTACATAAAGTCGGTATTAAGCAGCATAAAATTTGTTTAAAAAAATATCCTCATCAGCTTAATGAAGCGTTATGTCAGCGAGTAATGATCGCCATGGCACTCGCTAAACGCCCTATTCTCCTCATTGCAGATGAACCCACCGCGGCAATGGAGAGTACCAATCAAGGGCAAATTTTTCGCCTATTGGCGAGTTTAAACCAATTAAAAAACATGTCGATATTATTGATAAGTCATGACCTTGAGAATGTCACACATTGGACAAATACCATTACGGTGATGTACAGCGGACAATTTGTTGAAGCGGGTACCACCAAGCACATATTTGAACAACCGTTTCATCCCTACACTCGAGCACTCGTTGATAGTAGCCCAAAGTCAAATAGTGGCTTGCCAGCAAAATCACGGTTAATGGCGCTACCTGGCAGTATTCCTATTTTACAACATTTACCTATAGGTTGCCGATTAGGCCCAAGATGCCCTAGAGCGCAACAGGCCTGTGTTGTAGCACCTAAGGTAACAAACTATCATGGTCATCAATTTAGTTGCCACTTCTCGCTAAAGGGAAGTTATTAATATGCCAATATTATTACAGGTTAATAACTTAAGTAAGTCGTTTAGAATAGGCAGAAAATGGTTTAATCAAAAATATTTTACCGCACTCGAACCGATTTCATTTGAGGTACAAGCTCACCATACCTTAGCTATTGTTGGAGAAACAGGATCGGGTAAATCAACCTTAGCAAAATTATTGGTTGGTGCGGAACTACCTTCAACGGGCAGCATAAAACTTAATGGCCAAACATTACAACCTGGAGACTTTAAGCAAAGATGCCAGCATGTACGGATGATATTTCAAGACTCTGGGACAACATTGAACCCAAGCTTAACCATTGGGCAACTACTGAATGAACCTTTGTTGATCAATACCAAATTAAATGAAGAAGACCGCCATTGTCTAATACGAGAAACATTACAAAAAGTAGGTTTGCTCGCTGAACATATGAATTTTTATCCACATATGTTCTCTGGTGGTCAAAAACAGCGCATATCATTAGCTCGGGCGATAATATTACAACCACAGGTGATTATATTAGATGAGGCCTTAGCTTCTCTCGACCCTTCGTTACGCTCGCAAATGATTAACCTGTTGCTCGATTTACAAGAACAGATGGGACTCGCTTATATTTTAATTTCTCATAACTTAGGTATTGTTAGGCATTTTAGCGATAAGATAATGGTTTTAAGCAAAGGACAAGTCGTAGAGATGGGCGACACAGCAAAAATTCTCAGTCGACCAAAACATCAATATACCAAGAAACTTATTCTCAACCAAAGATTCCAACTGTTACACCGCTAACAACTAACCTAATGGTTAGATCAATAAAGCCAGCAAATGCTGGCTTTATAAAAGTGGAGATAAAGTAAACGAGACTTTATTTCTCAGCGCGTCCCATAAATTTACGTTCTTCAGTGTTCACTTTGATTTTATCACCGATTGAAATATGTTCAGGCACCTGTACGGTTAAGCCCGTAGATAAAATTGCCGGCTTAGTGCGAGCTGTTGCCGAACCACCTTTAATTGATGGGTCTGTTTCAGTAATAACCAGTTCAACACTCGGGGGTAAATCAATACCAACCGCAGCACCATCAACAATAATAATTGATAAACCTAAGGTATCTTCACAAATAAATAGAGCTTCGTCAGCAATACTTTCTTTGTTAAGGTTGTATGGCGTGTAATCTTCATTGTCCATAAAGACATATTCATCACCATCGATGTATGAAAACATCGCGGGACGTCGGCTTAGGTCAGCGAAGTTCAGCATATCTGAGTCTTTAAACGTCTCATCAATCTTACCGCCAGTGACAACATCGTACATACGCATACGGTATAAACTACCACCGGCACGACCTTGAGGAACTGATCGCTCTATATCTCTTACAATAAATACTTTTCCGTTATGCTCTACCGCAGCATTTTTCTTTATATCACTGGCCTTTGGCATGGATAATAATTCCTAAAATTAAATGTCAGAGAAAAATAGCACGAACTTAACATTATGAAAATGTTTTAGTGTGCAAATTTTTCGGTTTTATCAGGTTATTCACTTTTTAAAATATAATCTAAACCACCCGTTATAGCAGCCACTTGCGCTAGAATGCAGTTTTCATCATCAACTTTTGGGCTGTCGGGGTAAACTTCGGTGGTGGTCAAGAATTTAGCATTGGTTAAGCCCATACATAATCCTAACTCGCGCGCAGCATAATTAATAACGCCCGGCTGCTCAAGGGGTACACCGATCAATTTACCGCTTTCGTCAGCAGGCGCTATATGGGTAACTTCTTCAACGGCATCAATAATCGCTTTTTGAAAGTCAGCGACTGGCTTCACGCTATCGGCGACTAAATAAAAGCCATCAGGGATTTGCCATTCTTTTTCTTCTATCGCATCTCGAGCACAAAGTGCTGGTCGAAATGTTGAATTATCGGTGTCAGTCGTTTCGTGTAAATCTATATGCACAAAAATATCACTGTTGAGCTCGGCAACATACTTCATTATCGCTGCTGACTCTTGCGCTGGGCTGTTTTGATAGAAAGAACGATTGGGATCTATCGCTTTGCAATTCCAACGGTTAACTGTTTCATAACCCCAAGGGCTGATACAAGGCGCAACGACAATATTAAAGTGTTCCGCATATTTGCCGGCTTGTGTTTGGGCAAAGCGTAATGCCCCCTGCACTCCACTGGTTTCATAGCCATGAACACCACCGGTCACTAAAACTGTTTTTTTATTGTCTTGCCAGTTTTTTGTTTTAATCACATACAAAGGATAACGACTTTCATCAAGCGATAATGCGCCATATTGAAGAACATCAAAATCTTCTTTTAACGCGTTTATCTTTTCAACGACTTCATCTTGATATGAACGGGTTACTGTTTGTGCTTTAAACCACTGAACATTTTCTTTTTCAGTCCATTTTTTGCCTGGCGTTCCAATCGGATAGTTTTCTTCTTGATTCATTTGATTTTCTTTTGATATTGTAAATATTATCAGCAAGTTTACACGCACATAGCGACAACCGTAAGGTCATTATCAATAAATACGCTGATTCGACCAGAAAAAAGGATAAAGCTCAACAATCAGCCTTATCCTTATCCTTTAAGTTAAATAGACTACTGCGGGCAGTTCAATGGCGCGCTAGTCGCTTTATTTGACACTAATCGAATATGGTCATTATCAATAAATACGCTGATTCGACCAAAAAAAAGGATAAAGCTCAACAATCAGACTTATCCTTATCCTTATCCTTTAAGTTAAATAGACTACTGCGGGCAGTTCAATGGCGCGCTAGTCGCTTTATTTGGCACTAATCGAATATGGTTAACAGATAAATTAATCGCGCCCGAGGTACGCAATTCAAAAGGCACAGCAACTTTACTCAGCTGCAGACCTTTTTCAGCAAAGCAATGTAAGCTAATAGCAATATCTTGCCACTCACCCTGCTTAGATGCCGCTAATTGTGCTTGAATATTATAACTTGCCTGACAATTTGCGGTATCGCCAAGCGTTTCACAATTCATGGTGATATAAACAGGCGCGTTAATATCACTGTCTCTTTTAACTGAAAATGTTAAGTCAGCATTTTTTTCGAGTTCACTAGTAAGATCTTCTCTAAAACCGTTGCTGTTAATAAATTTAACTCCCGCACTCGCTGCGCCATTGGTCTTAAGTCGAAATGAATCTTCTTGTATCTCTTTATCAACCGTTCGATAAGAAATTCCTTTAAGTGATTCACTACTCGACTCTATTTCAATGTTTTGTTGTTGAGAAAACAATAACATTTTCCAAGGCGCTATCGCCTTACCTAAGAAAATATCGGTAATTAAATGCGTATTAAGCGCCACATTAGATTGCTCAGACAAGTCAGCTAATAAAGTGTCGTCTTGGTAGGTTAAACCATAGCCATATGAAAATAATGGTTGGTAGTCTTCGTCAAAACGATTGACAATTTGTGTTGGTAATTTAGGCCAAGAGAAAGACAATTTACCGGTAAAGTCGTGTTGGATATTATCAGCTGGGCTTTTCAATAAAACATCTGCGATTGCCTTACCCTCTGAGCCCGGTAGCCACGCAGCGACAAATGCATCGCTAGCATTGAGTTCAGCATTGACCCACATAGGTCGACCACTAATAAAAACAGCAACAACAGGTACTCCTTTTGCTTTAAGTGATGTAAGTAACGCTAAATCTTTTTTATGACCGCGCTGATATTCAAGGTTATCAATATCACCATACCCTTCAGCATAAGGTTCTTCACCAAAAACGACAATCGCTACATCGGGTTTGTTTGTGTAACTGCCATCAACACTCAAGGTTACTTGACCACCTGCGGCACTGACTTGTTGTTCTATCCCAGAATAAATAGAAGAGCCACCGATAAAGTCTGAATTTTTATTACCAGTTCCTTGCCAAGTAATACTCCAGCCCCCTGACTGTTTACCGATATTATCAGCGGCATCGCCCGCTACTAAGATATGTTGCTTAGGTGATAAAGGTAATAGCTGTCCGTTGTTTTTTAACAACACTAAGGATTCGCGAACCGCCTGACGAGCAACTTCGCGGTGCGACTCCCCGCCAATTAAAGCGATGTTCCCTGATAAAACACGCTTGGCAGGACTGGGCTTTTCAAAAAGCCCGGCGCGGACCTTTACCCGTAAAATACGCGTTACGGCATCATCAATACGTGACTGCAGAATATCGCCTTGCTTTACTTGTGCAATTATATTGTCATAAAGTGGTCGCCACGCTTCTGTTGGCACCATAAAAATATCTAAGCCAGCATTAACCGCTTGAGCGCAATTTTCTTTGATACAGCCTTTAACTTGCCCGTGACCATTCCAATCACCGACAACAAAGCCGTCAAAACCCATTCTATTTTTCAAGACATCGGTTAGCAAATATTTATGACCATGGACTTTATCTCCATGCCAACTATTAAATGAAGCCATTACCGACTGAGCACCCGCAGTTAAACCGCCAACATAGCCTTGGGCATGCACAGTAAAGAGCTCTTGCTCGCTCGCTATGTTTTCGCCTTGATCATCGCCACCTTGCGTACCGCCGTCACCGATAAAATGTTTAATGGTACTGATCACGCGTTTATCACCTAAAAAATCTTTATTGGCATGACCTTGTAAACCTTTGACGACTGACGCTGCGTATAAGCGAACAATTTCAGGATCTTCTGAGTAGCCTTCATAGGTTCTTCCCCAACGATCATCTCTAACCACGGCAACAGTTGGAGCAAACACCCAATCAATACCGGTAACCATGACTTCGGTCGCGGTTATTTCTGCTATTTTCTCAATAAGTGTCGGATTATTTGCTGCGCCCAAGCCAATGTTATGAGGGAAAAGTGTCGCCCCGATAACATTATTATGACCGTGCACCGCATCAGTGCCCCACATCGTTGGAATTGTTGAACCGTCGAGTGAATCATCAACAGATGCTTGATACATTTTCTCAGCCAATAAAACCCAATCTGCAGGGGTAGAATGCTTATTATTATTGGGGAAACCCCCACCACCATTTAAATAAGAGCCAAAACCATAGGTTCGCATATCCTCAAGGGTAATATCACGAATTTCAGGTTGGATCATTTGCGCCACTTTTTGTTGCAAGGTCATCTTAGCGAGTAAGTCAGCTACTCTTTGCTCGACTTGCGCATCTTTTTTAACGTCACTTTCAAGTTGAGGCCAAATCTTATCAGCTTTATTGCTATCAATAGCTTGTGTCTCTTGCCCCGTTAACGTCGAATTTTCAGCAGGGCTGCAACCAAAGATTAATAACGAAAGCGTGATAAGAAACCAATTTTTTTTGTTAAATTTTAAGTATTTCATTGCGTTCATATTCATTATTTTTCTGTGACTACCTTGCTACCCTTCAAACCGTAAAAGACGATATAGACGTAACAAAACAAAGGTAGGATAAAAGCAAACTGCACACTGACACTATCCGCTAACAGGCCTTGTAATACGGGGAGGATTGCGCCACCGACAATAGCTAAGCAAAGGATGCCAGCTCCCTGACTGGTGTGCTTTTTAAGCCCACTTAACGCCAAACTAAAAATCGTTGGAAACATAATAGAGTTAAATAACCCTACTAATAAAATTGCCCACATCGCTATGGTGCCAGAGCTTAAAATAGTGATGGCAATTAAAATCACTGAACAAAGCGCATTAAAGGCTAAGGTTTTACCCGCATCTATTTTTTGCATAACTGCAGCGCCAATAAAGCGCCCAACCATAGCTCCGCCCCAATAATAAGTAAGGTACTTTGCCGCTTGAGTTTCTTCTAAACCGGCGATATCAGTTTCGCCTAAAAAGCTCACCAAAAAGCTGCCAATTGACACTTCAGCGCCAACATAAACAAAAATACCGATAGCACCTAAAACTAGATGGCGATAATGCCATGCCGACCCTTCAATTTTTTCGCCATCAACCACCTCAGCACTTTCAATATGTGGAAGTTTTAAGAAAGCAAAAATAGCAGCAAGGACTAACAAGGCCGCCATCAGTCCTAAATAAGGCAGTTGTACCGATTCAGCACTATTTGCTGACATTGAATCAGTGACTTCGTTTAAAATTAATAACGCGCCAAAATAAGGTGCGATAGTTGTGCCTAAAGAATTAAACGCTTGGGTCATGGTTAATCGTGACGAAGCGGTTTCTTTCTTACCCAGTAAGGTCACATAAGGATTTGCAGAAACTTGCAAAACGGTAATGCCACTAGCTAAAACGAATAAAGCCGCCAAAAAAACAGGATAACTATGTAAAGAAGCGGCGGGATAAAACATTAAACAACCCAAAGCCGCAATCACTAAACCGACCACAATACCTTTTTGATAGCCCATTTTTTCGACAAACCACCCTGCAGGCAGAGAAACCAAAAAGTAAGCACCAAAAAAGCAAAATTGCACTAGCATAGACTGTGCATAACTTAACGAAAAAATGGCCTTTAAATGGGGGATCAAAATGTCATTTAAACAGGTAATAAATCCCCACATAAAAAACAATGATGTCAGTGAAATTAACGCAAAGCGAGTAGAGTTATCTCCACCAAATCCATTAGATGAATTCGCTTGTGAGGTTTTGCTTTGATCTAAAGTAAAAGATGTTCCAGCCATTGTGGTGAGGTCCTATTGCTTAAAAATAAACACAAAGAATTTAGCTACTTCAAGTAGCAAGTTTATTCTTTATATCGCTTAAAATTGGTGTTGTTAATAACAAACCTATATCAGGCTTTATTATTTATCTATTTTTATTATAATTTGGCAGTAAAACCGCGAGACCACGGCTTACTGTCATTAATTTATCTTGAGTGATACAACAAATAGTTGCAATTTAAATGAGGTGTAGTGGGTAATCAATGCGTTAAAAGCGAATTTAAATAACACCGTAAGTTGAATTAACCCGATAGCAGACAAAATTAAATCGTTAAAGGGTTTAACTAATTACCTCTGAACTAAGTTAACATGAAATCAGTACTCTTCTGGCTGCAAAGTGGCTTTATATTGTTATCAAAACAGTGTCTCGGCTTTTGTTAACTGACGATTCAAATAATCTCGTTGTTTTTTAATTTTCAAAGCTTTAGGTTTCACTTTTTGTACTTCTGTAACAATTTTATCGACTGGCCAACCTAGTGCTAATAGTAAAAGAGCAATAACAGTTCCCGTTCGGCCTGTGCCGCCTTTACAATGAATAGCCACCGTACCTTTATTCTTCAATTCATCGACTATGGTCGTTTTATTTATTGCCCATTGCGCTTCAAAAGCAGTACTCGGCGCTTCATCATCAATAATTGGCAATTGTAGCCAACTAAGCTGATACTGGCGACAGAGTTCAGGTAAAGAAAGTACCTTGTTACTTGCCATTTCTTCATCAAACATTAATGTGATCAGCATTGAAACACCCTCTTGCTTCAACTGCTTAAGTGATTGTTCAAGGCTAACTAATTTAGTGCCAGGACAAGGGGTAAATATCAGCTTAGCACCGTTATCCAGCGCTATAACTTCAAAGGGATGTTTATTCACTTAATCTTTACTCTTATTAATTATATGGCTTGTTAAAACGATTAAAAACTAAAGCTTAACACGTACTGTTTGCACGGCATTAGCGGCAATAGTTACTTGCGCATATTGACTACCAATTTGTAATGAATAATTTATTGGTGCTTTAGTGGTATTAAGTAACTGTACACTGACCAAACCATTGTCATTAATCGCAGCGCTGGCGTGTAAAGCATCTTTGTCTAAGCCTTCTAACTGCTGATTAACCTGTAATGCCGTATCACCTGGTCGAATGGTTTTACTAAATTGTGCTAATACATAATAAATCGGGGTGTAATAAACCTCACCTGTCTCAGTATCAATCATGATAGGTGCACCACAAAAGTTACCTACGTGATTAGGCCCACCATGCTTATCGAGTACGATATTCCAATCTATCCAGCCCTCTAACCAATGATCTAAACTAACAATAATATTACGTGCATAACGATGAACGGGGGTGTATATAGGATGATCCTCAGGTTTAGGTGCCCAAGTTGCGGTGTACGCCCAGTCGGTCGCATTTTCGTTCCACCAAAAATCATCATTATTGAACCAGTTACTTTCTTTAAAGCGGACAGGATCTAAGATACCTGCTGGTGCATCTTTACCTAGATCATCAATCGTGCCTTCGGTATGTATAATTGAAAACTCTGGAAATTTTTCATGAACCCGGTCAAACACATCTTCATTAACTTGATTACTGCTTT
This sequence comes from Colwellia sp. BRX8-7, assembly GCF_014077275.1. Classification (NCBI taxonomy): domain Bacteria; kingdom Pseudomonadati; phylum Pseudomonadota; class Gammaproteobacteria; order Alteromonadales; family Colwelliaceae; genus Colwellia; species Colwellia sp. BRX8-7. The sequence continues at coordinate 112,215 of NZ_JACGVP010000012.1, read as the reverse complement.
CGTACCAATGAACGGCTGTACCATAAACATACTCAGACGTTTCTTTATCCCCGAGTATTTCATCAGTCCAATGCTCCATTTCATCACGATTTTGGTCATAAATAAGTAATTTAACCGCTTTGTGCGCACTCGCTTTTAATTTTGGTCCTAAATGGTCCTTAATAAAAGTATTTTGGCTTTTAGGCGTAAAATGCATACTTTCCCATTGACCACTGTTGCCATGCGGTTCATTTACTGGCGTTAGTGCCCAGAGTTCAATACCTTCTTGATGATATGCATCGAGGTACTTAATAAGATAGTCTGCATAAGTAGCGACGTACTGTGGTTTTAATTCGCCGCCCGTGCCTTGGTGATTATTTTCAGGTGTTGGCTTAACATAATAGTCTTCAATCGTTTTCATCCAAGGTGGCGCAGTCCATGCGGAAGCGACAATTTTTAAATCTTTATCGACTTGCTGATTTTTTATCGCGTAAGCTTCTTTTATCATTGGCAACAAATCAAATTGCTCATCTTTAATACCAGGGTAATCTTGAGCGCTAAAACCATCGCTATCTAGCGCGATACTGAATGATGTTAAGTTAGTGTCATCTTTACGTTCTGCATATGAATAGCGACCGTCCACGGCAAAGTCTGTTGCGCCAATATGCGTGCGTGCTATTGAAAAATTAGCGCCCTTTTCGCCATAAATATTTTCCATCACCTCTGCTCGCTTATCTTTAGTTAAGTGTGCAAGCACAAAAGCGGAAGATTCAGTGAACGATGTACCAATACCAACAATCTTTTGTTTTTTAATATCTGGCCTTACAACAATAACCTTGCCCGTAGCTGTACCTTGTTGAAAGGTTAAATTCTGCTGTGGCGCTATTTTATCACCGGCTTCGCTAGTCAGTAATATTTCTTGGGTCATTGAAAGCTGGTAATTAATATCGGTGGTGTCTTTATTCATTTGAGTTGCCTGATTTACCGGTGCACAACTCATTATGGTGAGAGAAGTGATTGTTATAACAAATAACTTATGGATGAATTTTTTTTCAATATTGTTCATTTTATAATGCTCATGTCTAGGAGAGGGAAAAGAAAAACTTAACGCTTATCTAAGCGATTATTTAGCCAAGATAAGCTTACCGAACATACCCGCATCTATCCAACCACGATCGGGCGCTCCACCCTCTGCAGACTCAGAGCCAATAAAATTTTCACGTAGTTCACTGCCGTCGTTATCACAATAAGCCACCATGAGTCCCATCACTTTGCCAGCAAACAAGGCGACTGGTTTGTTAATACTGCTTGAGTCTGTTGTGGTATCTTGATATTCATCGTTATAAATATCGATGCTTAGTTCCCAAATAACCGTATTGCCTTGTTGTTTCCAGTTGCTTTGAACATGATGTGAATAGTTCTGCGGCTTTTTGTTGGTACCTATATCTATGGCTTGGTTATCAAGAGACATGTGGTAGGCAAGTGCATTATGGTTATATTGGTGATCACCGCCAGAGAAATCTTCATCTATAAAAATCTCTAAGCAATCGTCATCCCAATATTGGCTCAAGGGGTCGCGATGGGTATCAATGAGAATGTCATCAATAATTTCAGCCATAATATATAATTTAGCTTGCGTCCAAACCACCTTGTATCGGCCTTGAAAGTCTTCTTTTGAAAATTCTGGACCTAACCAACGTTGATCTAAATTTTGCCACGGTGCCAATTGCCAAACACTTTCATTGGCAATACCATCAACACTTGGTGCTTTTTCAGCATGTGGTGCATAATAATTAAGTCGATTAGCCGCGTGACTATCGGCTGCATAGCAAGGCACTATTAATGCCATAGAAAAAATGGACGCAATAATTATCTGTTTAATACTTAACATTTAATATCCCTTAATTAACAATGACTGTTTACCCAAGTGAGTAACATCTACAGTTATATCAATCATCTAATGAGCGGCTTTTTATAACAACCGTATTACGATAAAGGGGATTTTAGAAGCGGTAGGCTGGTCAATATAAGGCAATAACAAGATCACTTAGATAAAAAATGGCATATTGACCACGAGTCGTCGTCAATATACTACATGTCAGTTAAAAAACTCTTGATCACTTCTCGATAATTACGGCTCACTTTAACTTGGTCATATTCACCTAATTTAAGAAAAAACTCACCTTTAGTATGCGGGATCACTTTTTGAATATAATTAAGATTAACAATCGTTGAACGGTGCACACGTTTAAACATTTCAGAGTCTAAATCTTCTAGCAAATTTTTCAAGGTGCAGCGTTTAATATGAGTAACGCCTTGCGCATGAACACAAACATAATCTCCTGCTGCGTCAACCCATTCAATATCGGTTTGTTTTAACAAGGTTATATCGTCTCGGTCTTTAATGACGATTTTACGCTCAACTTTGTCGGTATTAAGCTTAGGAAGGCTGATACTCTGCGAAGAAGCATTATCAGGATTTTCCATTTCATTGATTGAGTCTATCGCACTAATAATGCGAGATTTATTTAAAGTGTCTTCATCACTTTCACAACGAACCAACGCACGCTGAATGGCCCGCTGAATTCGTTCGTCATCAATAGGTTTAAGAATATAGTCAACGGCATGCACATCAAACGCATCTAAAGCATATTGCTCAAATGCGGTCGTGAAAACCACCATAGGAACAATATCAGATTGTAATTTTTTAATAACGCCAAAACCATCAACACCTGGCATCTGTATATCTAAAAAGAGTAAATCAGGTGCTAAGGCCATCGTCGCTTCAATCGCTTCACGGCCATTTTTACATTCTGCAATAATTTCTATTTCAGGAATTTTATTTAACTTTGCACGCAAGAGATTAAGCGCTAAAGGCTCATCATCAACAATAATTGTTCTTAACTTATTCATAAATTTAACTCACCGTCATTGAGTTTGGTACTGGCTAGCAGGTGTTATTTCATCAAGCGTTTCAAAAGGCAGCTTAATGATAGTTTTTAAACCACCTGATGGGATAATATTAAGGTTAAATACGTAGTCATCTGTATATAACACTTTAAGTCTTTCATCGATATTACGCAAGCCGACACCTCGACTCCTTTTTCCTTTCATTTTACTACCGTCAACCGCGGTTCCAGAACCGGTATCACTTAACTCTAACACCAACATTTTATCAACAACGTCAGCCCATAGACTAATAGTGCCACCCTCTTCATTTTGCGCGATAACATGTTTCATTGAGTTTTCAATAATAGGTTGTATTAATAAACTCGGTATTAAAGCTAACTTTGCTTTATCAGAAATTTTAAAATCTAATTTAAGTCGCTCGCCAAAACGGGTTTTCTCTATTTCTAAATATAAATTAAGTGCGATAATTTCAAATTCTAACGCAATTTTAGTATCAGGGTTATTGTCTAATGAATAACGTAAAAACTTACTTAATTGAACGGTCATCCGCTGAGCTTTCTCTGGAGCTTCACATTCGATTAGAGAATTAATGGCATTGAGGGTATTACAAAGAAAATGAGGGTTGAGTTGGTAACGTAACATTTTTATTTTTGCATCTCGGGCTACCGATTGCGCGTTCACTCTTTTTAATTGCTCTTCTTTAGCTTCCGCTGCCTTTGAAAGCAACATTTTATGCTCAAATTGCAACAATTGATAATAGCGAATACCATGAAAAAAACCGGTCCAACAAAAGAAAATAAAAATACTACTAAAATACCAGCCGCCAAACTCGTCCCAATTACCGGCAGAGCTGGTCAGTTCTATATAAAGTTTGACTCGAATAAGTGTCCAAATAAAGGAAATACAAATCACTGAAACGATGGTTATCAGTACGCGGGTAAAAATAGGTGAGTGCCAACACCTCATGAAAATCCAATACAGTGGCAATGAACAAAATATCCCCACAACAGACTGCCAAAAAGTGTGATTAAGGTGCTCGACATCGATTTGGACATACCAAAGTGTCAGTGATATCAGGCTAATTAATGAAACGAAAGACCAAAAGCAGATTTGTAAAACCCAAAATAGATACTCTGGCTTTTTTGAAATAAATTTATTGAAACGTAATAGTGGGTTGTCAGACATATTTGCTCCGAAATCATCTGATATTATACTACCCCTTCCGCCACTGATGGTCGAATAAAAATTTCCTTACTATCGTTGCTAAAGACCGTTTCATCTCATTAAGGTAAAAATAGCTTAACTTAACTTAACTTACTGAGTAGGTAAGTCAGTAAGTTAATCGATAGTTCATTGTCATCAAAAAGTATTTTTGGTATTTAAATAAAGTGATTTTATATTTAATCAGCTGAAATAATTAGCTATCTTGAAAGAAAGTTAAATTGTTGTGGTTTTAAATGGTGCGACTACATGGATATGTTAAGCTCAAGCAAATTGAGAGCGAATCTATTTTAAAACCCTTATAAAAAGGATTTTATGGACAAATCGCCGTAACCGAAAAGTTTGTGGAAAACTTGCAAATAGGATCTATTTAATGAGATTTTTAACCACCCTTTCTATCCGATCTAAGTTAGTCATTGCCATGTTAATGGCCGTTATCATATCTACCAGCATTGTTGGCTTTGTCGGCCACTCAAAAGCCAAAGAACTGCTTATATCCAGACTCCAACAATCAGATTTACCTAATCTCCTGCTGCGCGTTCGTAATGCAGTCGACGGTGAAATTTCTGAAATGAAAGTGTTAACAAAATCTATTGCCACTAACCCTTTTCTACTTGATTGGATAGAGTCTGGTGCCAGCAAAGATAATGAAGCTAACGTTATTAGCATGCTGAGTAACATCGCTAAAGATAACAATTTAAGTAATGCCTCCTTCGCCGATCGAAAAACAGCTAAATATTGGAACCAAGATGGCTTTCTACGTGTTCTCAAAGATGACAGTCTTGATGGTTGGTTTTTTGCATTTACCAATGGTAATAAAGAAGAGTCGGCAAGTACCTACGCTTATCCGAATGGTAATGTAGATGTTTTTATCAACTATCAACAACTTAATGGACGAGGTGTTTCTGGATTATCTAAATCATTTAATGACATGGTTAGTTACCTAAACAGCTTTAAAATTGAAGAGTCAGGTTTAGTGTATCTTGTTGATCATTCGGGGTTGGTAAAAATTCATCAAGATAAAGCAAAAAGTGAAAAGGCGAACCTAACTGATATATATAAAGATATAAATTTTCAAACGCTGTTATCAAAAGAACAATTTTCTTTTCAAGAAACAGAAAGTTTAATCGTGGCGACAAGCTATATCTCAAGCTTGGGTTGGTATGTTGTTGCAGAAGTGCCAAAGGCTGAATTGTACTTAGCGTTGAACGAATCACGAAATTATATGCTAATTTGGTTTGTCATTATTGTCGTAGTGTTTATTTTTATCAGTATCATTTTTGCAAAAAGTTTAACGCAACCTATCAATGACCTAGCTGGATTATTTAAAGCATTGGGTGATGGTGAAGGCGACCTTAGTTACCGACTAAGTGAAAGCGGCAGCGAAGAAGTCTCACGTTTGGCCCATGGTTTTAATACTTTTATCAGTAAAATACACTCGGTAGTTAATGATGTCGCTAAAACATCAAAAGATGTCCGCCAAGCATCGTTAGATGTTTCCCAAGATGCAGAGCAGTCAAAACTCGATGCTGAAGGTCAGCGTGACATCGCCACACAAGTTGCAACGGCTATTAGTGAAATGGGTTCAACCATTACAGAAATTGCAGCAAACGCCGCACATGCGGCTGACTCGACGAGCGAAGCGATAACCCAAGCTAAAAATGCACAAGTTGTTGTTAAAGAATCAACTGAGAATATTTACCAGATGGCACAAAAGATGGATTCTGTGTCTGTTACCATTGAATCTTTAGCGAATAAAAGCAACGCTATTAGCAGTGTGCTTGATGTTATACGAGGAATTTCAGAGCAAACAAATTTACTGGCATTAAATGCCGCGATTGAGGCTGCTCGTGCAGGCGAACAAGGTCGTGGTTTTGCGGTGGTCGCTGATGAAGTTCGTAACTTAGCGAAGCGCACCAGTGAGTCCACTGATGAAATTAATAAAATGATCAACCTTTTGCAATCAGAGTCTCAGCGAGCCGTTGATAGCGTGAGGGAAAGCAAAGTGACCGCCGAAGTTGGCGCAACGGATGCTCAACAGACAACAGAGGCACTTGAGGAAATTGTTGCTAATATTCAGCTCATTTCAGATCTAAATACTCAGGTGGCCACAGCAACAGAAGAGCAAGCAGCCGTTGTCGGTGAAATTAATATTCACGTTCATACGATAAGCGATAGCACAGAAAACAGTGCGCAAATATCAACCCGTATAGCCTCTTCAAGTGAATCACTCACTGCAATGGCGATGAACCTTGATAGCTTGGTCAAACGCTTTAAAATATAAGGGAAAGGTTAATGGCTGGGTGAATAAGGGATTTTCAATCATTTAGTCTTTAATTTGACCAATAAAATAAAACCCAACGACTTTGACCGAGCAATATTTGCTGACAAAATCCTTGGGTTATTACTTTTATTGACAGTTAAACTTTAACGAAAACTAAGCAACAGCATTGTTTTTGTTAATGTTTATAACCTCGTTTGGATAAATATTTTTCATCACTAACTTAGGCGTACGGTCGACTTTAAAGAGTCCCCAATGTTTTTCAGGTTCTAATTTATCAGGAGATCCTTTCCATGGTTCATCAAAGGCTTCAAAGACAAAGGTCAGTATTTTTTCTTCTGTCGTCCAAGCAAGTAGTTGCTGATAATATTCTGCCTGTAGTACTTCGTTAGCATTCCAAGGCTCTATGCCCCGTCCATTTGATGCCGTTGTCCAACCCGCTTCGGTAATTATCACCGGTTTGTCAGGATAATGATGGGCAACACTGTAATAATTTTGTTTGGTATATTCGAGTGCATCTTCCATCGTTCTATATTCCCAGGCAGGGTAAGTATGAATGGAAATAAAATCTAGTTCAGCAACCAAGGGCTCAAGTTTGTATGTCCAAGGGACATAGTTTTCACAAAAAGTTACCGGTTGATGAATTTCTTTTTTAATTTGTTTTACATAGTTTACTAAACTATCAACAGGTACCATATGGTCTGTCCATTCGACACTCGCTTCATTGCCGACAGAAACTGAAAATACGATATCATCATACTTTTTGGTAAGTGCGATCATACTATGAATTTCATCACAATTTTTCTGACGATTAGCATTAATAACTTCTTGGCTAAAATCAGCCCCCCAAGGACAGTTAGGGTTACTCATTTCTGCTGCCATATCGACGCCTAGCATTACTTTGAAATGCAGTTTTTCAGTTTTAATAACATCAAGAACAAGTTCGGCGTGTGGTCCACAATCGTAAAGTCGCAGGTAACTCCAATTTTTTTTCAAAATAAGTAAGTCTTCTTTAACTTCATTATAACTTGGGTAAAGACCTTCTCTTGGATTTTGCCCGTCACGATAGCCAGAATAACAAATAGCATTTTCATGAACTAATTTCATCGAACTAATTGTTGCTACTTTATCACTGTGTTTTTTAAACATACTTTAATTTCCCGTTTTTATCCCAAAGTCCCCAATGCGCGCCAACACCGCCTTCATCTTTAACTTTCCAAACCTCATCAAATGATGAAAAATAGAAGACCGCTATATTCTCTTCTTCTGCCCACTGATAAGTACCTAAAAAGTACTTAATGGCGTTTTCATAAGATGGCACAGCACCCCACTCTGCTGGACCTTCATTCGGCCAGCCAGTTTCAGTGATAATAACTTTTTTACCCTTGCCAGCTTTAATAGCACGGCGATACATGTCTTTCATGTAAAGAATGGAGTACTCAAGGGCACAGCCTTCCCAAAAAGGATAACAATTCGCTAAGATCAAGTCGCAGGCGTCGGTAACCTTGGGATGTTCTTCAAATTCATAGTAAGCGTCAACATAGCCTACTTCGATACCCGGTAATGCTGCTTTTACACGATTAATGTAAGCGATTAATTGTCCTTCACTTAAGTCTTCACGCAGTAGGACTTCATTGCCAACGGCAACAATATCGGCATAACCTTGTTGTGCAACCGCTATCAGGTTGTTGATTTCTTTCTCATTATTTTCTAAATCATCATCTAGCCACGCACCGACTAAGGTTTTTAAACCTTGCTGCTTTGCTATCTTGGGGATATTTTCATTACCATCAGTACAAGAAAAAGAACGGATCCAGTTAATACTAGGAGAAATAATCGCCATACGTGCCGATATCTGTGCCTCGCTTATCTTAGTGCCAGGCCCTTGGCCTTCAGTATAAGGGCTAAAGGAAATACCATGAATTTTATTATCAAGTACCCCATTAACAGCACTTTGTAAGTCGTCTCTAGAAGAATGACCAAGATTCATTCCAGCCAATGACATATGCTTATTGTATTTACTCGACATGCTCGTCTCCGATAACCATCGTTATATATAATTGACGGGGTATTGATACCCCGTCTTTAATCAAACAACCAAAAAAATCATGCTAAATAATGATTAATAGAATAAATTATCAGTTGATATCGTTAAGGTTAATTGCTGTATTTGACCGCTTCTAAGAAACAGATCAGTGCTCTCTTTAGCAGGTAAACTCAACGCTGAAAATGTGTGCTGTTTACCGTCTTTATAAGTCACCATTAACGAAGGTTCAACTTCATCGTTAAGCTGGTAAACAATTGGAACCTGACACCAAGTAAAGGCGAGTCCCATTGCTGGCACCGTTATTTCTTGCCAATTTTTGTTAACATCTAGGTAGCGAAATGGCTTGGCTTGTTGAATAAATTCACATGATTGCAATAAGCTTGGTTCAAACGAGACAACGCCTGCGTTAACGCGAAGACCTAACTCGCCAAAACGTGAAAGTATTTCTTCTTTCACTTGTCCGGTCATACCCGGTTGTTGCGCACCCGAATGTTTAGGGGTATGAGAGTATGGGTCCATTGGAAATGCCCCATATTCAAGTGGCGTTTTGTTAAAACCAATACCGTCACGAACTCGATAGTATAAACTGGCAATTTGTCGCCTTACCTCGTCACTTTCACCTTGATCAACACAGTTAAAAAAGTTTTCTTCTACCGCTAACATCAGCTTAGAAACCATGTGCCAATAGATACAGCCCAATCCTTCAAAACCAAACATACCACCAGAGCGGCCAGTAAAAGCTTGATGATTAAAGGTTTGCTCATAAAGATCAAAAATCGCTGTTTTATCAGTTGTCAGTGCCTGAGGATATTCTTGACTAAGCTCTGTTAATTTATCTTGTAGAACATTGCTATTAGTAATATCAGCATTGAAGCGATATTGACCATCAATATCTTGCAAAATGATACGTTCATCAGCTTGTTTAAGCATCTGTTGCAGCGAAGTGTTTTCTTGTACCTGCTGGGCATCAACACAATTTTTTTCTAAAAAGCTTGGTAGCTTTCTATCGGGGTAAAGCATAAAACTTTTTTGATCGGGGCGATAAACATCACTCGCAAAAAGCGCTTCGAGTACATCAACCACTTGTTTTGGTTTAAGTGCACCAGAACTTAAGGCAGCAACCTGTCCTTCGAGCATTGGGTACAGATTTTTAACCTTGGAGGTCTTATTTTCTAGGCTCAATAAATTATAAGCGTTATATAATCCGTCGGCGCGTTCATTGGTCTCAATCGTATGTTCAATCGCTTGTAGGGCATCACTTAACATCGCACTGATCTGACTAATCTGCTGATGCGTCTTACCACTAAAACCTTCTTGGCTATAGATAGCTTGACGGTAATGGCTTGCTGCCATGCCTAGTTCTGCAGTACTTTGATAGCGTACCTCAGCAGTTACTGGCTCAGGGGTTAACGTTGAAACTAAATGTGTTAATGCGTTTGCCGTATCAGTCAACCATAAGTTAACTTCAATAGACAACTCAACATCTTGTGTTTCATTAGCAATTAACTCTTGGAAAAAACAAACATAACGACGCAAGTAACATAAGGTCACCATAGATAAACCTTGCCCAACTAAAGCATTGTTTGCATCATTCCACTCGGGTCTTTGGGTATTTAACCAAATGCCGCCATCAACCACTAAATTACCCAATTTAGACAATAAGGGCACTAATAATTTTTCCAACAAGTTAACTTGATAAACATCCCCCTTGTCGTCAAGGACCAGTTTGCCATCAGCCCCCATTGTTTTAACACGTTGCTCAATGTTAAGCGCGAGCGACTCATCATAGGTGACGGTGCTTTTAGCATCTTTAACCAAGTCATCAAATGACTTAATGCGATAAGGCACATTGGCATAACTGAAAAGTGTTTGGCGCAGCATCGCAGTCAATTTTTCTGGGTGAAATTGCTTCGACAGCTCAAGCATCTTTTGTAAGTAAATTATTTGATGATCACCCCAATAGCCAATATAGCTCCACGGGTCATCAGGTTCTTCTACTTCCCAGTCGATGCCTTCTTTGGTAATTCTATAAGGATTATAACCATCCATCGTCGAAGCATTAACAAACTTGGCAACAACACTTTCAATAAATTGCGGGTAGCTATACGTCAATGCCTCCCAGTTTTGAAAAATATCTCGCCAATTTCCTTGGTAAGTTAACAAACGCTTATTGTTTTCATCCACTAATTTAATAGCGAACTGGTTCCATGGACGACTCGGATCGCCATGACGACGACCAAATGATATAGGTAAATATTCAGAAGCTAAGCGCTCAAGTTGGCTATCGCCAGACGTTTTAATTTCTGTCAGTAATTCCACAAAATCTAACTTTTCCGGCAAGCTGTCTAACAGCGCTTGATTGCGTTGATAAACCTTATGGTTAAATAAATTAATCGTCTTGGTAAAGTCATCTGCAGAGATCTGATACTGATCGTCAAAAATACCACCACGCAAGGCATTAAATAAAACATTAGCATAGTGATGCTCGGCAACACTCTCTTCACCCGTTAATTGAAAACCATCAACAGAAGCCATAATACGTGCTAGTTCATCAGAGCCATTCGCTATAGAATCGTTGATATTTTCGTCGAGTTTATTTCGTTCGCCTAGCTGACGACGCAAGACAACAGATTGACTTTGAGTCTGCTCAATATTAGCAATAAATTGCCATTTTTTATCACTGTGCGGCTTAAGTTCAAGGGTAGTATTCACTAAATATGCGCCACGAATACCTCGCTTTGTTGTTTCCTGTTCAACCTGTTCGCCACGTCGAAAAGCACTTAACTGCTCAGATGAGAGTAAGATATTAGTGTTATCTAAACCAAGGCAAAAAACCGTATTGGCTTTTAATGACTCACAAGGCTCTGCTCTATCGGTGATGCCCGAAAACAAAGTAAAAAAGGCAAGACCTGAACTTTCATCTAACTCGGTCCACTTATAGGCATCCACTAAATTGCTTGAATTTGTTTGCGTAAAGCGCGGTGTACCTGCAGGTAAAACATTCTGAAAACCATCAATAATTTCAACACTTAAAGGTTTATCTGATAAGTTCTCTAATTCACACTTCCTTACAAAACCATAAGTGTCGCTCGTTGCCCAGGTATAGCGAAAGGCTAACTGCAAATCATTATGAATTTCTTCAAAACACAGTTTATTGCCTAAAACGTTCTTGTATAAGTTTCTGGTGATATTAAAACGAAGTTCATGCTCACGATTAAAGGGTTCCCAATCAACCTTTTCACTACCCGTATTAACACGTAGTAGGGTTTTACACCCCGTATTTAACTCACTTTCATGAATTTTGTCTACGGTAATATAAGGAAATAAAGGCGTCTCTGGCGATACACGCCCCGCGGTTAATCCACCCGTTGATGAAACGAATAGCCAATGGTCACTATTAGAAATAACGCTAACAAAAAAAGGAGCCATCTTATTAACATTGTTAATGGCATAAAAACGTTCGTCAGCGATAGTGACAAATTCACCGGTCACTTGATTGTTGTGGGTATTACATATTTTCATTTTTAATTCCTACCTAAACTCAAGGTACTTTACTGTTCTAAATAATTGAATAAATTGATAGATAAACGTTTAAATTCATCTATTTCTAAAATTTACGGTTTACTGATTTAAGGGTTTAAATATTCTGACAAAGTCAACTTCCATTGATACCGGAAAAATACTGTCATCTATCGGGCCACCTGCTTTGCCCCACATACCACCAATCGCGAGATTTAAAATAACGTGGTAAGGATGATCGTAAGGCCAAGCGCGCCAGCCGCTAGATTCATTGCTATAAAAGAAATAAGGCACATTATCAAACAATACGGTAATACTCTCTGGCGTCCACTCAACGGAGTAAAGATGAAAGGCTTTTTCAACATCTTGACCTTCGATACTGCCCTTTCGTTGTTCCCAATTCGCCCAATAATAAGCTTTATTATGTACGGTGCCATGAATGGTTTGCATGTCGTAACCAACGTGTTCCATGATGTCTATTTCACCCGAGTTGGGCCAAGCATCACAGGTTGCACTGCCTTGCCAATCGTCGTTTTCTTGACAGGTGCTTGAATATTTAAAAGGATTACTAGGCAACATCCAAATAGCTGACCAAGTGCCTTGCCCTGCCGGTAACTTAGCTCGAACGTCGACACGTCCGTAAAGAAAGTCGCCTTTACCTTGTGAGTGAATACGGCCAGAGGTATATTTTGCATCATCTAAATTTTCTTTGTAGGCGGTGATCACTAAATTACCGTCTTTTACATGGACATTTTTGAGGTTATCGGTATAAGTTTGATCTTCACTGTTCACCTTACGAGCAGGCCAAATATCATAACTCCATTTATTTGGATCTGGCTTACCTTGATAATTAAATTCATCACTCCAAACTAATTGCCATTGCTTTGACTCAATTTCTTTTTTACGGACAATTAGGGCACTAAGGATTGGCTGCCCGTTGATCGCTTCAAAGTTTATATCTAGCTGTCCATCGGTCACTTCAACATTATAAACAGCTCGTGCTAAGGCCGAGATATGCTTACCATCTCGAGCAAGCCTGACATTTAAATCGCTAATAACCAGCTTGTCCTCAGCAAAAACATTGAAGACTCGGGCATCCATAGCAGTATCTTCAGGTTCAGCAAATTTAAAAATGATATCGTATTGGCCATTTTCCATGGGTTGCTTAATGCCAATATTACCAAAGCGAAAAGATTGATAAATAAAACTATCTTGTGAGCCTTTGATATTTTCAATCGTACCTATATCACCGGAAATTATCGATTGATCTGCTTGATAGCTTATACCGTCAACACCAACATATTCACTGCCACCAACATTAATTGCCCAAACTACCGTGTTATTTTTTTCACTATGATCACTTTGCTTGTCGCCCTGATGAGCAGAAGCTAAATGAGCATCATCGGACTGATAACTTTCATCGTCGCTTATCAGTGCTCGGCCAATAAGTAATACAGGGATCAAGATTAAAACCAAGACCAGCAATGATTTTTTGTTACTTTGTTTATTCTTCATGGTATTGAAGCTCCAAATTCATAACGCCATCTCAGCTACGTAGCATTATTTATTAGCAATATTGAGAGCAACAATAAGGGAACTAGAATGTATCGCAATCAAAACAAGGCAAGATGGACTAGCCTTGCGGTAAAAACGACACTTCTGACATAGCGGCTAAGCCCCGTGAGTCTTTAAGGCTAAATGTATTTGTTCAACTTTTTCTTTGTTAAGCACATACTTTCGCATGACCCAAGCAACAAGTATTGAACCTAATGCAGGGTAAACAGTGAATGATAGTAAAATACCCTCTTTAGCTGTTTCTGTTTGTTCAACGTCTGCTTGATAGCCATAATAAGCCAGTAACCAACCGGCGAAAGCGCCACCAAAAGCGACACCTAATTTGATAAAAAACACCACCGAAGAATAGACCATGCCGGTTATGCGAACACCCGTTTTCCAATGACCATAATCAATGGTGTCAGCCATCTTTGCCCACAACAAAGGCGTTGCCATTTGTAAAAAGAAGCTCCATAAAAAAAACAAAGCAAAGGCTGTGGTCACTTGATCTTTGGGGACAAAATAACTGATCACACAGATAAAAGCGGCGATGAGCTGTAAACTAATATAAGCCTTAATCTTGCAGACTCTTTTCGCAAGAGCTTGAGCACAAGCGCAGCCTAAAATACTACCAATCATGCCCAGCGACATAAATAAAGTAATTTGCGCTTCGAGACCGAGCACATATTTCACATAATATATCGCTAATGTGGCTCTTAATACTTGGCCTGTTAATAAAAATAAACCTGCCAGCGACAATATTCGCCATTGATCATTTTGCCACAGTGCTTTTAAATCGTCGAAAAAGGATGTTTGCTGATTTTCAGGTACGCAAACACGTTCTTTAGTACCACTAAAACATAATAGAAACATCGCCACGCCTAAAAGGCTCATCGCGACCATAGTTAGCTGATACCCTTTGGCTTTATCACCATCACCAAAATACTCAACTAAAGGCAAAGTGCCTGCGGCAACAATTAATCCACCGAGCATCCCTAAAACGAATCGATAAGTTTGCACTGATACGCGTTCAGCAGGCTGCGTCGTTAAAACACCACCTAACGCAGAATATGGGATATTAATTGCGGTATAGACCATCATTAACAAGGTATAAGTAACAAAGGCATATATAACCTTAGCGTTACCCGTCAAGTCTGGCGTAGTAAATGCCATAATAGAAATAATGCCAAACGGCACAGCGAGCCAAAGTAGATAAGGTCGAAATTGTCCAAAACGTGTTCTAGTACGGTCAGCAAGTGCCCCCATCAGCGGATCAGTTATCGCGTCAAATAAACGCACCACTAAAAACATAGTGCCAACAACAGCTGGCGAAATACCCACCACATCAGTATAAAAAATTAACAGAAACATCATTACCGTTTGGAAAATAATATTACTGGCGGTATCCCCCAAGCCATAAGCAATTTTTTCGCGAATTGTTAACATAAAACGTCTCTTTTGATTATTGACTCGACTAACGAGCTTATAGATATAAGGTTATAAAATAAAAAAAAGGCCTATATCGCAAAACAATATAGGCCTATTAGTTGAAACTCACTAGATTACAGGTTTACTTAAAGCTGTAACGAACACCTACAGTATATCTAGTACCGTATTGTCTAGCGGATAAAAACTGCTCTTCGTAACGACCAAAAGATTGCTCGGTTTCGTTATTCAGATTTAACCCTTCAACAAATACCGTAAAGTTTTCATCAATGTCGTAGTTAATACTCATATCTACTTGACCAAACTCTTTAGCAAATTGTGGTGGCGCATCAGAAGAACCTTGAGCTTGTCCTACACCAATAAGGTATTCGTCACGCCAAGCGTAAGTGACTTTTACTGACAAACCTTCTTTTTCATAAAACAATTGAAAGTTAGCCGAATCACTTAAACCGGTTAGTGGTGTTTGCGGTTCTAAATCAGCAACACTATCAACTTTAGTTATGTCATCAACATCAAATTTAACATCACCATCAACAAACGTCGCATTAGCACCGAAACCAAAACCACTCTCGCCAAAAAAATGTTGAACAGCGACTTCTATGCCGTCAACCATCTTGTCATCAGGGGCATTGAATGGACGGGTAATATCCCATTGCATTAAAGGATCATCACCTGCTGGTTCAATAAAGCCTTGAGCGTTTAATGTCGCTCCGTTAGCTTGCATTTGTGCAAAAATTTCATCACTGGTTGGCGTGCCACCGAGGTCAGATACCGCTTGATTCCAACGTGGTCCCTGATAAATGTCACGCATATCATCAACTGATGTCGTTATTGTTTGGCTACTAATAAAGTTCTTTACATCTTTTCTAAAGTAACCAATAGCAGCATAACTGCCTTCTGCGTAATAATATTCTAAAGAAATATCAAGGTTAGTAGACTCATAAGGGTCAAGATTAGTGTTACCTTCACCACCTATACGAGAGTTAGGACGCGTACTTGCCCCTAATGAACGGCCACCAGCTAAGCTGCCTAAAGGAGCACGAGCTATCGTTTTCCCCCATGATGCACGGGCAACAAGTTCCTCGCTAAGATCAATTTTGGCGTCAATCATAGGTAAAAAGACATCATGCTCACCTTCAAGCGATAAAATAGTATTTTCACCTGGTTGATATTGAGTAAGCCACTCACTGCCACCTTTCCACCAAACTTCGGTAGGTATAGGTTGCAAGACATTACTAGTTACATCGGTTTGCTCATATCTAAAACCAACATTCACCTGCACGGGTAATTCAGCAACTTCAAATTCAAATAAAGACGACGCATAAACACTCGTTGTATCTTCATCTACTGAAGATTGTGATTGAACACTACCAGGGCGGTAAGCATCGGTACTAAAAAAGTCGTCGCCTAATACATCACTGTTTAAATAAGACGTTGAACGAGCAACCGCTTCATCAAAGTCAAAACTATAATAGTATCCAGCACCCATAGGGTTGTCGCCATTTGAAAATTCATCCAAAAAGCCATCGGTTGTATTGTACTCAAACATGCCATCAGGAAATGCCGCTGAATAATTGGGGTTAAACAAGAAACCACCAATCAAACCACTCCATGAACGTGAGCCACCCATGGTTTGCTCAGTACGAGCAACACCAAACTTAGCTGACTTTAATGGCGAGTCATCTGGATTTTCCCATGAACCATCGATTTGCAGTTGATCAATTTCAGACTTTCCAGGAGTATGCTCAAATTGGCTAAAATGTGAATCCATTTCACTAGGTGCAAGCGTTGTAGAGCCATTTTTCCAGAAGATTGTCCCTTGTGGAATATCACCTTGTCTGAAGTCATAATGTTTATTAACTAATTGATCTGAACCAAAAACTAATGATCCCGTGCCATTCATGCCTTTATCTTTGCCATTATCAGCTTTATTTTCTGAACTATGGTAATCGACTGAAAAAACAAAGTCATCTGACGGTCGCCATTCAACATTAAAACCTAATGAGCTTTCATTCGTTTCAGTTGTATTTCGATTGGCCGTATAAGAACCATCGTTACCAGACAAGTCGGCAAAAATAACTGTACCATTTTCATCTAATTCGTAAGCATCAATGTTGCCACCAAAATCGTGCCATTGACCCCAACCAATAGAATTAGTGCCCGTGGTTGACTCTCCCATCGTATAATCAAGTGTCATAATCACACTTTCAATAGGCGCATATTGAAAAGTAACATTGGCATTAGTTCTTTCACGCTCAACATTAGCAATACCATAGTTCATATCACGAGGGAAAAAAGCACCCGCTGCCGCATTTGCATCACGATTATCAATGACTTTGTCATCATCTAAAGTCGGAAGCTGTGCGTCTGGCTGAAACTGCCAACCTTGAATATTTGCCGATTGTTGTTGAAAGTCACGTTGTTGATGAGAGAACGACAAAGCAAAACCAAAGGTGTCATCAGCAAAAGTATTACTGTATAAGCCTGAAAATTCTGGTGTTACATCATCACCTTCAACATTAGACGAGTCATAAATGCCTTTTCCTGAAAGAACAAATTTCTCACCTGGGCTAGCAAAAGGCTTCATGGTAATAATATTAACTGTCGCGCCAAGACCACCACTTGGGTTTTCTGCACGCGCAGTTTTATGTACTTCGATAGCACTAACACCATCAGAAGATAAATTTTCTAAACTGTATGAACGTGAATTACCCGTACCCGGCATTTGACGACCGTTAAGTGTAATTAGGTTAAACTCTGGACCAAAACCACGCACGGTGATCTGGCTGCCTTCGCCATTAGAACGACTGACCGAAACACCGGTAATACGTTGTAATGACTCGGCTAAGTTAGTGTCTGGAAATTTACCCATATCTTCAGCAGATATGACGTCGACAACGCCAGAAGCGTTTCTTTTTACTGACATAGAGCGAGACAAACTGCTCATGATACCAGTTACTTGAATAACTTCTATCGCAGCGTCTTTTTCACTATTATTGACTTTATCTGTTACTGCTTCTTCGGCATAAAGCTGACTGCTCAAACCGGTTGCTAAAACCGCTGATATACAAACGGCTAGGCGCTTTTTATTAAAAATTGAATGTTTCATGGTTACCCTACTTTCTTAAAATTAGTTTTAATGACGGCGGCTGTTTAAAGCCGCTCAACCTTTGCTAATATCGTGGTTACAGTGCCGTTATCATCACATTGTCAAGACGAAAAACAGCCCCTTCTCCAGTTCCCCAAGCAGGGAAAATCATTAATACATCTATCTGACTAATATCCAAACCCGCATCAAATAATGTTTGTAGTGGGAATGTGTAGGTTTGCCATTCACCCGTAGTCGGTGCTTTTCCTTCTGTGCTGCCTGTTAAAGGAAGCTCTGCAAAAGTTTCGGCTTTATTTGACTCGATTTTAAACATCCAAACACTTGCCGCATCATTTGGTGGTGTAACAACTTTAACATCAAATTTCACCACACCGTTGGCTAAGATAGCTGATGCATCAACAAAAACGCCATCTTCAGCATCAAGCCCAACAACCGTTGGCTGTGAACCAATAACATATTCAGCCGTTACGCCATGCGCGGTATCATCGTTTTCAAGTGTTGGTGTTGTGCCACCACAACAATCCCACATTGACCAACCTGTAGCAGGTGCATCAGCAAATAAAACATCATTGTTGACAGTTGTTGCTGTTGGGTCATAAATTTTAACGTTATCTAAACGGTAAATAGCACCTTCGCCAGCACCCCATGCAGGGAAAACCATTAAGACATCAATCGCACTGACATCTAAACCAGCATTTGCTAAGTCAGATAAGTTAAAAGTATAGGTTTGCCATTGGTCTAGAGCAGGTGAAACACCTTCAACAGAGTCAGTTAACGGAAGTTCTGCGAAGGTCGCATTATTGTCTGCTTCAACTTTAAACATCCAAGCCGCATCACCAGGCATAGCCGTTACTTTCATTTCAAATTGAATTACACCGTTAGAAAGAATCGCAGAGGCATCAAATGGCGCAGGTGAATCTGTGTTATCAGCTCTTGAAATAAAGCCCATTACAGTTGGCTGACCACCGATAGAAAATTCAGCTACGTTACCGTGAGCATCATCGTCTAACTCAACAGTAGGCATAGAACCGCCACAACAATCCCACATTGGCCAGCTTGGATTTTCGTCATCGGTAAAGACCACTAATTCAGGCGCTCCACCAACGTCACCTTCAATCGCGATATTAGTAATTAAGTATTCAGCACCTTCGCCTGTTTGCCAAGCTGGGAATATCATCACAACATCAATTGCACTAAGATCTAGACCTGCGTCTTGTAAGACTGATAATGGGAATGTATAAGTTTGCCATTGACCAACAACAGGATCTGCACCTTCATTACTGGTGTTAAGCGCAACATCGCCAGTATTAGGTCCGCCGTCACCGGCTTCGACTTTTAATAACCAAGTAGTCGCAGAAGATGGCGGGGTAACCACTTTCATTTCAAATGACAAAGTACCATTTAAATCAACTAATGGTGATGCATCAAAAGGGCTAGACTCACCAGAAAAATCATCGCCAAAATGTCCGCCTCGCGTTGAAAAACCTAATACGGTGCCATTGTTATCATTAATATTAAATTGAACAGCATCGCCTTTATCGGCATCAGCGATAATTGCAGGAGAAGTACCACCACAGCAATCCCAAGCAATCCAGTTAGCATTTAAAGTACCGTTAAAAATATCTAGGTTTTTAGCAACACCATCACTTGGAGGCAATGGAACTGGCGCTTTACCTTCTATTAGACCATCTTCTAAACTATCGTAACCAGGTCTTACTGTTTCACAGCCTTTACCGGTATCAATATTTTGCTGACATTGGTAAACACGTACATAGTCAATTTCAAATTTGTTATCTGCACCAAAAGCTGTTGCATCAACACCTAAGTTATTAACATTTTCAGGCCAAGTGCCACCAACAGCAAAGTTAAGTACTAAATAAAATTCTTTGTCGTAAGGAGCCTTGCTCCAATAGGTTTTTAATTCACCCGATAATTGGTCGTAGTATTCAGTAAACCAACCTCGATGTGCTAAGCCTACTGCTTCATCTTTAGAGTTGTAGCGAATTTTGGATTGTCGCTGTGTTGCATATAAATGGTCATCCATGTACCAACGAATTTCACCTTCTTGCCACTCAATGGCGTAAGTGTGGAAATCATCAGCTGGGTTAGCGCCACTTGCTAGGCTATAAGCTTGTCCTGATTGAGAATTGTTAGGCCAGCTCTTACCATAATGAAGTGTTCCGTAAACATGGTTTTCTGCGGTACCGTCTTCTCTCGCGACACCTAAGTTAACTGATTCAAAGATATCAATTTCACCCGAACGTGGCCATTCGCCATATTCTTCATCGGTAGGCATCATCCAAAATGCGGGCCAGCTTCCTTGTCCTGAAGGCGCTTTAGCACGCATTTCCATACGTCCATATTTAAAATCGGCTTTGTAACGCGTCATCATGCGTGCCGATGTGTAAGGTAAAGCGGCGCCCTCGGCTGCGGGTAAGGCTACAATGTTTAATATACCATCTTGTATATATGAGTTTTCAGCGCTGTCGGTGTAACATTGTTTCTCTTGGTTACCACCACCGTCACAGTTAACTTCATGCGTCCAGTTTTGACTGTTTATTGTGCTTGCATCAAACTCATCATTCCACACCATTTTCCAATCAGAGACAGGTTGTTGTGGATCAATAATATCTGGTTTAGTTTCGGTGGCTGCACCACCACAGCCAGCAAGTCCTAACGTAACCGTTAGCCCTATTAACGCGGCCAAGCCTTGTGTTTTAAATTTAACACTGCTTTTAGTTTTCATGTCTTCTCCCCTAGAGATATCCAAATCAAATATTTATAATCATTTTTATAATGTCTATACGCTACTTTTATCTACAAAGTTCACGTGAATACAAATACAATCGTAAACAAAATACTGTTATTAACTGCATATCTTTTAGCACAACGATTTACTAATTAGCATTTAAATACGGTCAGATGGGATAGTGCAAAGTTGAAATGGACAAAACAGGGTCAAACGACGTTTTTTGATGATCTTTTTGGCTTTTATAATTACCGCTTTACTTGGGTTTTGTATTAAGAGGCTGATACAACTTTAAAGCAAGGTGAGTCATCATCTATATAATATGATGAAGACTAAGCTCAGTACTCTCTTTACCTATTAGCTTTTAAGAATTAACACAAAAAAACACCCAATTGATAAGTGTTAAACCTTAGCCTCTGCCATCACACTAATAAATACTCCGCATTATTTTAAGGGGTTATTGCCCGATAAGATAGCCCATCACGTGCAAAAAACCGCTAACAATTAGTGGATAAAATCTATTATTTATCTCCCTATCACTAACAACTTTGTACATTTTAAACCCAAAGCGCTTAACAAAAGCACGATTTCAGTACAAATTTAATAAAAACCCACTTGACCATGAAATTAGGGACGACTCACCGTTTCCTGATTGTTTGTATCACTTTTTACTGTAGTTTATTTTTGGCTTTTCTACGATTAATCTCAGTTAAATTTAACTAGAAATGCATCATAAAATAATAAAAGAAGAACAAGTTTGGCTATTTAATTAGCCAAGTGAGTACCTTCAACTAAGCAGCACGGCACTATATACAAACCTAAGTATAACGACACAAGCTTGGTTTTATATTTCAAATAATCAAATGACAATTGAACAGTTTATAGGGGATCTAAATGACTAATATAAAAAATAAAAAAAGCTTCAACAAAAACATAATCGTCCTAAGCCTAGGTTTAGCTTTATCTGCATGTGGGGGAAGTTCAAGCGATGATAAAGTTGCTGACGTTATAGAAGTTAACTCCGCACCAACTATTAGCAGCACAGCGGTCACAACAATTGAATCAGGTTCAACTTATAGCTACTCACTAGTCGCTGCCGATGCCGATGGTGATACTTTAACAATGTCAGCCACAAATTTACCCGCTTGGCTAACTTTTGATAGTGCAACCGGAAGCTTAACGGGTACGCCAGCGGATAGTGATGCCGGAGATACGGCAATTACCTTAACCGTAAGTGATGGCACTGATGAGATAACTCAATCCTTTACTGTTTCAGTCACTGTTGCAGCACAAGCTAACAATGCTGCTGTTATTACAAGTACTGGCGTTACAAGTGCTACTGTTGGTGAGTCTTACTCCTACACGCTTACAGCAACCGATGCTGACAGCGATACACTGACAATGTCAACGACTGTCCCTGGCGCGCTTTCTTGGTTAACGTTTGATGACAGTACAGGCCTATTGTCAGGCACACCTGCATCGGGTGATGTTGCTGCTACAGAAATCACCTTAACAGTGAATGATGGCACTGTAGATACAATGCAAACCTTTACCATTACCGTTGCTGCAGTTGAAAACACCCGTAATATGGTTGCTTTTGAAGGTGCTGCAGAGACCTATGCTTTCAATAATTTTGATGGAGGCATGTCAACTGTGATGGCTAATCCACAAGCAATGGGCATAAATACCAGCAACCAAGTCGTAGAAATGCAAAAATTGGCTGGACAACCTTGGGGAGGCAGTACATTAACCTTGCCTACAGCATTAACCTTGGCTGCGGAAGATAACACCTTCACAATGAAAGTTTGGTCGGCGCGTGCAGTACCTGTGTTATTTAAACTTGAAGGCATTAATAAAGAAATATCAATGGATCATGCAGGCACTGGCTGGGAAAATCTTAGTTACGATTTTGCAGATGATGTAACAGGCGCCTTAGACAGCGTTACGGTAATATTTGATTTAGGCACTATGGGCGACGCAGAAGGAAACGCGGCAGATTGGACCTTTTATTATGACGAAATAACAACACCTGCAACCGCTGAAGAAGAAGTCGTAGGTGGTGGCTCTACAAGTACCACTGATTTTGAAGCTGATCCACAAAGCTACACCTTTAATGATTTTGATGGAGGCGCAGCCGTTGTGCTAGCCAACCCAGATGCAACGGGTATTAATACCAGCGATCAAGTGGGTCAAATGACAAAATCTGCGGGGCAAACTTGGGGTGGTTCAACAATGACATTGGCTACACCGGCGGCAATTCCAGCTAATAGCATGATTACCATGAAAGTTTGGGCTTCGCGTGCTGTACCCGTTTTAGTTAAATTTGACGATATGGATGCAGAAAGAACAGCAAACCATACTGGTTCAGGATGGGAAGAGTTGAACTTTGATTTTACTGGCGCGACCAGTACAAGTGAAACCAGACTTACCCTAATTTTTGATAATGGCGTGATGGGCGATGCCGCGAGCGATGCCGCTAACTGGACTTTCTACTTTGATGATTTTACCACCCCTGCTGCTGAAGAAGTCTCTGCAGGTAACTTTGTTGCCGTTGGAACTCCATATGACTTTGAAGCCACAGGTTTAGGCAGTGATTTTGTTTGGGCGGTATTTGAAAATGATGATAACCCTGCACTCGAATTTGTTGCTAACCCGGCTTCATCAACAGTGAATGACTCAGCAACAGTTGCTATGTTTACCGCTAGAATGGCAGGTCAGCCATGGGCTGGTACTGAAACAACGGCGGCCAATACCACACCATTTACGATGGACGCAACCAATAGCATTGTTAAAATAATGGTTTATAAGTCTGTTATCAGTGATGTGGCATTAAAGTTCTCTGTAGGCGCTGCGGCACAAGCAGAAATCAAGGTACCTAATACTAAAATCAATGAATGGGAAGAGCTTACTTTTGACTTTTCTAGCCGTATTGGTATGGCTGAAACCATTAATATTGACTCGGTGATAGTTTTCCCTGAATTTACTGACGGCAGAGCTGCCGATACCGTAAGCTATTTTGATAATATTACTTTCGGTCATAATGAATAGTGTTGATAAAAAAATAAAACTTAGCTTGTGTTTTAATTAGCTAAGTTTTACATTAATTGTTAGTAAAATAAAAAGGGTTCTGGTTTACATTGCTAAGCCCTTTTATCTCGTTTTAATAGACTTATTTGAATAAGCGGAGAGGTTTTATGAAAATATCAAAAATGTTACTCAAGAGTGAACTCGTGTTGAATATAGGATTTGGCTTAACCGTATTGTTAATTGGCAAAGTAACCCTATATTTTATCGCCTAAGAAAAGCACTAAAGGTCGTACATAATGGACAAAGCCTTTAGTAACTTTTAAATAACCCCTTTTAATCCCCACAAAAAAACAGAATCTAGCGATGTAAAAATCTTTCAGCGATGATGACTCTTCCCAAAATAGACAGTAAACCCAATATTTTTACCGTCAGCTAAGATATAAAATTCATTACCTTATTAACAGATAACAGCTTAAATATTATTGACTCGTCTTTATCGCCCAATGAATATTAAGTGAAACTATAGCATTTATCAGCAAGTAGTCAGCGTTAGGCATTTAATGAAAGACTGACTTAATCAGTTCACATTATCTCATCATTAATTTATTTAGTTTTAATTGAAAGTAAACCATCACCCAACACATCCCGTACTACTTAATAATAACTTCTCGACACTATTTCTTAATAATAATTAATGTTGAGGAGAGAATAAAGTTATTCGAATAAGTGGAGAGATTTTATGAAAACACTAAAAATGTTACTCAAGAGTGAACTCGTGTTGAATATAGGATTTGGCTTAACCGTATTGTTAATTGGCAAAGTAACTCTATATTTTATCGCCTAAACAAAGCACTAAAGGTCGTACATAATGGACAAAACCTTTAGTAACTTTTTGCTTAAATAGCGTAAACAGCCATCTCTTTTATTGTTTTATCTGATAACCACTTTTAAATATCCAAGTAACCGCTAATAAGCAAAAAGCTAAAAAGCCACTCATCACAAAAAAGCTTGTTAGTAAACTTACGTCAGCCACTTCATAAAAACTCCATCGAAAGCCACTAATCAAATAAAAAACTGGGTTAAATTGCGTTACTGTTTGCCAAAACGGCGGCAGCATACTGACAGAATAAAAAGTGCCCCCTAAGAAAACCAAAGGCGTAATAACAATAAGTGGGATCACTTGTAGTTTCTCAAAATTATCTGCCCAGATGCCAATAATAAAACCAAACAAACTAAAGGTTATAGCGGTCATCACTAAAAAGAACAACATCCAAAATGGATGGGCTATTTCCAGAGGCACAAAGAAATGTGCTGTTGCGAGAATAATCAATGCTAGCAAAATGGATTTTGTCGCCGCCGCACCGACATAACCGAGCAGCACCTCAAAGGAAGATACTGGCGCAGAAAGTAG
Organism: Colwellia sp. BRX8-7; assembly: GCF_014077275.1. NCBI lineage: Bacteria > Pseudomonadati > Pseudomonadota > Gammaproteobacteria > Alteromonadales > Colwelliaceae > Colwellia > Colwellia sp. BRX8-7. The sequence goes on along the minus strand of NZ_JACGVP010000012.1, from coordinate 86,962 downwards.
TTCATAAATAGTACCGGTAAATTTAGGAAAATAAATACCAAATGAGGCGTTGGAAATACTTTGTGTTAACAGCGAGAGCATAATTAACCCAGGAACAATAAAAGCACCGTAGCTCACGCCATCTATTTCAGTAATTCGAGAGCCAATGGCAGAACCAAAAACAACAAAATAAAGTGACGTCGAAATCACTGGAGAAATAATACTTTGAAAAATAGTACGTTTAGTCCTGGCCATTTCAAATTTGTAAATAGCCGCAACAGCATAACGATTCATGTTTTTTCCCTTACTAATGAAACAAATATATCTTCTAACGAACTTTGATCTGTTTTGATATCTTTAAAAGCAATACCCGCTAAAGACAATTGTTGAAGTAAAGCAGATATTCCTGTGTGTTCATTGGTGGTGTCGTAACTATAAATTAATTGCATCCCTTCATTTTGTAGCTGTAAATTAAAATCAGTCAATTGCGCAGGCATTTCAATTAACGGTTCTTTTAAATCGAGGATCAATTGCTTTTTACCCAATTGATTCATTAACGCTATTTTATCTTCAACTAAAATGAGCTGGCCGTTTTTGATCACACCAATACGGTCTGCTATTTCCTCAGCCTCTTCAATATAGTGTGTCGTTAAAATAATGGTGACACCGTCGTTGCGTAATTCTCTAACCAGTTGCCACATATCTTTGCGCAGCTCTACATCGACACCTGCGGTTGGTTCATCTAAAAACAAAATAGCAGGTTCATGAGAGAGCGCTTTAGCTATCATCACTCGTCGTTTCATACCACCGGATAACTCAATCATCTTGTTATCTTTTTTATCCCAAAGTGATAATGATTTTAGCGTTTTTTCTATAAAAGCTGGATTCGGTTTTTTGCCGAATAAACCTCGACTAAATGAAACTGTTGTCCATACTGTTTCAAAGGCGTCAGTGGTTAACTCTTGTGGTACTAAGCCAATAAGACTTCGGGTATGTCGGTAACCGGTGACGATATCTTTGCCATCAACGGTGATTTGCCCAGACGTGGCATCAACTATGCCGCAAATAGCACTGATCAGTGTAGTTTTACCTGCGCCGTTTGGTCCTAGCAAGGCAAAGATTTCAGCAGGTTTTATTGATAAGTTAATATTATTAAGTGCTTGAAAACCACCCGCATATACTTTGTTAACATCTGTGATTTTAATAATGGGTTGCAAGGTTATTTCTCATCAGTATTTGAATACTACTAAGGTATACGACATACCCTATTGATGGCTAGGAAAATCAATAAATTAGTTGCCCCGTTTTTGTATTAGCTGTATTCAGGTCTTGTTTGGCATAGCTAATATCGAACGCTTGGTTAGGTGTTACGCTAAAACGGGTTAAATAAAGTGAAATTTATATGAATAAATGTCGCTTGTTAACGTTTATATTTTTACTACTTTGTCATCATTGATTAACGTATCTGTAATCTTTATTTTATGCACTATACTGGTATAGAACAAAAAACAAGCAACTGACTTAGTTTCTTGATCATCGCAACAAAAGGATTTCACCCATGATAAAGTTTCCGCTATTGATTACAATAATTTGCACAGGACTATTACTCTTTGCCTGTTCTAAACCCGCCGAAGAAGTAGCTAAACAAGCCGTTATCGAAGAAAAAAAACCTGTCTTTGAGACCTATAGCGCAGAAGAGTTCTTTAAAACAACCTCAGTCTCTGGCTCATCAATTAATGCTGATGCCAGTGCGGTTTTGATCAGTAATGATAAAACAGGTATTTTTAATGCCTACAAAATGCCACTTGATGGCTCAGCCCCAATACAATTAACTCAGTCAACAGTTGACTCTGCTTTTGCAGTAAGTTGGTTTCCTAAAGACGACAGAATTCTTTATACCGCAGACAAGGGCGGTGACGAATTAGATCATTTATATGTAAGAGAATTATCAGGCAGCATAAAAGACCTTACCCCAGGTAAAGACTTAAAAGCTTATTTTGTTGGTTGGCATGAAGATAATAAACAGTTTTTTGTTGCCTCTAATGAAAGGGACCCTAAGTTTTTTGATGTATACCGTTATCAAAATGATGATTATTCAAGGGATCTTATTTATCAAAATTCTGCCGGCTATTCAGTCGAAACTATCAGCCCAAATGGTCAGTATATTGCTTTGAGCAAAACGAATAGCAATGCAGACTCCAATTTATATTTAGCCGACTTAAATAAAGCAGACGAGTTAACTGCACTTATAACTGAGCATCAAGGTGATGTTGAACACAGTGCCTACACTTTTACTCGTGATAGTAAGCGGCTGATATATTCAACAGACGAATTTGGCGAATATAAACAGGCTTGGGCTTATGATATAAAAGCAAAAACACAAGCACTAAACTACGCTGCAGATTGGGACGTTAGTTTCACTTACTTCTCTAAAGATGGCCGTTATCAAGTCACTGGTGTTAATGCCGATGCGCAAACTAAAATAGAAATTATCGACCTGAAAATAAAGCAACCGTTAACACTTCCTAAATTGCCCAGTGGCGATTTACGTGGCGTAAACTTTTCAGCTGATGCCAGTTTAGTTATTTTTTATATCAATTCAGATACGTCGCCTTCTAACCTCTATGTTCATCAATTAGGATCAAAGCGTATTAAGCGCTTAACTAACACAGGTAATCCTAATATTATTGAAGAGAACTTAGTTGTTGGCGAAATTGTCCGCTTTAAAAGTTTTGATGGTTTAGAAATTCCTGGGATTTTATATAAACCCAAACAAGCCGCTACACAAAAAGTCCCTGCTTTAGTATGGATACATGGAGGCCCAGGAGGTCAAAGTCGTAAGGGTTATTCCGCTACCATTCAGCATTTGGTCAATAACGGCTACGCTATTTTTAGAATAAATAACCGTGGTTCAAGTGGCTATGGTAAAACCTTCTTTCATTTAGATGATAAGAAGCACGGTGACCATGATTTAAAAGATGTTGTCTATAATAAATATTATTTACAGACTTTAGATTGGGTCGACAAAGATAGAATAGGGGTTATTGGCGGAAGTTACGGTGGCTATTTAACCATGGCCGCAATGGCATTTACCGATGAGTTTACTGTCGGTGTCAATATCTTTGGTGTCACTAATTGGGTCAGAACGCTAGAAAGTATTCCACCCTACTGGGAGGCCTTTAGACAGTCTCTTTATGATGAGTTAGGTGATCCCAGTACAGATAGAGAACGTTTACGCAGTATTTCTCCAGTATTCTTCGGTGATAAAGTCAAAAGTCCGGTACTTGTTGTACAAGGTAAAAATGACCCTAGAGTATTAAAAATTGAAAGTGATGAAATGGTTGAGTCTATTCGAAGCGGTGGAACTTTCGTTGACTATTTGGTCTTTGACGATGAAGGTCACGGCTTTAGTAAAAAAGCTAATCGCATTGAAGCATCTAATAAGTACTTAAGCTTTTTAAAAACCTACTTATAGTCTGTTAACCTAAAACTCGTATGTAAAGATAAAGTCTGTTGTAGACTTTACCTTTTTTATAAGATGTTATTGCTAAAAAAGCTAATACAGCCTTAGCCGTATTAGCGATATAGTTTAAAAATAAACAAGCTTACTTTAAATCAAAGCGGTCTAATTGCATCACTTTAACCCAGGCTTTAATAAAGTCATTAATAAACTTTTTGTCAGCATCATCTGAGGCATACACTTCGGCAATGGCTCTTAATTCAGAGCTCGAGCCAAAGATAAGATCAACCGGTGTCGCTTGCCACTTTACCTTGCCTGAAGCGCGGTCAGCACCGATATAAATTCCAGCTGTAGATTCATCTTTAGTCCACACGGTAGACATATCTAATAAATTTACAAAGAAATCATTCGTTAAGACACCAGGAGTATTTGTGAACACCCCAAAAGATGAACCATCATAGTTTGCATCAAGTGCTCGCATACCGCCAACCAACACGGTCATTTCAGGGACATTTAAACCAAGAGAATTGGCTTTATCCACTAACATCTCTGTTGGCGATAGGTAACTTTCATCCGTATAAAAATTACGAAAGCCATCCGCTTTTGGTGCTAAATAATTAAATGATTTAACATCAGTTTGTGCTTGTGTTGCATCAGCACGGCCAGGCATAAAGGGTACAGCTACTGTTGTGCCTGCTTTTTTGGCTGCACTTTCAATAGCTGCTGCGCCACCTAATACGATTAAGTCTGCTAGTGATACTTGCCTTTTAGCTGATTGCTTATTGTATTTAGCTTGAATAACTTCAAGTGTTGTTAATACTTTATTAAGTTCGGCTGGATTATTAACCGTCCAACTATTTTGTGGCTCTAGTTTAATGCGAGCACCATTAGCACCGCCGCGCATATCGGTGACACGATGACTCGATGCTGAAGCCCAAGCCGTTCTCACTAACTCAGCAGTGGTTAAATCTGACTGTGTAATTTGCTTTTTCAGCTCAGCAATATCTTGCTTGGTAATCAGTTGATAGTTGACCGCAGGAATAGGGTCTTGCCATGTTAGCACTTCACTCGGCACTTCACTGCCCACGTATCTTGCACGAGGTCCCATATCACGATGTGTTAATTTAAACCAAGCTCGAGCAAAAGCTTTTTCAAATGCTTGAGGCTCTGCTCTAAAACGTTCAACAATTTTACGAAACTCAGGGTCTTCTTTTAGAGCAAGATCTGTAGTAAACATAATGGGTGCATTACGTTTATTAGGGATATGGGCATCCGGTACTAAGTTAACCGCAGCTTTGTTTTCAGGTGTCCACTGTTTAGCTCCAGCAGGGCTTTTCGTTAGAACCCAGTTGAAGTTCATTAGGTTATCTAAGTAATTCGTTGACCATTGTGTTGGCGTCGTTGTCCAAGCACCTTCTAAGCCACTGGTTATCGTATCTGCGCCAACACCGCTGTCACATTTGTTTTTCCAGCCTAAACCCTGTGCTTCAATATCAGCGGCTGCGGGCTCTGCACCAACACAATCACTGGGTTTTTTCGCTCCATGTGCCTTACCAAAAGTATGACCACCAGCGCTTAAAGCAACAATTTCTTCATCATTCATCGCCATACGACCAAATGACATTCTGATGTCTTGGGCAGCTAAGAGAGGATCAGGTTTACCATGGGGCCCTTCTGGATTAACATAAATCAAGCCCATTTCTACTGCAGCAAGAGGACCTTTCAATTTACCCTTTTTATCGCGACGTTTATCAGTAAGCATGGTCGTTTCAGATCCCCAATAAACTAAATCAGGTTCCCAATCATCCGTTCTGCCACCAGCAAAACCAAAGGTTTTAAAACCCATCGATTCTAGCGCTACATTGCCCGAAAGCACCATCAAATCAGCCCAAGAAATTTTACGACCATATTTTTGTTTAACCGGCCATAATAATCGACGCGCTTTATCTAAGTTAGCATTATCAGGCCAGCTATTAAGGGGTTCAAAACGTTGTTGCCCACCCGACGAACCGCCGCGCCCGTCATGTACTCTATACACACCAGCACTGTGCCAAGCCATGCGGATCATTAATGGGCCGTAATGCCCCCAATCTGCAGGCCACCAAGATTTTGAGTCAGTCAGTGTGGTTTGAATATCTTTTTTAAGTTGGGTTAAATCAAGACTGGCAAATTCTTCAGCATAATTGAATTGTTCGCCGTATGGATTAGATTCAGCGCTATGCTGGCGTAAGGGGCTAAGATTTAACATATCTGGCCACCAAAACTGATTGGTTTTTGCTTCATTGGCCGCGAATGCAGTTGTAGGTATTACCATTGCAGATAAAGCAACAGAGATTGCCGCAGCAATCGGAAGGGTTTTATTAAACATGTGCAGTCCTTTTTTATAATAATGGGTTTATAAAATGTCATCGTTAGCATAAGAACAATAAGGAGAATTGAATAGTTGATTAAATTGAAGATAATGTTCTATTTTACATAATGACTGGTTTAATATTTTCAATTAAAAATTATTGAAGACCTATCACATAGACTTGTTGAAAAGGTACCTGCCAGTGAAATTGATGCCGATATTCTTGCATTACCCTACTCTATTGAGGGATTGATCAGTTTCAATTTTTGGCAAGAAGGCTTTTATTGGGTCTGTCATAAAGATGAGTGTCCAAATAAAGTTCAGGGAATTACCAGTGAAGCGTTAGAAATTGATAAGCTGATGTTTTTAAAAGAAGGCATTGCTTAAAAGGTCATGCCATAGCAGCTTATCGCTTGCAGCCTTCACACAAAAAGCAAGACACTGATGTTGACTCGGCGAGTCCTCATACTTTGATACAAATGGTTGCAGGAAAACTTGGTACAACACTTTTGCCACAGATAGCCTTAGAGCCATTGACCTTGAACGAGTCAGAACTTCGGGCGATTCATGTAAATGAACCCGGGCCACACCGCACCATTGTCTTAATCATTAGACTTAACTATGTCCGAACTAATGAATTAACGCTACTTAAAGATATTTTCACCAAACAATTAACTAACAAGTATAGTTAAAGCGAAATGCTGTTTAGTTTCATTAAATTAACGATAATTCGCTTCTGCTAATAACGCCAATATCTTATACTAGGCAGTCATCATTATTGAGACTGAAATGACAAATAGACAACTTTTACCACTGCTGATTTTAATGGTTATTTTTAGCCCTTTAGCCATAGATATATTTTTACCCGCTTTACCCATTATGGCTGAAGAACTTCTTGTTCCCATGAAGGAAATTCAATGGAGCATAACGATATTCATTCTAAGTATGGGCTTTGGTCAACTGATAAGTGGCCCACTCGCTGATAGATATGGTCGTCGCCCCGTTGCGATGGCTGGTATAATTATTTATGGCTTGGCTTCTCTTCTTTGTGCTTATGCAGATAACTTAACGTTTTTTCTCCTTAGTCGTTTAGTACAAGGCTTTGGTGCTTGCGCCATTGTTGTAGCCGCCTTTGCCAGTGTCCGTGATAAATACAACGCAATAGAAAGTGGCGTGATGTACTCTTATTTAAACAGTGCTATATGCTGTATTCCTGCGCTTGCACCATTACTGGGTAATGTTTTAACCGAGTATTTTGGCTGGCGAAGTAACTTTCAATTTATGACAGGATATGCTGTTTTTGCCGGTTTTATTTTGTTTTTTACCCTCAAAGAAACCAGGCCCACGCATACCATACCCTCTAAAAACCTTATCAGCTTGGCGCATTTTATTACGGTGGCGAAACACCCTGTCTTTCTTTTTAATGCTTTGGTGGTGATGTTATCAATGGCAATTATTATTGCCTACGTAACGAGTTCTCCTGCTTGGTTAATGGTGAGATTGGGGTTAGATCAGCAGAGTTTTGTTTATTGGTTTAGTCTCAATGCTGTCATTAATATTGTCGCTTGTTTTTTGGCTCCTCAGGTTTTAGTTAAATTTGGTGCGCGGGTAACCATAGGTTTTGGTATGGTTTTGCTGATTGTGGCCGGATTGTTAATGTTAACGTTATTAGCTTGGCAAACGCCTGCCGCTTTTATGTTACCAATAATGATCAGTTCACTTGGTTTTTCATTACTGATGGGAGCTTGTGCAGGACAAGCTCTAGCACCTTTTGGTGAAAAGGCAGGTTCAGCTTCAGCGCTGTTAGGATTTGTACAAATGAGTGGTTCAGCAGTTATTGTATATTTATTACAACTATTGCCACTCAATGAAGCTGAGCAATTGGTGTTATTAATGTTGTCAATAATTCCAGTGTACTTCATCTGGAAGTTGCCTCAAGTAAAAGCCCGTATCATGTTAGATGGTTAGCAATTGGTGGTGATTTTTGATTTATTACCACGATTACCACTAAATTTAGATAATGAAGATATACGTGACTTGAGACTCTGGCACAAAAAAGTGTAATCGCTGACAAGTATTGTATTTTCGGTCAATATCAATATTTCACAGAGTAGATTAATTTTGACTTTGATAAATATAAACTAACCTTTCTTTTTATTTTTAACTACTTGCATAACGAACGCTTAATATTCGGGTAGCCAGCGTTTCAATGCCTCTTGTAGCTTGTTAGGGTTCACAGGTTTAGCAATAAAGTCGTCCATTCCTACGGCTAAGCACTTCTCTCGGTCACCTTGCATTGAGTTGGCAGTCATGGCGATTATCGGAATATTGCTATTAAGTACCTTAGATTGAGGAAGACGAATTTTTTTAGTCGCTTCATAGCCATCCATTACGGGCATTTGACAATCCATAAAGACTAAATCAAAAGGTAAGTTTTGTAACGAATTTAGTGCTTCTTCACCGTTAGCCGCTAGGTCAACTTGCACACCAAATTTTCTCAACAAACCTTGTGCGACTCTTTGATTGATAGCATTGTCTTCTACAACAAGAACCCTTGCTTTGAACTGCGGAAGTGCACGAGCGCTAAACGCCGTGATCAAAGGTTGCTGTTGGGAATTAACGCCAGCAATGGTCATTAAGGTATTGTAGAGAATCGACTGATCAACAGGTTTGTTTAGATATCCGTTAAAACCAGCCGCTTTTAATCTTTCAGCATCGCCACGTTGCCCTTGTGAGGTCAACATTAATAAACGTGTTGTTGAAAAAATATCGCTATCGGCTTTAATCTTAGTTGCTAGTTGAAGCCCATCCATTTCAGGCATTTGCATATCCAAAATAGCAATATGGTAAGGAGTTCCTTGTATTCTAGCTTGGGTCAGTTTTTCTAATGCCTTATCTCCACTATCTACTAGGGTATGCTCGACTTGCCACTTGGTCAGTAATAAACCTAACAAAGTCCGGTTAGTTAAATTATCATCAACCACCAGTATCTTTTGATTCTGTAAATTGTCATAAATTTTCTTGGGTCGCATGTTATCAGCATTAGCAATATTTATACTAAACCAAAATGTAGAGCCTTCTCCGTCAACACTTTTCAGTCCGATCTCGCCGCCCATCAATTCAACTAATTGTTTACTTATAGATAGTCCCAATCCGGTGCCACCATATTTACGGGTCGTTGAACCATCGGCCTGGCTAAAACGTTCAAATAGCTTGTTTTGATCCGCTAACGTTAGACCAATGCCAGTATCAGATATCTCAAAGAGGAATTTAGTGTGCTGCTTAGTCTGCTCTTGTACTTTGCAATGGACTGAAACCTCGCCTTGCTCTGTAAACTTTATCGCATTACCGATAAGATTATTGAGTATTTGACGAATACGCCCAGAGTCTGCAATAAATGACTGAGCGGGTAAAACATTAGCCGGACAAATTAGCTCTAAACCCTTGTTATGTGCTTGAAAAGCGAGACTGGTAGCAAGGTCGTGGAGCAATACTTCTAAATCAAATTCAAGTGGTTCAAGCGCTAACATTCCCGCTTCAACTTTTGAATAATCAAGAATATCGTTAATAATACACAGTAATGACTCGGCACTATTTTTTACTGTTTTCGCAAAATTGTGTTGTTCTGGATTTAGAGCCGTATCAAGTAAGAGGCTAGTCATGCCGATGACGCCATTCATCGGTGTGCGGATTTCATGACTCATGTTAGCTAAAAAAGCGGTTTTTGATTCATTAGCAACATCAGCTTGTTTTTTGGCTTCAGCTAAGCGAATAATCGTCTCTTTTTGATGGCTAATATCAGTACTGATATAAGTATAACCACTGAGTAATTTATTTTTATCGTAAAGTGGTACAATCGTAGTGTCTACCCAATAGCATTGTCCCTCTTTAGCTTTAATACGCACCTCATCATGCCAATATTTCCCCTTAGAAATCGCCGCAAAAATCTTATGCCAATAATATTTTGACTGGTTATTAGCATTTAGAATATTATGATTTTTACCGATGAGTTCTTTACGGTTGTAGCCAATAATGGCGCAAAACTTATCATTGGCGTAGCTAATAATACCGTTAATATCGATGACAAGGACCAGCGAATGTTCATCCATCGCTTGTTTTTGTGCAGCCAAATCTTGTTGGGCGGTAATGCGTTTTTCTTCATTGATCACTCGTGCATCAATTTCTATTTTGAGTTTTTTATTCATGCGAAAAAACACTAAAATAATCAAAATGAACAATGAGGTTATCGGTAATGCCCAGACGAGAATGGTTGATAATTCAGTACCCGATTGAACGTGTACCGATAACCAATTATTTGCGATAGCAGAACGTTTTTTTTCATTCATCGCAGCAAAGGTTTTATTTAAAATAGGAATAAGGGGTTCAAGCCCTTTTCTTACCGCCATCGATAATTCAAGTGTATAAGGGGTAAAGGAGGTAATAATCAGGTCATTAATTTTATTTTTGTTTATTTCATAATTAATCGCGGCAATAGAATCAACAAAAGCGTCAATTTCCCCTGACTGTAATTTTTTAAGTCCGTCTTCAACCGAAAAAACATCTACAATTTTAATACTGGGGTGATCTCGACTAATCAATTCATTATAAACATAGCCTTTAATTAGACCTAACCTCCTGCCTTGTAATGACGATAAACTTTCAGCATAAAAAGCGTTTTTCTTGCTAACAATGACGAGAGAAATTTCAAAGTAGGGTTCAGTAAAATTTATATATTCAGCTCTTTCTTTTGTATAAAAAATTGAAGACATGACATCAATTTTGCCAAGTTTAAATTCCTCTAGCGCTTCCCCCCAACTCTTACCTACTGTTGGTGTTAAATTTATTTGCAGTTGTTGTTTTGCATACAACATGTAATCTGCTGATATTCCGCTATGTTCACCCAATTCATCATTAAATTCAAAAGGAGGAAATGCAGAGTCAGTCCCCAAACTAAAAGAATTATTTTCTGACAGCCATTTTTTTTCGTTATCCGTTAAACTAGCAACAGATGATGATTTTTGAAAAAATGGTTTTAAGGTGGGTAGCCACTGTTTTTCTAATTCAATAATGTTATTAACGGGAATGTTTTCAATACCAGCATTAATTTTAGCTAATAATTCAGGTTGACCTTTTGCTATCACCCCAAAGACATTATTAGAAACAATAATTTCTTCAGAAATAGTGAATACTCCAGTTAAGCCTTTTTTCGCTATTTGTGCAAAGGCATTAGGTAACTCAGCAACAACAGCCTGAACCTCATTATCTAATAACTTCTCGAGAGCATCATCAAAGTTTTTATACGTTGATTGCTCAAAGCTAGCAAAATTTTCCTTAAGGTAGGACTCTTGAAAGCTAAAATATTGACTGGTTATTTTAATATCACTTAATTCTCTTAGCTTAGATTTTTTGTCAATTGAGCGATTATAAATGATACCGGTTTGTACATTATGGATAGGTAAGGAAAAATCAGCCCACTGTTGTCGTTGCTGATTCTGAAAGAGCCCAACATGTAAGGTATTCTTTTGTTTGAGCAACGCTATACTTTCTTCAAAGGGCAATAAAACAAAGCGAATAGGAATATTGTTAGTTTTAGACCAGAGCTGCCAAAACTCAACATAAAGCCCACTAGGATTGCCATTGGGAAGCTTAAAACTAAAGGGCAAGTTATCTTCAGTGGCAACAACAGTAATAACACCTAACGGCTCATTGCCCAGCTCTTGTGAAACTGATGGAAAACTATGAATAAATGCAAAAGTTAATAGCAGATAAAAGGTAATTCTTAATTTCATATTATTAATTTTTATTCTTCATGTCGTGAGTATAAGTTAAGTATTATCTTGAATATCTTACCGGGAAATTAATAAATCTCAGTCAATAGCATTACCCGTAATATATCCATAATAGAGTCGTGTGTTGAGAACACATTTCATTAACTGATGATTAGAAGGCTTATCGTTATACAAGCGCATTCTATCAACAAAACTTAGCACTAAGTCGCTTTAAAATCAATCAGCACTAACATCCCTCTCCGTCTAAAATGTGCGCTTTGGCTATCCAACTACAGATATTAAAAACTATTTTTGCAATTCAACACATATCAGTTTATTCACGTCGTTTAATATCACCAACCGTAAAATTAGTCTTTGCGATGATAGCGCCAACTTAATACCTCATAAGCTTGACGAATTTCGATAAAATCGGCCGCGCAGCCACCTTTATCGGGATGAGTAATGGCAACTTTCTTCTGATAGGCCCGACGTATCCCAAACCAATCAATATTTTTATCTACCCCTAACGTCGTCAGAGCAGCAGAAACCTTATCTACTGCGCGGTATCTTTGCCAAAAACGGGAAAAGAGTAACTCCACTTCTGCAAGGGTAATGTTATTTAAGTTAGACCAGTTTAAATAGTAATGGGCTAGATCAGTATCGCGCATAGCCAAGTTAGCTTTAGCTGCAGCATGATTTGGCACTAAACAAATTTCTAATGGGAAAATAGTCAGTAAAAAACCCTCACTTTTAATATCTCGTTGAATTTGATAAAGCGCATTCATAACAAAAAAATTCTTTTGAAATATGGCAATTTGAGGGTCAACATCCTTTTTTATCAGTAGCAAGAAATCCTGTTGGCAAAGATTGACTAAATCAATTATGGAACAAGCACTGTTTTGTTTTTTTAAATATCCCAGTATGTTAATAATCAAAGGATTGGTCATAGGTTCATTCCTTGTTGATTTAATACTTTTAAGCCAGTAGATAAATTAAAAGCTAACGTTAAACGGTTGTCTTCTGATGACAAGTACCTTAACGGCTAAGCGATCACTCGCGGGTAAGTTTAGTAACACACCTGCAATTGAAGACATAAACTATTTTCATCTCTTTTCAAGAAAATAAGTAATAGCTCACATGTAACGTCAAAAAATAATAACTAAAATTAATGATGAGCGCGTTAAACTGATTTGTTGATATTATTGATTCTACTAGACAGCAAAAATCCACAAAACTTTCTGCATACCTTGTTCACCAAAGGTCTGCAATTTATTATTGTACAGCAGCAAAGTATTAAACAAGTCATTACCTCTCAAATATGAGGAGTAATGACTTGTTAGTATTATCTATCTTAAATTTTTTCGAATACAGTCACTCTTAACTTGCGGTCAACATTATCATCGGGAAAATCACACTCACTGGTAAAGCGTTCTGACATTTTCAAACTATGGCCAGATGATTCAATAATCTCGGCATCTGACTCATCCCACGTTGCATCATAACGATGAAATAAACAAATCAACCAACCGCCCTGACTTAAAAGCTTTGAACACATACTCACCAATTTAGAAAAATCTTGCCCTTTAGGCTGATGCTCTGCATAAGGTGATTTATAAACGGTTGGCGGTGGATCTAAAATAATGCCTTCGAACTGCTGACCACTTTTTATTGCCTTAGGTAAATGCTTATAGATATCACCCTTTATAAAACTGCGAGTGCCAAAGTCCATAGCATTTTTTTCGTAACTTTTTTCAATACGCGGTAATAACGCTTTCGATCTGTCCAGGTGAATTGCGGCCTTCGCGTTCCCCTTTAAAGCCGCTATACCCAAACTGCCCGTGAATGAAAATAAATTCAATACACGACGGCCTTCACTATTATTAGCTAACCACTTACGAACGGGACGTGCATCCAGATATAAACCACAATTATGCATCGTATCGGCAAGCAAACTATAATAGACCCCGTATTCCTTGGTAAATTCTGGCGCATCAGCAATATCGCCATGAAGCGAGAACATTCTATTCTTCAAGCGTAACCCGAGAGTTTGATCACCTTTTGCCATAATAAGCGTGAAGGGAAAACACTGTAATAGTGCATCTTTGATTACATCAAGGTCCTCACGAATATCGTCTTTAAATTCGACCAAGGCCATAGTGCCAAATTTTTCAATAACTACACCCGGCGCTCCTTCGGTGTAACCATGGAAAACACGCCAAGAATCAAATTCATCTGATTCATTTAAGATTTTTCTATCATTCCATGCTTTTTCGATGAGATCTTGCCACTTTATAGTCAAATCTATGTCCTGCCCTTAGGTATATTTCTAGTGTGGATTGTCTATATTCGTTAGATAATAAGTTAACAAAGAACACACTATCGCTTAAAACTTGTCAGCACGAGTTACTTTGAAAGCAGAACATCAAATAAATAAAATAATGCTGCATCAGCAACTTATTCAATCAATATTATAACTAACCACTGCCGGTGTTAATACTGATATCCTAATAAATCAACCTTGTTATTAAAAGTTCTCCTAATTGAACATATTTTGTTTAAGATACTTCTGCCTAAATACTATCAACATCAGCAGTAGTAAATAACTGAATAAACCACCACTACTTTTCCCCCTCTCATCATCATCGCCAGCGTCAAGCGGCATGTTGTTAACGCTAAATTTAATAGTGCTGCTTACTGAAAGTCTTGGGTTACCGTTGTCAGTTACGGTCAAGTCTACTTGATATGAATTCCCGCCGGCCATAGAAGAGGGATCAAAACTAACAAGACCACCGTCGATAATAGGTGATGGAATAGTACCGGATATAAGCCAAACATAAGAAAGGATATCGTCAGCATTTTCATCGGTGGCGTTAGCAGATATTGTGACTAAACCTCCGCTAATATCAACTGATGACACCGCCACATTATTCTGTGTTATCGACAAAGAAACTTCAGGAGATATATTAACTATCTCTTCGAAACAGCCCTTTTCATCAACACTTTCTCCTGATGGAGTATTTGGACACTGATCAAGGCTATTCTCTATGCCGTCGTTATCATCATCAGCATAAACAGCGGGCGTATTTTCATTACAGCGCTGGGCATTATTTTGATTGGTAGCACTACAATGCGCTAAATAATCCACTTCCATGGTTACTTTGCGCAGACTTGGGTCTATCGCCCCACCTAGATTTCCCCCCATAGCAACGTTGAGTAAAACAAACATCGGTTCTTTATATTGTGGACAATTCGATACATTATGCGCAGTGACTAAGGTATCATCCATATAAAATGATATGTTGTTTTCATCCCATTCAATGGCGTAATCATGCCAATCGAGTACATCATTAGCGCCATTTGGATAAGCAAATCTCACTTCACTACCACAAGATCCCCCACCGGTATTAAAAAAGTTAGTTATATAAGTGCTAGGACTATTGGCAAACCATTCCCAGACATCAATCTCGCCAGCACCTGGGTTGGGCCAGTTAACAAAGTCATCATCATTTTTACGGGGGCTTTCAGCAATACGATTCTCTAACATCCAAAACGCCGGCCAAGAACCCCTTTCAAGGTTATGAAAACGAATTCTTGACTCTATTCTGCCATAGAGAAACTCACGTTTATCTTTACCGTTAATTCGACCGGAGGTCCAATCTCTAGATTGATTATTCAAGCCTACACAATTAGTTTGCTGTTTTCTGGCGATTATTTTTAAGGTGCCATCAGAGACATCAAAGTTCTTATCAATGGAACTATCATCATCGGTATAACATTGAACTTCGTTATTAAAATTAGCATCGACTTGGGCCGTCCAATTTTGCCAATTAACACTGTCTCCTGAAAAAGTATCTATATAGTTAACTTCCCAACCTGCCATAGTAGGTGTCGTTATTAACAAACTCAGCAAACTCATTAGAAACAGTCGACTTTTAAAGCTGATATTCTTTAGCATTGAATTAACATTGCACGGATAAACTGAATATTGGTTCATTATTATTCTCTTTTTTCTTAAAAGAACTTATTAAATCAATCGATAATCAATTTAATAAGCTGCTGATTTTATAGTGATTTTAAAAAGGCTATTAATGAAGCTTCGTCAGCATCAGAAAGTGCTTCATACTTAACTTTAGAAGCTGCTGATTCCCCACCGTGCCAGAGAATTGCTTCATCAATCGTTCTCGCCCGTCCATCATGCAAATAACTATGCTCGGGCGTACAAACTTCATTACCTTGGCCGCCAACGGGGTTTTCTACACCTCCAGTAACGCAAGCCGACAAACCTATGCCCCATAGCGGTGTTGTTCGCCATTCAGCCCCTGTAGCGTTGCCCTCACCTAAGTTGTCAGCAAGACCTTCACCCATATCATGTAACAGTAAGTCGGTATAAGGATGAATAGTTTGATCTCTTAGTTCTGTAAACGGATGATAAATACTGGTTTGCAGTGTTGCGGTATGACAATCCACACAACCAATACTTGAGAATAACGCTTGTCCTTGTTGTACCTGAGGATCATCAAGGCCACGTTGCGCTCGTACACCCAACAATGCGATGTATTTCACTAAATTGTTCAAGTGCTGGTCGCTTATTTCAGATTGGTCATGACCACATTCATTTCTTTCTTGTTGAGCAGAACCACAATCTGGTGATGGTAGTACAGAGGTCATCACCCCCATATCAGTATTAAACGCTGCCGCAATTTGATGCTTTATGCTTGATGTAGCGGCTTTCCAACCAAAACGTCCAAGGCGAATATCTTGGGTTTCGGGATCGATAGCACTTTGCGCTTTACCTGAAATACCAAAGGGAGCAAATTCATCATTGACATCAGCCATCGCTAAAATAGTTTCTTCAGGAATTGCTTCTAATAATCCTAGGCCAACGAGTTGAGGTGCAATGCGTGCTGAGAATTTTTCTGGCGTACCCGTTGAAAACTTATAATTAGGTGAACGTAAACCATTCACCTCAGTCCATGATTCAATAGCTACCGTTCCTTCACTTTGTACGCTTCCCGTATTCGATGGCTGTAAAACATCGCCACGCTGGGCATCGGGTTCACCATCAGCATCAGCAATTTTAAAGACCCATTTGTCTAATGCCTCGCCAATTGGTGCCGGAGCTGCCCTACCATTACGTTCATGACAACTTGCGCAACTATGATTAACAAAATGTGTACCTGACTTACCTACCATTTCTGAAAAAACACCATTGGCTGGGTCTTCATCATGTTTACCATCAACAAAAGAGGTATGATGAATACGTCTTCCTAAAACGAACGCTTGCCCATTTAAACTTGATAAATTAGTCGCCATTTGCATGAAGTGGTCATTAGGTTCATTAGTATATTGATAAGGTAATGTGGTATCACCGCCTAACCAACCTTGTTTAGCGATAGGATGTGAGTTTTCACGCTCTGATGATTTATCATCAAAATCTCCGACTGTTTTCCAAGGAGCCATGCCACCTTTACCGACTTGGTAAAGGTAAGTTGTGCCGTAATAATTTGACCGCCCCTCAGGAACGCCCAATAAAAACTGACTAACTTCAATTTCCATATGTTGGCCAATACTGAGGGTTTCTGTGCTGCCATTAAGTCCGCGAAACTCATTAATGGTTACTGAATATTTATATTGATCGCCGCTAGTACTTGTTTGCACAAGGTCGTCATCGTAACTACCGTGACCGACCGTCACAACGTTAGGCTCATAATTACCATGGTATTCAGCAACCGTATTCATTCCTGAGTACCATGCCCTAAATTCTAATGCCTCAAGCTGCCATTGTGTTACCCATTCAATTAAAATAGATGAGCCGCCTTTAGCCACATAATCGGTGAATTTATAGCGCGCTGTTCTATGGGTCCAATAATGAGAAAGGTAATGATCGTATTGCTGAAATTGATCTTCTTTAGCATGACGATCACGTCCTCTGTCAGCGAACTTGGTGACCACAGCATCATTAGTTTCATAAATTAAAGCATGTTCTTGTGCCGTGCTAGAGGTATAAAGTGGCACGATATCACCAAAAAGTCCGTATTCTTGAAGGTTCCAACCCGCTATAGCCGCACCTTCAGTGGTTCCTTTTTCGGTGTCACCTTTATAAAAGTATAACGGTTTACCCTGATAGGCAGCTTGTGTTGTGCCATCATTTCGATTAATGATTGATAAATTTGGCACACCAGAAGCGACACCATCAGCCACTAAAAGCGGAGGCCAATTAACCGCACAACCGTCGTTGCAATTACTGCCGTCAGATCCAATGTCATTATCAAAGGTATATAAACTAAAACCTGGCTTTTGGCTGTCTTCACCACCAACAAGGATATCGTTGTTAAACGCCACTTCAATTAACTGTTCTACGGCTTCACAGCCGAGAAAATCGACAAAGGTCCCGATAGGTGTATCTGGACAATTATCCAGATTATTAAATACGCCATCACCATCTGAGTCAGCGCACCCGACCTCATTAATTTCTGCATTTTCAAGCGTATCAGGACACAAATCTAGGTCGTTACCAATACCATCTAAATCATCATCAATAACCGCTGTTATTTGCAGCCAATTAATATTGAATGAACCTGCGTTTATCGCTAATCGTAAGGTAAAAGTACCGCTTGTCGTTAAAAACGAATTAACCACATGGGTTTCAAAGGTTTGCCATCCCCCCGTGCTAGCAACATTGTCACTACCAATTGTATTGCCATTTATCGACAGCGTATAATTACCACCGCCTGAATCTGAAGCCACGCGGCTGCTAATGGTATAAGTCCCAGCACTTAAGGTTACCGGGTATTCTAGCCATTCTGTTGCTTGGGTATAACCAATATTGTAACCGCCGCCCACATCAGTGGTAACTTCGATATCTACAGCGTCATTACGGTAACTTGCTCCGCCTTCATTGCTCGCCGTGGTATCAAAATAGCTGATGTAATCTTCTGCTTGAACAAGCACATCAGCAACCTCTTCAATGACCGCACAGCCAGAGCTGTCTACCCTTGTATTGTCTGGAGTTTCAGGACATCTATCCTCGGCATCTTTAACACCATCATTATCACTGTCCGTATCGACACTAACAATAATGATTTCGCAACCACTCGCGTCTACATTGGTATTGGCTAATGTATTAGGACACGAATCGACTTGGTCGAATACCCCATCATTATCAGTATCTACATTGATAGTCTCTTTTTCTGTTGGAGTTGACCCACCTCCACAACTTATTAGCGTACTGAGTAATAACAATGAAAGCATTTTTTTTGAAAAAACACTTAAAGCTCCTGTTAGTGCGCTAAGATTTAATGTTAATTTGCTCATTATTTTATTATTCTTCTCTTAAAATATTCAATTAAGTCAATGATTAACCAGCTTAATGAATAATTTGGTTTATAACGATCCCAAAAGATAAACAGTACTGCTGCACTTATATCAATAAGCGCTAACTCTGCATTTTTGAATTATCTTACTGTCTAGCATCCTATAAATAGTCATGTTCAGACTTGACTATTTTTAGCACAATTATTGGCCAAACAGCATCGAAATACGGTCAAAGGGGGGGTAGAAAAAGTTGAAGTGGATAAAGGAAATGAACGAGTATTAATGATAAACTTTTGTTATCACCCTCACAAAAGCTTGCTTTGTTTTCATTTAAAACAATAACTTAAAAACTTTTACATTTATTTTATTTCGTACTCATATTTAATAAAAGTATAAAGATCTCACGAAAATAAAGCTCATTGTATATCTACATAGTTAACTATGTAGATATACAATTTATAAGTGCCTTAGGCAGGCGTAACACCGTCAGTACTGTCATCTAAGTCATTCACTTCAGCCGCCATTTTTCCTCGACGTGCCTCAAGTTTACTGCGGGTATCATGAGCCATTTTCTCAGTAATCGGGTAAGTAGCGACCATCCAAATAGCAACCACCGAACAAAGTACAGGCACAAGTACATCAGCTAAGCGCATATAAAACAGTGTATCAGCAGATTGGGCTCCAGCTAACGCGACATCAAAACCTGTTGCATGAAGTAAAAATCCGCCAGCTGCCATCGCCGCTGCCAAGCCTAATTTAACAACCCACCAATAAATTGAGCCAAACATACCTTCACGTCGCTCACCGGTTTCCAATTCATCAAGATCACAGACATCCGCAACCATAGATCCCATTAAGGTGAACAAACCGCCTAAACCAAAAGAGAAAAATATTGGTGGAATAATCACTAGCATTGGATTATCCGGTGTAAAACAAATCCATTTAAGTGCATAACCAAAGATAGAAATGGCAATGGTTATGAAAAAAGCATTTCGCTTCCCTAACCAGCTTGATAATTTAGTAACAATAAAAATAGCACAAGACGTTGAAATAAATGACACCGTACCCGCCCAACCGACATATTCAGCACCTAATGCTTGATCGCCGCCAAAGACATAATAAATAATCACGTAACTTTGGAAAGCTGAAACCATCATAAAGCCGTTGAACACTAAAAAGGTTGCGCCACATAAACTAAGGAAAGGCTTAAATTTAAGTGTAATTAAAAAGCCCTTAAAGAAATCAGTAACGGCATAACTCAAGCTTCTTGGTTTTACTGGTGGTGCATTCGGGTCAATAATTGTTTTTGAAGTTGCTATGGGTGTAAAGCGTTCAGTAAGAAATATTGCCGGTAAAATACCAACAATAATAGTAAATAGCCCAATAATTACGGCCAACCAACTGGCGCCTTCAATCATATCGCTAAACAGCGATTCATTTTGCATAAACAGTAAGAACCAAGGTGCAAATAACCACGCAAATTGGCCCATAAAATTCTGCACAGCCATGATGCTGGTACGTTCATGATAATCAGGCGTTAATTCATAGCCTAATGCGACCCAAGGTGTTGCAAAAATAGTATAGGCTAGATAAAAAATGATAGAACCAATTAAAAAGAACCAAAAGTAAAATTCTTCACTCTGGCCTCTCGGTAATTGCCATAACAAGGCAAAAGTAATACCTGCGACAATAGCGCCCCAAAATATATAAGGTCTGCGTCGACCCCACTTTGATCTTGTGTGATCGGAAATATACCCCATTAGCGGATCGGTAAAGGCATCGACCAAACGAGGTAATGCACCTAACAAACCCACTAAAGCTGGATTCATACCTAAACCCAAGTTAAGCACTATGGTCATAGTACCAATTGCCGCACCTAATAAGTTATTTACGAAAGCGCCGAAGCCATAGATAATTTTTCTTAGTGTGGAAATTTTATCTTCAGTCGCGGTTTGATAATGTTCTTGCGTACTCATAAAGCGCTATTCCGTTAAAATGATTATTGAATGAAACTTTAGCCTAATTAAAATTTAGTGAAAGGTTTCAATTATAAATGTCATTTGACACTATATAATTGTAAATCTTAAACAATATAAAAACGATGAGTCGGTCATTGTGGGGCGATGAAATGGTCACAATGAGCTTTTTAAATTGATATAATTTTTTCTACTAGCTCAATAGTCCAATAAAAGTATTTACTGAAAAATTGATAAAATCCCAATAACCTCGAAATAAGTCCACCCTACCGTATTTTAGTTGTATCAATTTACATTCGTAATAGTCTGTTAAAGTAAACTAATTTATAAATAATATGGCTAAGGTTAATTAACCGTTTAAATTTATATTTTTAATTTCATTTGAGAGATGTAATACCTGTAAATATTTGTCAGCAACTAAGCAACGCTAAGGATGTAGATATAGCGTTTTACATGCCTGCTTAGCTCACTCAAATGACATTAAAATAAAATTGGCAAAATGAAGAAATTAAATAATGTCAGGATAACTCAATACTATGCAGCCACTACTTAGTCAGCCGTCAATAAAGGAACAAGTTGATGAGCTAATGTCAAAAATGACATTAGCACAAAAAATTGGACAAATGACCCAAGCTGAACGACTGAGCTGTACGCCCGATGATGTCAGAAAGTACCATTTAGGTTCGGTATTGAGTGGCGCAGGTTCATTACCCGAAAATAATGATCTTAACAGTTGGCTAAAAACAACCGATAGCTATTGGCAAGCATCAATGGTTAGTGACGAAAATCATTTAGCAATCCCCTTACTCTATGGTGTTGATGCCATACATGGTCACAATAATCTTAAGGGAGCAACAATTTTCCCACACAATATCGGTTTAGGTGCTGCCGCCGATGCTGATTTAATAGCACGTATTGCACAAGTAACACGAAAAGAGGTATTAGCGAGTGGCGTCGATTGGGTCTTTGCACCCAACCTAGCTGTTGCACAAAATATTCAATGGGGTCGCAGCTATGAAAGCTACGCTCAAACGCCAGAATTAATCAATCAATACGCAAGTGAAATTATCAACGGCCTTCATGGAAAGCTCGCGGGTGAAGGCGTTATCGCTTGTGTGAAACATTGGGTTGGCGATGGAGCTACAACGCATGGCATTGACCAAGGTGATGCTAATATTTCTTGGCAAGAACTCAACAATACTCATATTAGCCCCTACATAAGCGCTTTAAAAGCGGGGGCAATGACAGTTATGGCGTCATTTAATAGTTGGAATGGCAACAAGTGCCATGGTCATAAGTATCTGCTCACGGATGTACTAAAACAACAATTGAATTTTTCTGGTTTCATTGTTTCTGACATGAATGGTATTGATTACCTCTGTGATGATTTTTATCTCTCGGTTGCTCAAGGCGTTAATGCCGGCATCGATATGTTTATGCTCCCCGAAAACTGGCAGCAATTTATTCACCATCTGCATAATCATGTTGAATTAGGAACTGTGCCTATCTCAAGAATAAATGACGCCGTCCGTCGGATATTGTCAGTAAAGTTTGCCAGCGGCTTATTTAATTCGCCTCGCCCCAGTGAAAGGATTTGGGCTAATGATGTTAGTTTTGGTGCTAGTGCGCATAGGAATATTGCACGAGAAGCTGTCAGAAAGTCACTTGTGCTGTTAAAAAACAAAAAAAACATACTGCCTTTAAAAAAGCAGGCTCGCATTTTAGTTACGGGTAAGAATGCTGATAATATCGGTCATCAGTGCGGAGGGTTTACCATTGATTGGCAAGGTGTATCAGGAAACGATCAATTTGAAGGAGCCACTTCTGTCTGGCAAGGTATTTCAGCGATTGCGCCCAATGCGGTATTAAGGCGTGATAATGATGTTTCAGCAATATCGGCAAAAGATCATGATATCGCTGTGGTGGTGATCGGTGAGTACCCTTATGCAGAAGGCCATGGTGATATCAGAGATTGTGAAAATCTTATTATAGAGGCAGGATCACAAATAAACGGTCAAGTAAATATTTCAGCGCCCTATGGCAACTCACTAGCATTAAAACAGTTACACCCAGAAGACTATCTATTAATAAAGAATATTAGTGATAAGGGCATCCCTCTGGTTGTTATTTTGATCTCAGGGAGAACATTAATCATTAATGACGAATTAGATAAGTCAACAGCATTCATTGCTGCTTGGCTTCCGGGTTCAGAAGGTCAAGGTGTTAGTGATATGCTCTTTGGCGAGTTTAACTTCCAGGGAAAACTGTCTTTTTCTTGGCCCAAAAAAACCTCAACAGAAAAGAAGAAAAACAACACTAAACCACTCTTCCCCATCGGCTATGGTTTACGTTACAAAAAATAAAATAATGATATTTACTGGCAATAAATACTGCAATGATAGCACACCCAAAATTAGTAAGCACTTACCACTATTTAGAGCAACTGGAAATAGGATGGACTAATGCTTTAGTGATTTTTCCCTGTTGGTGTTTAACCAGTGGTTGATTAATATAGCCAGTAAATTTAGCTGACTTACGTTCAGATATTAAGGTAGCACCTGAGCTTAAATTGGCAATAAACCCCGTAGACTTTTGTAGTTTATCCTTCTTTTTATTGGCATTTTTATTGGCGTTATCACTAAGTAAATCAACCGATAAGCAGCCCGCAGCGAAGCTCTGTTCACGACTCGCCGCAAGAATACAAATTCTATGTTCTGCCGCACGCGATAACAAGCAATATTCAACTTCACCTGGCTCTTGAATTTCAAAAGGCACCAGTAATAAGTGAACCTGATTCAACGCCGCTACGTTAACTATTTCAGGTATGGTTGCATCATCAGCTGTTAGCATAACAAGCTTGATATTACCTTGCTCTAACGGTAATTCTACAAGAGTTAACGCATCTCCAAGTGGTGTCCACTGGTATCGTTGGCAAAAGTGTAATTGCTGCTGTTTTGCCAATAAACCCTGTTCGCTTATTAACACCGCCTGATGTGCGCCATCAATCACTAAACTAGTACACACATATTGAAAAGGTCTCAGTACTGAGCTGATTTGTATAATGAGTTGTTTACTCAAAGAGGCTATATCGGCGAGTTGCTCAGCATTATTCGTTATGGTTTTATCTGCAATAAAAAATAACTCAGGCAATTGAATAATATCACTGAGGTTGTTTTCAATGTAAAAACAAACATCTTCAATGGCTTGTTCATTAGACTTATAGGTTGCAAATATTGCGACATTCGCCGTTTCGGGAACCTTGTCATTATTCATATGCTTAGCCACCTTTTTTATCGGTAATGTTAGCGCTTGATAAAGTTCAGGGCGTCGTTGCATAAAGACATCGCTGCCATCAGGTCGGCATTTGTTATTGGGTGCTATCGCAGAGTTTTCTAAATCAAGATCAGCAAACACAAAACCTGCTTCATTATGGTTCATTTTAGCGAGTACTTTACCCTCAGGAGAAACTATTTGGCTTTGGCCTGCGCCACTTAGAGATCCCGTTGCTGACAATCGACCAATTTTATTTGCTGTGGCCAAAAATACTTTATTTTCACACGCTCGAGCTGGGTCATGTAAGTGACTTTGATCGTAGGAAAATGTGCTTATTGAATTACAGAATAATTGCCCACCTTGCAAAGCTAATTCACGAGAGGTGTTAAAGGTCATCGTGTCATTACCCATTAACAGTCCAATTTTTGCTAGCGGCGTTAAAGTTAACGTAGACGCCTGACTTGCATTAATAAAAAAATCATTTTCATGACCTTCTAATTTTTGTTTATCGACTTGGTCAAGGCGTTGCCCAAACGGCGAAAATAAACAAGTGGTTATACTAACACCTGCTTTAATCGCATCCTTTTTTTGTTCAGGTGACCAGCTACTTGCAGCATATCGCCTTAAAGTAACGTTTATGACGATGTAGCAGTGATGCTTTTTGGCTTGTTCTGCAATAGCCAGTAAAAAAGGACCGTCAATGTCTAAAGCTTGATGCCAAGCCTGACTACGGTCCTTGTACCCTGGTTCGGTATGGCAAAAAAGTGTATTACAAAATTGAGGTAACACTATGAGTGCTGGCTGACAGACGGCCGCCTCATTTATCATACGCAGGCAGGTTACTTTATTTTCTTGAACATCCAAAGTGGTGGCAAATTGAGAAACGGCGACTCGCATGATATATTTTTCCAGATAATGGGCTGGTGCAGTGATGCAAGCTTAAAGTTACAACTTTAAGCGAGGGGATACTATACTGTTATAACATTGCAGCCCAAACTTTCAATAAACTTAAGGGTGGGCTAACAATTAACGGTTTAGCAAGAGTAGGCAATTACACCTAATGGCGTTGCATTACTTATAAAAATTTCATTTGCATGCCTAAACTAATGCGTTGTTGATGACGGTCATAGTCGATAAGTGAATCCCCATAACCATTAAAGTACTGTATCAAGAAGTCATAACCTTCAGTGAATGAATAAGAAAGATTTAGTTCGACACTACCTTTATTATCACTCAATTTAAGATTATTTCGCACCGCAGTGAAAAGGTTGAATTTGCCTAGCTGAGTACCAACACCAAATTCCATATGCCCAAGATAGTCTGTAATATCTGGATTGTCATCACCAATCACAGAAAGTGGTGTTTCTTTTTCATCTTCAGCTAGTCGATGCCAAGCTTTTATATAATAAAAAGCACTTTCGTCACTAAACACTAACGACGCAAAAACTCGGTTCCAACTGCGCGATGAAAGACCACTTTGACCATTGGATTGATGATTGATGCCAAACTGAACTTGATTAAACTCAAAGCCTAATATGCTGTGATTCTGTTGCCAACTGTAAAATAATTCAGGTTCGTAATTTGTTTCTCGAAAAGGTTTAGATGCCTCACTGTTGTACAGTTGCCAATACGATACTGCGGTAAAACCAAAGTACAGACCTGAAGCATCAGTCGTTGGTAAATATATAGGAAACTTGATGCTAATTTGATATTTAGCCTCTACATTATCAACATTATCATTAGTTAACTCTTCAACCGTACGGGTACCTGGCTTACTAATATAGGAGACTGGCAGTAGGTAATTTAATCTATGTTGCGAAATAGCAAAGGGGTTAGCGGTTGTTTTCAAAAGCGCTTGTTCTCTTTTCTCTAGAATAGATTTTTCTTTTTTTGCAGCGACACTTACTTCTTCAGCCATTAATAACTGAGGTAAAAAAAGCAGGATTAAGCATAAGGTTTTAGTTATAACTGTTGGTATATGGACGTTGTTCAAGTGTTATTTCTCATAAAAATTTAGTATAGGATCGACTTATCAATCAATGTTTAAAGGCATTGTGATAATCGCTCGGTTTATTTTTCGTCATTCACTGTTTTGTTATTAAGTACTTAAACAGGGGTTGATTAAGTACATTGTTAACTAGAGTTAATAATAGCGATAATAACAGGTAAATCCAATTGGGTCAGTCAAACTTATTTGTAAAAGTAGTTTATATAAGCACCAGGGTAAGGCTTATTGGCCTTCTGCTGATGATTAAAGTAAGGCTAATTAAATCAAAATATAAGTCGCAGTCCCTAAAAAGATTAAAAAACCAACCGCATCGGTTATGGTTGTTAAAATAACACCGCCAGCAATGGCTGGGTCTACACCCAGTTTTTTCAATATTATAGGAATAAGCGCACCTGAAAGCGTGCCAGTAAGGCTCACAACAAAAAGAGCCAGCGCAAAAACGCCCCCTAACTGCCAATCGTCATACCATAAAATAGTAATTAAAAAGACCACTGCAGCCCATAATATGCCATTAATAAAAGAGACTTTTAATTCATGAATGGTCAGCGAAACAATATTGGCACTACTGACTAAATCACGCGCAATACCACGAGTAACGACAGTTAACGTTTGGCTACCTGTAACGCCCCCCATGCTTGCCACTACGGGCATGAGTACCGCGAGCGCGACAAGTTGCTCTATTGATGCTTCAAAAAAGCCAATGACCCAAGCGGCCACAAAGGCGGTGATTAAATTGGTGCCCAGCCAAATAGCTCGATTAAAAGAAATATGAGAAACAGGGGCAAACATATCAAGCTCTTCGTTAAGGCCGGCGGAGGCCAATAAACGCTGCTCTGAATTATGTTTTAGCACGTCGATAACATCATCAACCGTTATTCGACCCAACAAAAAATTATTTTCATCTACAACTGGCGCAGAGATTAAATCATGGTCTTCGAAAATTTGTGCAACCTGAATGGCCGATTGTAACGAGTCAATCAAGGGCACATCGTTTTTCATTACGTCGCCAACCGATAAGCTATTGTCCATTGAAACCAAGTCACTAAGATATAAGGTTCCTTGTACCTTGTTATTTCTGTCAACAACAACCAGTTGGTCAAGTTGTTCGGGCAACATACCTTCTTTTTTTCTTAGCTTACACAAATACCGATAGACGGCTTTAAGACTAACATCCTTTCTGACCGCCGTAGCGTCAACATCCATCATACCGCCGGCTGTATTATCAGGAAAAGAGGCCACTGTTTGGTAACGCTCTTTTCGCTGACTATCCATGGCCTCAACCATAGCGCTTACTACAGGTAATGGTAAATCAGCATCAATGTCGGCTAACTCATCCATTTGAAGCGTCGATAAACATTTAAGTAAATCAGCTTCGCTGGTCTTTTTAATCAGAAATTGGCGCAGTTCGCGGTGTACAGAGAGTAAGACTTCACCCTTGTAATTTACCGGGATCAAACTCCAAAAATCATCGCGATATTTATTGGGTAGTGATTCGAGTAATCGGCCCAATTTAGCCGGATGGTATTTCTCTATTGAAATCAACAGCTCTTGATCGTCTTCTTGCTCTAATGAATGCGTTAATTGGCTAACAAGTTTGGTAAAAGTATTGCTCATAGGATCCACTTATAGTGATTAATTCAATATTTACTGGAAAAGGCGTGCTTAGCAAGTTGCTTGAGCGTAACTTAGTCGCAATCACCACTGACATCAAGGCTTATTAACAGGTCAAGCTATTGCTTGAAAAGCCCGGCTAAATTTATGTAAATAAAACACTTACTTTAGGCGCTTAACAATAAGTCATTGCTAAAAGCGTGAGCCAGTCATTAGGCATTAAAATAGCGAGGATAAAAATAATTTTAATAATATGCATATAATAATGTAAACAAAGTAGCCCATTGACCGGATAAAAGTCAGGGTATTTTACATTATTTACTTAGATAAGGCGGTAAATTTACTTGATAGATTATATATCGACTATGCACCACCTGTTTTAGCTAGATATGGCGAAAAACAGCTGTTCAACTTCCATTGTAAATTAATAAAAAAAACAAAGAGTATTGAAGAATAATAAAAGTAAGGTTTTCTCTATTCCGTGTGATAAAAGCCTCAATGTAAACACTGAGTGCAGATTATGCTAACCAGTAAACTAACCGGTTAGCTAATGCCTAAAAACCGTCAATAAGCCTATTGATAATAACGCTTAAACATCGCCTGAGGTTTTTAATAACTTGGCTTACCAAGCGATAATAGCTGCAACAATTTTATTATTTAAAAATACCACACAACAAAACAATTAGAGTATACACTGAGCCAATTATTTGTATTAAACAAGGGTTACAATGAAGGAAAATATGCAGACATTCATCGCTTTATTGTCAGCAGATGACGATAATGATTTACGCCAACATTATTTAGCTTCAAGTGAGTCGGAAAATATCATTCAATTAGCTTATCTATTTCAACAAGGAATAGCGCAAGTCGCATCGTTTGATTTTTATCAACAATTAACCACAACATTAATAGCCAGTAAAATTTTACCTGTTGCGCTTATCGCACAAATTAAAACCAACGACACATTGAGTTTTTTTACCCCTGCCCTTCAGGTACAAGACAACTTTACAAAAACAGATCGCAGACAGCGCAATGCTTTACATTATTTATTCGCTGGCAATAAAGTAGTCGCCAGTACCCCACCCTTTATTTATTTACGTTCAATGATGTTATTTGGCAGCAATAATACCTTACGTGATGCGCTCTGCCAGCGTGACCACGAAAACTTAACTCCCATTGAAGTTTATTTATCGACTAATCAAAATTTAATTTTGCTAGCGCCGCACGAACTTACCGCATTATTGGCCTTAATAGAAATTGAAAGTAAACAACAGCCCTTAGCCACAACCAACTACTCAAAGGTAATTAAAGTGCTTGCTGAATTATGTTCTCGTCAAGATAAGCGCTTTGACAGTGAGCTACAACGTCTTATCTTGGTCGCCATCTACTACAAAAAAGCCATTAACGATATCGTTAATGGCTTACACTAAATTCCAGTTGGCGTTATCGCAATGATTATTGAGACTTGTTATCTTGTAAAAATTGTTTAACAACTAATACTGTTGCCTGAGGGTTTTCTTCGTGAGGTACATGCCCTAAATCATCAAAGACAACTAATTGACTGTTGATAATATCTTTCTTAAATTTCATCGCAAGCTTGATGGGGATGAGCTTATCTTTTCTTCCCCAAATGATAAGCGTTGGTACATTTATTGTTGAGATCTTTTTGGCTAAATCCCCGGGGACCGTCTGCTTAAAGCGTTCTTTTAGAGCGTTACGATTTCCTTCACGAAGCGTCAAATCATAGTATCTGTCAACTAATTCACTGGTGACTAAGTCAGGGTTTCCATAAACATTCTCAACACTTTTTTTCACCAAAGATTTAGGTAAAACGTTTTTTAATAACCGGCTCGTTATCGGATTTTTAGACAATTTAAAGGCTAAGGGTAAAGATTCAGACTTAAAAGGATAGCCACTCGCGTCGACTAAAATTATTTGAGAGACTCGCTCTGGATATAACACTGCGGTAGCCCAAGCAATATACCCGCCTAAAGAGTTACCTGCTAATACACTTTTTTTAACCTTTAACTTATCTAACACAGCAATAACAACTTCAGCATAATGTTCAATAGTATAATTATTTTTAGGATCGGGGCCGGTTAGACCAAAGGCAGGTAAATCAAAGCGAATAACTCTGCGTTGTGTTTTTAGTTGGTCAACCCAGCCATCCCATGTATGTAATGACGCGCTCGTACCATGAATTAAGACAATAGGATCTTCATCAGACTTTGGTCCTTCATCTCTAAAATGTATATTCATACCAGCAATCTGCATAAATTGTGATGGCTCAGCAGCCCAGCGCTTGCTGAGTTCAGCGACAGACTTATCAGGTGCTTGATTAACATAAAGATAACTGGCAAATAAAACGACTACGCTTAGTAGTATAAACAGACTGATTTTTAAAATTCTCAAGAGATTATTGGCCTTTTTCTCTATATATTGTTGATGAAGATTGATTGTAGCTGAATTTATTCTATCAGTATCAGCTACAATGAATAATCATCCCGGGTAAATATCCAAACGCTAACAACGCCATAATGATAAGTTGTTATTAAGCATAATCGTAATGACCTCCAGACTTAAGGGCTTTTTGATAGGCTGAACGGGCTTGAAAACGCTTAACGTAAGCGGTAATTTCTGGGTAGTTATTGTCATTTGAACTTTTGGCAACCCAAGCCTCTAGAGGAAAACTCATTTGAATATCAGCACCAGATAATTCTTCTCCAGCAAACCACTGATTATTTTTTAAATGGCTTTCGATAAAGTCTAAGTTCCCGGTAATATTTGGCCCAACATAGCCTTTCATTACTTTTTTCACAATCCCTCTAGCAATTGGCTTAACAAAAAAGGGCATCGTACTTTTCAATATTTTTTCAAAGATTATTTTTAGTAATAATTGTGGCATCAATGTTCCCTCAGCAAAATGTAACCAGTATATATACTGGCGATGTGCTTCTGTGCCAATATCGGGAGTAAAATCATCACCACCATAAGTTTGTGCAAGGTATTCAATAATGGCTCCAGACTCGGCAACAGTAATGCTACCATCAGTGATCACTGGAGATTTACCCAATGGATGTACTTTCTTTAAGGTGTTAGGCGCTAAATTTGTTTTTAGGTCTCGCTCATAACGCTTAACTTCATAAGGGACGCCAAGCTCTTCTAAAGCCCAAAGCACCCGCTGCGAACGTGAGTTATTAAGGTGGTGTACAACAATCATAGTTTTCCCCATTAAGATAAAAGCCTAAAGCCAACTATTGTACTATAAATTGCTATCATGATTTATTCGTGATGACCGCAATCAATAGTACAATAGTGCTAAGTAAATATTATTTTAATAGCTTTATTGCCTGGCGTCGCATACGATTGAACCACATAATTATACTATCGGACTATTTTAATGCTTTGGACATCCAGTGTTGTATTACGTCGAGATATCGAACAGCACCAGCATAACCTGCATGAGTTTGTCGTTTGTTTAAAAGGTGCTGTAAGCATAACGATTAATGACGAAAGCCATCAACTTTTAAGCGGACATTCCGTTTTTATCCCTGCTGAATATCAACATTCAATCACGACAGATAAAAACACCGAAACAAAATTACTGTTTGCATGTATTGCTCCCCCGTCCTTTGATAACTTGTCAACACCCGCCAACAGTTTGTATTTAAAAACGTTATCTAAAGGAGGATTTTTAACTAACAATCTCAATTTAAGCAGCCAGCACAGTACGCAAGGAATGCAAAAAATTGCCAATGAACTCGAAATACAACCCATTTCGAGCTCACCATTAAATGTTTGTTTAAAAGAGAACCTCTACTTACGACTATTACTGATCCATATCAGCAACGCCGGTTACGAGCAGCAAGCAAATGCACAATCATCTTTGCGAATGACCAATGCTCAAGATTGGATCAACAATAATTACACTATGGATATCACTCTAGATAAGGTGGCAAAGCAAGTTAATCTATCAAGAAGTCATTTTGCTCGCCAATTTCGCCAGCACACCGGTTTCAGCTTTATTGAATACCTTTTAAAACTGCGTTGTGATGCCGTTGCTAAAAACCTTGCTAGTTCCAACACCGATATAACCGAAATTGCTTTTGCTTCGGGCTTTAGTAATCTTAGTCATTTTTACCGGCACTTTAAACGCCGCTACGGGATAACTCCCGGTGCTTTTAGGTTAATGATTAAACATCAAGGGGTAACACTGAGACCTTAGGCCGCTGTAAAATTTTTCTAGCTAAGGAGTGTTTTACCTTAAGTGTTGTCATAGATGTATTAGCGCAAATATAGACTTCAAAACCCTATAAGCTCAAATATAATAAAGTTACCCTTGCAAGGGTTCGAGATAGAGTGACACAAGATTCATGCAATGTGTTGCCAGAATACTATTTTTCAAAGTAACCACAGCAGAAATTTGTCTACGTCAGATAAATTTATCATTTGAGAACCTGCTTAGATTCACGATTAAATACCTGTCGATTATCAGAATTATATAGGGGAGCTAAGATATAAACTTTGCTGAAGTCTTTACGGGTAATGGGGATAACGTTGAGCAGGTATTATGCAGGATAACAAAAAATAAAATCGAGCACGATGAAGATAACGAACACCTACTTCAGCATGCTTTAAATCAGCCTTACTTGATTGAACTACTCGGCACTTAAGTACCGAGTTTTCTCGACGACACTGATAAATTTAACCGAACTTTAGTCATAAGTATTAAATTTATTAAACTTTATAATAGAGGTTAATTCATCACCATATTCTGCACCCTTTTCAGAATAACGGTCTAACTTTTTAACTAAAGAGTAGGGGTCATCAGTTTTTAGTCGTAATTGCCTAAATTTCTGAAAGGCGGCGCTGCGTCCAAGGGTTCGATAGTAGCCCCTTACCGAGGCTTTAATAGAAGGGTATCTTTTTAGCCAAATGGTTTTATCACCCCTTTTTTTCAGTGCCGCGATTCTAGGTTCATCTTCATCGAATGACCAAACACCAAAAATATTATTAGCTTCATTAAAAAAACGAGAGGTTGCCCAAGAACTCTCCATTGCCGCTTGTGCAATAGCAATACTTTTAGGGTGAGGTTTAAGTGCCATTAACAGCTCATTATCAGTTTTGGCTTTATATTCTATTTTCAGTTTTTCTATCATATCGTTATCACTACCTAACTTAAGTGACTCTGAAACGTCAAGATATTGAACCATAAGTTCATCATAAACTTCGTCTATTGCAGGAATAATTAAATTTTTAAAGCGAGCCTTTTTCTCTTGTACTGTCATTTTTGGCAAAGTAGGTTCATTTGCGCCATAGAAATAAATCGCTGTCGATAATAATAATATTAAGGGGATAAGTATCAATAATGTTTTTGACTGAAAAGCAGTTAATTTCATGGCAAACCTTGTAGTTAGAAATATATTGTTAAGTATAAAAAAGCGGTTAACTTTCAGGAAGTATAGCATAAAGTCCGCTAAAATTTTAAAAGTAAAGTTATCTAGTTCTGCAGTCTCGTGTCATAAAAAATTTACTTGTTTGATAAACAGCTGTGAAAAATTATTTTTCGTCTATTTTTCGTCTATACTCATTTTACTTATTTATTATCCTATTAACTAACATATGCAGCTAAAACTATTTTTATTAATCATCAGTTTGTTATTTACTCTGCCTTCCTTTGCTCAACAAAAAATCACCATTGCCTTTGGTGATGCTCTTGCACCTTGGGTAATGCCTGAAACTAACGACGGTATAATAATAACTTTAATAAGAGAGGCCTTAGAGCCAGCTGGCTATGAAATAGAAGCAATTTATTATCCATATGCTCGCCGAATAACATCATTCAGAGCTAAGGATGTTGATGCGGCCTGTGACATGAACTTAAAAACAATGACCAAAGAAAACCTTACCGGTTTCTTATCTGATGAAGCTTATGCTTACGAAAATTTTGCCTTCGCATTAAAAAAGCATAATTATAAATTTACTCACTTGAATGAGCTAGCTTCATACTCTTTATTGTCTTGGCAAGGCGCCAAAACACACTTGGGTGGAGAGTATGCCGTAATGGCCAACAAAAACCCGCTTTATCTAGAGAATCATGATCAAGAATTACAGGTTAAAATGTTATATCTAGAACGTTTCGATATCATTCAGTTAGACCTACAAATATTTAAACATTACCGAGCTAAAATTCAAAAAGAAGGACAAATCAATACCCATTTATTAGTGGATAAATTTCCACTTTTTGGAGCAAGCCCTAATAATATTCTTTTTCATGATAAAAAAGCCAGAAATGCCTTCAATAAAGGCCTTAAAGAATTAAAAGCGAATGGTCGTTATGAAAAAATATTCGCATCGTATACCTTAGGTAACTAGTGAGTTATTTACGGATTATAGTCTCGACTCTAAGGATGACGAACCATTAGCGAAAAGTGCTCAACGTTTAGTGGTTTATTCTTATCATCCTCGCCTCAATATTACTCATCAATTTTGCACGAAGATAAAATGCCTTCGCTATTTTATATCCGTTAGCTTAAACAAAAATATTATAAGGTTAGCTTCATAGCTACTTATGCTCTATATTTCACGTAAAAAATACCGTTAGTTTAATCTGATCTTGACCAGAATATTAAGCTTAATGTAAAGTTAGTTTAAATGAGCTCATCGTTCATCTTAACCATTATTTCACTCAACTATTTTAAAGGGCAATGCTATAGCGAAAGCATTTTTTTTACGCTAATAGCCACTTAAGTCTGGACTAAATGACTAAAATTAAAAACATACAAGATGTCTCTTTTGGCACCCCTATCGGTATATCGATGGGCAATGTAACCGCTTATTCTAGCGATTATGATACCGTAGACCCATTAATCTATAAATCGCGTAGTCACTTTAGAAGCTATGTAGATGATATTTATATGGGACATAAATGGCAATGTGTTGAATTTGCTCGTCGATGGCTTTACACCAACAAAGGTTATATTTTTAACGATGTAGCTATGGCTTACGAAATATTTAATTTACGTTCCGTGAGAGATATTGTAAATAATAACGAACTCGCCTTAAATGCCTTTGAAAATGGCGCAAAGAGATTACCTGAAGTAGGAAGTTTACTAATTTGGGATGAAGGTGGAGAATTTGAAGAAACGGGTCACGTAGCTATAATCACTGCAGTTTTTAACGATAAAGTGTATATCGCCGAACAAAACATGGCCTTTGCACCTTGGCCAAATGGGCAAAACTATTCGCGTGAAATAAAAGCAAAATTAGGCAGTAACGGCGACTACTGGCTACACTGCCCCTCTGATGGGTCAACCATTTTGGGGTGGTTAATACAAACTGATGATGAAACAGATGCGCTGATTTCTTCTCTGCCAGAACCCGCAGTGTTTAATATTGAAGCTTGTACTGCGCCAGCACAAAATAAAGCCAATACCCCTTGGTTAAACCTCGCCAATGACGACGAATATGCATTTTTTCAAATGATGGCTGGCCATAGACTGTCATGTGATGATGCAAGCGCTTTACGCTATTACCGTATATCACCCCAAGCTCATTTAGCACTAGAAACGGCCACGGATGAACTGCATCAAATGTTTATGCATGCTACCGATTACGTGCTGGAACATCCAGAGCTATTGGAAAAATTCGGCTTACCCAAAAACCTAAATGAAAAAATTAAGCGCTCATGGTCTAACCGCGCTAATCAATTAGTAACAAGTCGTTTTGATTTTTCAATGTCTGAACATGGCTTGAAGGTCTACGAATATAATTGTGATTCGGCATCATGCTATATGGAGGTTGGAAAAGTACAAGGTAAATGGTTAAAACACTTCCAAGTGAAAGGTGGAACTGATGCAGGCACAGCCTTATTTAGCCTTTTAGTTAAAGCTTGGCAAGCTCGTGCTATCGACTCCGTTATTCATATATTACAAGATGATGACCCCGAAGAAACCTATCATGCACTCTTTATGAAAAACGCCATAGAAGCGGCGGGTCATCAATGTAAAATATTGGTAGGGATTGATTCATTAACGTGCAATAAAAATAATGAAATTGAAGATTCAGCCGGCATAAAGCTTCAATGGATATGGAAAACATGGGCGTGGGAGACTGCACTTGACGAAATAAGAGCAAATCAAGATGATGTCATTAATAAAACTCAGCATAATAAATCCATTAAACCTAGCTTATCTGACGTACTACTAAACGATAATATTATGGTTTTTGAGCCACTTTGGACACTTATTCCTAGCAACAAAGCGATTTTACCTGTGCTATGTATGCTATTTCCAAATCATCCCTACTTGTTAAATACCAGCTTTGAATTAACGGATGAACTTGAGCAAACTGGCTACGTAAGCAAGCCAATCGTTGGCCGCTGTGGTGCAAATATAAAG
The DNA here is from genome assembly GCF_014077275.1 of Colwellia sp. BRX8-7. Classification (NCBI taxonomy): domain Bacteria; kingdom Pseudomonadati; phylum Pseudomonadota; class Gammaproteobacteria; order Alteromonadales; family Colwelliaceae; genus Colwellia; species Colwellia sp. BRX8-7. Next base: position 50,824 of record NZ_JACGVP010000012.1, on the reverse strand, counting down.
ATAATAGATGAAAACAAGCAAGTGATTGCCGAAAAGTCAGGTAATTTTGAAACAAGAGAGCAAATCTACCAAACATTGTTCCCCTTGCCCTATGTCGAGGATAAATATGTGCAAGTTTGTACTTTTACCGCAAATGGCCATTATGCCGGTAGTGGTGTAAGAGTGGACTCGTCAATGATTATTGATAAAGATAGTGATTGTTTAGCATTACAATGTAAACATGACGTATAAAAATGTTTCTTGCGCTAACATTCAGCATATCTGCGCTTATTTCAACCGTATCTAGGATATTAACTTGCAATTATTAAGTATATTAAAAAATATTAAAAACTTTTTATTAACGGCATTTATTGGTGGAATGGTTATATTATTGCCCGTTGTTATTGTCTTTAAAGTCGCTTTTTGGCTATTAAATTCACTTTCAATGGCCTTTGAACCGATATCTACTTTTTTCTCAACACAATTTGTCTCTCACATCCCTTTAGCTGAAATTCTTGCGTTTACTGCAGTGTTTTTATTGTGTTTTATCATAGGACTACTCGTACAAACAGTATGGGGACGCTATGTTCATGGCCAATTAGAACAACGCTTACTTGTTCCAATTCCTGGTTATACGCTGATAAGAGATATACTGAGCCAGTTTAAAAATAAAGATGGTGGTTCTTTTACGCGCCCAGTAATGCTTAAAGCATTTCAATCTGAACAATTAGTTTTGGGTTATATTACTGACGAATTAGAGGATCATTTTGCGGTATTTGTGCCTACTAGCCCTAGCCCATTTAATGGTTTTGTTATTTTTGCTCCTAAAGCAGATGTTAAACACATTGAAGGCAGTGCTAAAAGCGTGATGAACTTAATCGTCGGCTGTGGTGTTGGCTCAGCCAAAACATTAACAAAAGATCATTTTTAAAACCCCTTAACTTTACCATGTGTTAATGCGCCAATTTACAGAGTAAAACCAATAAGATAACAATTTATTTTTGGTGCTAACGCAATTTTTGTGAGTTAACTCAGTAAGTAACTCGTAATGACTATGGAATTTAAAGACCCATGAATACATTAGAAGTGGAAAAAGAACGGATATGCCAGATAAGTTCTATTCTATATAGCGCGAGCCAACCGATTAGAATACTCACTCATTTAGAATGGAACAGAGATATTAAACAGCAATTCTTTGCGGATAAGTGCAAAGAGCTACCTAAGGTTAGCTACCCTACTTTTGATCCCAGTAAAACCTTAAGTTTAGTGAGTGAAGCTAGAAGCTTGATGGGGAATTCAGACATAGATGAATGGCTAAAGCGCATTTCAACTAAGCTTGAACATGGTGCTTTGATGATGGGATCGGTAGGCACTAAAAAGTTTTATGAATTTTCTGAGGCGCTTTACGGTAAACCTACCAACCCATTTACTGACGGTAAATCAACACCGCTTGAATTGGCAAATATTTTTGACAAACAAATTAGTAGTTATGCTAGTTACAACTTTGGTAGTCCACCACCTATGTGTTATCTAGCTTCAGATATCGCTGAGCAAATGCAAGCAGCCGTGACTAAAATGTTTGGTACAGATGCGCCAAAAGTTGAAGTGGTTGACGAGCTATCTGCCAACGCGCTAGCAAACCCAAAGTTAATACGGATTAGGAAGACAGCCTGTTTTACTGATCTTGACGCGCAACAACTCATTAATCATGAAGCCCATATTCATGTTGCCACCTCAATTAATGGACTTAATCAGCCGCACCTTAAAATATTAGCCGCTGGTCATCCTGGGACCACTAAAACACAAGAAGGCTTAGCGGTATTTTCTGAATATATCACTAATTCTATCGATTTGGATAGACTGCGTAGACTAGCTGACCGTATTATCGCGATACAAATGTCGATTGAAGGCGCAGACTTTTTAGAAGTGTATAACTACTTTTTAGGTCGTATTGGCAATGAATCACAAGCTTATGAAAATACTCGAAGAGTTTTCAGGGGAGGTGTTTTAACTGGCGGCGCGCCCTTTACTAAAGATGGTGTTTACTTAGAAGGACTTATCCGCGTGCATAATTTCTTAAAAGCTATCGCCGCTAATGGTCGAGCAGATTGTCTTAAGTTATTATTTTGTGGAAAATTAGATATTGAAGACATTCCTGTACTATACAAATTAGAGGAAATGGGACTATGTCAGCCCGGTAAATACTTACCACCATGGGTTGAAGACGCACGCTATTTATTGGCTTACTTAACCTGCTCTGAGTTTCTCAATAAAATGGATATGCCTAAAATTTATAGCCATTATGATGAGTTGCTGCACAGCATTCCAAAAACGTTCAATTAACGTTGCGAAATACATTAGCTACTAGCTGCCATCAGGCTTATATATGATAGCGGCTAAAGCTACGGTTTAATAACAGCTACTAGCTGTCATCAGGCTTATATATGATAGAGGCTAAAGCTACGGTTTAATAACAGCTACTAGCTTTCATCAGGCTTATATATGATAGAGGCTAAAGCTACGGTTTAACAACAGCTACTAGCTGTCATCCGGCTTAAATGCAATAGCGGCTAATGCTGCCATTTAACAACAACTACTAGCTACCATCAGGCTTATATATGATAGCGGCTAAAGCTACGGTTTAACAACAGCTACTAGCTGTCATCAGGCTTAAATGCGATGGCGCCTAATGCTGTTGTTAAAACAGCGTTACTTATGCAAAAGTTAGTGGTCGTCTTTATATTTTTCATAGACCTTTTCAAAATTCCCTGGATGTGCGGCAAAAGCAGCAAGCACCTTAGGGTCGAAATGCTCAGGCATGGTTCTACCATCACCTTCAATAATTATTTTTACTGCCTTTTCATGACTAAAAGCAGGCTTGTAAGGACGTTTTGAACGCAGCGCATCATAAACGTCACACAGCGCCATAATACGAGCAGATAATGGAATATCTTCACCAGAAAGACCATTAGGATAGCCAGTGCCATCCCATCTTTCGTGGTGATTTAATGCGATTTCAGCGCCCATTTTGATAAAAGGAGAGTCACCCTTTTGCAGGATTTTTGCGCCAATAGCACTATGCGTGTTCATGGTCTCACGCTCTTGAGGTGTAAAAGGCGTTGTTTTGAAAAGAATAGCATCTGATATACCAATCTTACCAATGTCGTGCATCGGGCTCGCATAAAATAATGCTTTATTCATTTTTTTACTCAGACCAAGCAATCGTCCTAACAGATATGAATAGTGTGCAATACGGCGTACGTGTGCCCCGGTCTCCTCATCCTTAAATTCAGCAGCGCTGACCATAGTGATGATAGTTTCCTTATAAGCATTTTCAAGCTTAACCGTACGTTCTTTAACCTTGTCTTCAAGTTTATTGTTGTAGTCTGTAAGGAGATCGCTGTAATCCTTTAAGCGCAACATATTCCTAACTCGTAATATAAGTTCAGCTCGGTCGATTGGCTTAGTAAGAAAATCATCAGCGCCTACTTTAAGTGCCGTCAATTTAGCCGCATGCTCATCTATCGAGGTCACCATAATAATTGGAATATACATGGTCTCAGGATTAAGTTTTAACCTTTCAGCAACTATATTGCCATTCAGCCCAGGCATCATGATGTCGAGGAGAATTAAATCCGGTGGGTCTTGCTCAACACTTTTTAAAGCCTCTTCACCACCATTAACTGTCTGAATAATATATCCTTCATATTCGAGCATCACCTTAAGGAGTTCTCGATTGAAGTCTTCATCGTCAACGATAAGGACTTTTCTGGGACGATTATTCATGTCGATTTTCCTGTTAAGAGATTGAGGTTGTATTACATGTTTTTCGACCGCTGCCCACAAGACTTTATAACGCAAGGGTTTAGATATATAGCCATCGCAACCGGCAGCCAAACACAGCTCCTCATCACCACTCATTGCTAGAGCAGTTAACGCGATAATAGGTATAGACTTTGTCGCAGGAGATGCCTTTAGCAATACCGCAGCTTCTAAACCCGACATACCCGGGAGTTGCACATCCATCAGGATCAAGTCTGGCAATTCTGTTCGACTTATATGCAAGCCACTTTGCGCATCTTTTGCTTGTATAACGCTATGACCCGCTTTTTCAACTAACAAAGTGGCGAGTTCCATGTTCATCGGGTTGTCTTCAACAATTAATATGCGAGCCATTTCATTTCCTCTTACTGCGTTTACGTAAAGCTCACTAAGCTGAAGTACTCACTATTTATTCACATTATCTTTGGCCGTATGGCTAAAATATAAACCTAAAGCATATTTATTCTTTAATGATAAATTAACGCGTCCTTACATACTCAGTCTTTGTAAGAGTCCTGCTTAACTCTCTTTCTCTAGCGCTAAATTTACCAGTACCGAAGCGCTTTTCTCAACTTCAGTAACAAGGGGCAACTCATGCTTTTTAACCAAGTTACGGACAATATTCTCATCTTTTATTTGTATGAGTGGGTTGACTGAAAGAGAAACGTCTTTAACGCTGACATCACGCCATGGTAGCCACACTTTAAAACAAGCACCTTTATCTTCTGCGCTCGATACCGCCATAAAACCACCATGCAAATGAGCAAGTGCTTTCACCATAACTAAACCCAGCCCAGTACCACCAAATTTTCGGGATAGGCTACTGTCTATTTGGGTGAAGGGTTGAAAGAGCTTATTTAAATCATTCTCAGAAATCCCTATGCCGGTATCATGTACCGTGATTTCTAAAAACTCATCAAAGGTGGCTTCAACACCATCAACTTCATTAATTAGCCGAGTTTTCCATAAGTTATCTTCGGTGATCATAATCGCGTCAGCGCGAACAGCACGGCAAGCGGAAAGAATAATAGTGCCACCTTGTGGTGTAAACTTAACAGCATTAGATAATAGGTTGTAAATAATCTGTTTGAGTTTGCGCCCATCGCATTGCATAAAACCTAACTCTGCTTGCACATCCTCTATTAATTCGATGTCTCGCGATAACGCTTTCTCTTTTATCATAGAAGTACAGTCATGCAATAAGCTGGTCAATTGAAAAGTCTCTATATCGAGGATCATCTTACCCGCTTCTACTTTCGAGAGATCAAGCACATCGTTGATTAGCGAAAGCAAATGCTGACCACTTTCAAAGATATTGCCAATATATTTACTTTGCTGTTGACTAAGTTCCCCCACCAAGCCATCTCTAATGACTTCTGAAAAACCTATAATAGCATTGAGCGGCGTACGTAATTCATGAGACATACTGGCCAGAAATTCGCTTTTCATTTGACTAGCGTGGCGTAAAGCTTCACTTTCAGCACGCAGTTGCTCGCTTTGTCGCTGCTCACTGATGTCTCGAGTAACTTGGGCGAAACCAAGCACTTTGTTATCAGTGCCATTTATCGCGGTTATAACTGTATTTGCCCAAAAGCGTGTGCCATTTTTACAGATTTGCCAGCCATTTATTTCAAAACGGCCTAGCTCTCTAGCGATCTGTAATTCTTTTTGTGGTTGACCTGCAATTATTTCTTCATGGGGATATAAACAAGAGAAAAACTCTCCAAACACATCAGCAAAGGTATAACCGGTAATATATTCAGCCCCTTTATTCCATGAGCTAATACGTCCATCGGCATCAAGCATTATAATGGCATAATCACGAACACTTGAGACAAGAAGTCGAAGCGACTCTTCACTCTTTTTTAATTGCTTATCTGCTTGCAATTGGGCTAGTTCAACAACCGAAGCACGCCGAACGTACAACCAAGTAGCGAGTGACACTACCGCAAATAATATGCCTCCCATCCAAAGTAGCTGTCGAGCACGTCTATAAATTGGCGCATAGACTTCTACTTCATCAACTTTTGCCACCATGCCCCAATCCATTCTAGGGATCTGCGCTAAATAGGAGATAACTGGTATGTTTTGATAATCTACACCACGAAAAAAACCCGTTTTGCCATTGACGGCATTCGTACCCGGGATATCTTCTTGGTTAAGTGGAATACTCAAACTAAGCGATAAGTCTTTCTTACGACGTACCTCATTAAGATACAATGCCTCGCCGTTATCTCTGCGTACTAGTAAGGTTTCTGCACTCAGGCGACCAACTGGCCAAGCATCCAGCATAGGAAATAAAAACTGCTCTGGATGAATACGAAAATAAAGTACACCAATGATCTGACGAGACCCTTTACTTTCGACAAATAAAGGCACTAGCATCGCCATTTTTAGTTTTTCTTTTTGCCCTAGGTTAATCTCACCAAGAATCATTTTTTCAGTGCGAATAACGTCTATGGCCTGCTCTGTTATCGACTCATCGGGTGGGGTAATTGTTATGCTGTTAGTCGATAATATTACCTGACCTGCTAGGTCGAGCAACGATAAGACAGCATATTTATTGCTGTCTTCAATATCTTTAAGGCGCTTTAGAATATTATCACGGTTAGCATTATCGAGTGCACCAGCACGTAACCATTGTTCTAGTAGAGTGGTGAAATAATAATCTTTACTGATAATACCTGCATCACGTTCAAGTCCGTCAAGCCAATATTCGATTCGTTCGACTTTTAGATTAGCAATGCTGGCGAGGTTATCTTCGCTGCGTTCAAGAATGATGTTTTTCTGATATTGAAATATTATCAGTCCAGTCATAATGATCGACAAAGCGAAAGCCATAAGTAAGATAAAGGGCTTAACCGAAGAATTTGGGAACCGCGTATCAACATTCATAGTATCATCCAGTCTTTTTGACAGAATTTTGAGTACTATCAGCTTGTAAAATAGCAAGTAAGGTAATATTCATTCCTGATGTAATGGCAAAGGTTAGTGTTAAGTACGTTCACCTAACATCAATTCAGTATGGCTTTATATCGATAGATAGCAAGGTTTTATTTATAGCAACACCGACAATGAAAAGAGCTCTAATTTAAGAAAAACAATAACTACATTTTTATTGCGTAGAGTTAATAAAGCCAATATTTTTAATAACTTAAGAATAAACCTGTCAAGTTAAGGTTTGATAGCATCCTCAATAAACAAAACACTTAATATAGCTAATTCATTAATACTCAGCTTGGGGTAAAACATAAGTAGCTTTAATCGCTAACCGTTGCGGTGCAATATCATCGAAGGCCTTTTGATATAGTGCTATCACGTCATTGGCTGTGTTTATATTGAAAGCAAAGTAGTTACCTACCTTATTGACCTGCCAGACCTGTTCATAGTCAGTTTCATCAAAGCCAAGTTGTTCTGCTAAATGAGCGAAACCATGTATAGAGATAACAATCATGTCGACACGATCTGATTGCATCATTAAAAAAGCTTGTTTTAAGGAGGAGACTTTTGCCAAGTTAGAGGAAGGGAAACCCACTTGATTAAGCGAAATTTCTGAGATATCGCCTGCTACGGTGGCAACTTTACGATAAAAAACTTGCCCTAAATTAGCGAACTCAAAGTTTTTTGATTTTTTGGCCATTAGTACATGAGTAGAGTGAAAAATAGGCCCGACCCATTTAAATAAACCTTCGCGAGCTTGTGTTCTAGAAACGGTAAACAAAGCGCTGTTGGCTTTATCTAAGGTAAATCTATAGCCACGTGCCCAAGGAACAACCAGAATTTCTTGTTCTGCAATGTCTAAATGTTTCCATAACGCTTTTAAGGTCTCTACTGAAATTCCCTTAAGCTTATCATTAACTAAATAATTAGCAGGAGGATAGTTTTCAGTATAAAAAGTAATATTTTTTGTTGGCGATAATTGTTGAAGTGCTTGTAGGGGAGCAATCACAATAAAAAATAGTAAAATAGACTTAATAATAAATTTATTCATTAAAACTGAATCCTCCACCACGACAAAACAAAATTAACAGACTTTATTATCAATTAACGTCAACCTTATTTATAGTCAATATATCTTCCTATATCAACGTTATTGATGGTGGACTGAGCTATGTGCTGTAAATAAAGTACGGACTACATTTATCAGCTGACTATAAAACTATAACTAACTTAACATATTGTTTGAGTTTATTATTTTAATTAGTAACTTTTTTAGTGTACAGGCATTACTGGCTATAATCCTCGTTGCCATTCTTGACGAAGCGGAATTTCTGTAGAATGCGCTAATGCCATTTGCACCGTATTAACTAGTTTCTCTTTATCTTTGCCTAAAATGCCCTTTAAGACTAAGTAATTTGAAGCATGATCAGACCTAAAAATAGTTTTTTCTAATTCCAGAGCGGATAACAATGTTGCCATTTCAATAAATAACTCTTGCTGACTTAGCAGTCGATAGGGTTGATATTGTCGGTCAGTAAAGTTTTTAGCAAAACGTTCTTGCCCTAAAGGAAAGCTAACCACGAGTGTCGATAAGTAGTCGGGTTGTGCTTCATTCATTAATTTAGCTGAGTTAATGGCATGCTGTTTGGATAGCTCAGGTCCGCCAAGTCCATTTAAGATCATCACTGAACTTTTAATACCTGCTTGCTTAATTTTGTTGAGCGCAATTAAAGAGCTTTGATAGGTTTCGCCCTTGTCAATTAATTGTAAGACCTCATCGTCACCGCTTTCACAACCAACATACAAGAGAGACAAGCCTAACGCCTTTAACTCTGCTAGCTGTTCAACCGTTTTATTACTGACGTTTCTTGGTAGACAATAACTTGCAACACGAGTGACTTGCGGAAAATATTGCTTTATTAGCTCAAGTATTTCTTTTAAGCGTTTAAACGGTAACATCATTGCGTCACCGTCGGCTAAAAACACCCGACCAACCGGTAAACCTGAGTCGACAACTTTAATCATCTCTTCTTCAATTAATGCGACTTTTTTCGGTTTAAATTTTTTATTTTCGGCCGTATACATTTCACAAAAAGAACAATTATTCCAAGAGCAGCCATTGGTAACTTGCAAAATAAGGCTCTTCCACTCACTGGGCGGACGAAAAACTGGCTCTATATATTTAAGGGGATACATTGGTCACTCACTTTTTAGATCACTTTAGATAGCTACACATCATCGAAAAAAAGTAGCAAATTCAACCTGAAAATATTCAGTTAAATCTTACGACCAATCGCCTCTATCTTTAAAGACTTTCGCTTCACTGGTGCTATGGGTTTGGTTGTAAGTTTTTATCTTTTGATTTTTACCTAACATAACTTTTAATTGATAATAAGTTTCACGGGCTAAGGTAAAACGGTCACTTCGCCACCAAACATGATTATAAAGTTTTTTAACACCTGCAACCGCATCCGGTGATTGCTGGCAAAGTTTATCTGCTAAGCTTTTTGCTGACACTAAGGGATCAGCACAAATATCGGTAATTAACTTGAATTCAAGTGCTTGCTGCGCAGAAATTTCTTGACCAGTCATCGCCAACAACTTCGCTTGATCTGCTGGCAAGTGTTCTTTAAGTGCCAAAGTGCCGCCCATATCCGGAATGAGTCCCCACCTTGCCTCTAAAATAGATAAAGTAGCACTGGGCTCAACAAAGCGAAAATCGCCACCGAGTGCTATTTGTAAACCGCCCCCCCAAACTCTGCCATGTAATGCCATGATCACCGGAGCAGGAATTTTACGCCAGCCCGTTGATACACGTTGTGCTAAATTTGATTGACCGGGTAACCATTTAAACAGGAGTTTAAAGATATTAACCGGTGCTTTCATCACAGACTTAACATCTAAACCACTACAAAAATCGACACCCTTACCATGAACAATTACTGCTCGCAGTGATTTATCTTTTTGTAATTGTTTAATAATTTTATCAAGTTGATAAAACATCATCATATTAATAGCGTTATGTTTATCTGCACGATTAAGGGCAACATAAGCAATGTTGTTTTCGATAGTTAACAATACGGTTTTTTCTGGCATACTGACCTCTGGTTAGACCAGAATAAAATAACCTTGTCGACATGAGATGTAAATAAATAAAACAAATAAAAACAAATGAAACTGGAAGCATAAAGATGGAACATTATTTTCAAGGTAAAACAGTCGTTATTACCGGTGCATCTGCAGGTGTTGGTGCAGAAACTGCCCGAGCCTTTGCCAAATTGAAAGCTAATTTGGTTTTGTTAGCCAGAGGACAACAAGCACTCGACGAGATTGAAAAAGAACTTAGTGTTGAAACTTCGGTGTTAACCATCAAGATGGATGTCGCTAATTCAGCTGATTGCCAAAAAATGCTAGAGAGTGCTCAAGAGAAATTTGGCAGTATTCATTATCTTATTAATAATGCTGGCTATCATCAACGCGGTAATGTTGAAGATAATACCGCTGAACAATTAGCAAAAATGGTCGATGTAAATTTACGTGCGCCAATAGCACTGTCGGCATTAATTTTACCTTATATACGCAGCAGTATAACTAATGGTGGCTTTGGCGGCATCGTTAATGTTGGCTCTTTAGCTGGTCGAACACCATTACAGGGCGCTGCAACCTATTGCGCAACTAAGTCTGGGCTGCGTGCATTTACCTATGCCCTTGCTGATGAATTAAGCGGTTCGGGGATTAGTATTGGTTTGGTTTCTCCGGGGCCAATCAATACTGGCTTTATTATGTCTGAAATAGATGAAGTAGAAGATATTGTATTTTCTCAACCCATGAGCAGTCCACAGCAAGTCACTGAGGCAATAATTCGCGTAGCTAAAGGTGAGCAAATCGAGATTACATTACCTCGTTCGAGCGGTTGGTTAACTACTGTTTCTTATCTATTTCCTTCATTAAGACGCTTTCTAAGACCGGCACTTTATAAAAAAGGTCGAAAAGCAAAAGAGCGTTATCGAAACAAAAAATAATAAAGGCAAGTACATTGTCCGCATATCCGTATATAATATGGCTATAACTGTTTAGTAAAAAAGAATCTCATGACGCTAGAAGACGAACAACTCAATAATCCCTTGCACGGGCTTAAATTAGATACACTTTTAAATGAAGTGTATGATCATTATGGTTGGGAAATTCTAGCGGAATATACCAATATTAATTGTTTTAAAAACAAGCCTAGTATTGAATCTAGCTTAAAGTTTTTGCGTAAGACCGAGTGGGCACGTGAAAAAATGGAACGTTTTTATTTATATCAATTTAAGAACTTGCCAAAAGCTGATGATGAACAATATGAAATTCCACCGCGTCTGCGAGTGATACCCGCACGCCAGAAACCTAAAGACCCTGCCGTACTCATTTTAGGACAAGCCCCTATCCCTACAATCAGATCATCCAATTTTTCTGATAACAAACCTTCATCACAAGGTCGAGACAACAGAAGTAATAGCAGTAAAGGTAGCTATAAAGATAAAAGTGAACAGGGCTTTGCTCGTCGTACAGAAAAACCTGAACGCTCAAAGCCAGCTAGTACATCTTCAAACCCTTACTCGGATTCTCCTAAGTAACATCAATATAAGCATTCAAGTGACAGATTCACTACAGGGTTAATCTGTCAACATATCAATAAACTTCAAACTAAAATTATAAATATCTCCAGGCCATCGCGCCGATAAGTAGTTTCTATCTTTAACGATAAAGCCACGTGACAAGTGCTGTAAATCATCACGAGCTAATGGCAAACTGCCGTTAACAAACTGAGTTTTACTGGCAAGTGCTGCCACTAATTCATCTTCTGTGGTTGTTTCTGGATACGTTAAATAATAATCATCTAACCAAAGTCGAGTTAATTGGAAAGCCATAAGCTCTTGACGCTTTAATAGCCCGGTACATTGATAATTATAGATGACCGATTTTTGACTTTTGGGATCAATACTTCTCGCTGGAATTAATACGCCATGACAAACAGCCGCGACGGGTTTATTTTCATTAAAAAAATCAACCACCAATCTTTGTAATACCTCTGACTCTAAATATTCTTTTACCCCTTTGTCATGCCCACCCGGTAATAATAATCCATCGAAGTCACTGGCTTTCACATCGGTGTAAAATAAAGGCTTATTAAATTCAGCTGATTGTTCCAGTTGACGATAGGCATTTATGGCATCTTGTCTAGCCTGTAATAAGGGTTTGAGCAAGCCCAAACCTTTTCCAGTCAGCATAATATCGTCAGCCGTCGCGACCTTGCCATCAGGTGTTATAAAGGTCATTTCAACCTGCTGTTCTTTTAGCAATAACCAAGGAATAGCGACTTCTGAAGGATCGCAACCATAGCGCGGTAGCGGGATCAGTACTTTTTTGTTATGCATCTTTATTGACCCTATTTAAGATTTATTTGTTAGCCTGTTCTTGTTGCAGGAAATAAGTCCATTGCTGCTCGTAGGCAGACATTTGCTGATGTTTCTTAGTGGCTAAATGCATTTGCTTGTCGTGCTCTGTGGCGAAAGCGCCTGTATGACAAGCTAAGCATTTTTTATCTTCAGGCACCCTACTTTTACGGTTATAGGTAATATAGTCGTCGCTGTGAGCATCAAACATCGCCTTACAGTTTTCTAGAGGCGCTTGGCTGTATATATAAGTTGTACCTTGAGTTGATTTAACATGTTTATCTCTGTTTACATTCCTGACTTTATAATCTGGAAATTTAGTAATATCAAAGAAAAAACGACCAATATAGTTGATATCGGTATCAGTGATTAATGCTTTTTCAATATTCCATTGCAGATAAGGTTTAACATTCTTTGAAGTGATCAACGCAAGTTTTGCACCGTTTTCATCAAGAAAGTATTGAAAGCAGTTCAACAGATATTTTCTCAGTAAAGCTCTGTTTAAGGTATTAACACTTAATTGCTGGCACTGAGCTTGAAAAGCTTGTTCAGAAGGAAAAGCGGGTAATAATGGAAATTGAAAGATCACCAAATCAAATGATTGTTCAGCTAACGTCCCCCAAGTTTTTTCATCAGTGACGTCAAAATCAGTGATGACTTGGCAATTGTCCTGCTGTAACTGCTGATAATAAACATCACCGTACTTTTCCTGTAAACAAGCCATGCTGTCATAGATGGTTGCTGTCAGCTGCTGGGGTTGATGATGTTTAAGTAAAGATGCAGAAAAAGATAAGTCGCCATCGCCAACCGTTAAAACACGCCATTTAGGATCAATATGCATAATGAAATTTATAGAATAATAAAATTAGCATTGTATACCCGTTAACGCGTAAAGTGCAGAATTTAAGTGCTAATTAAAGTGACAATAACAATCGCCAGCTTTTGTCTAAATTGATAACTACTCGCAATTAAGGTACTAGCTTTGTACTTTACTTACGGCATTTTGCCACTGTGCATAAAGACGATTTTTTTTCTGCTCGCTGATTTGTGGCGTAAAACTTTTTTCACAGCGCCACAAGGTTGATAATTGATCAACAGAAGAAAAAACGCCTGCTTGTAAGCCGGTTAAATAAGCAACGCCTAACGCTGTGGTTTCAACGATATCAGGGCGTTCAACCGTTATCGATAACATATCGCTGATAAAATTAAGCAGCCAGTTATTTTCCGCCATACCGCCGTCTACTTTTAAAAATGAGAGCGCTAAGCCATCTTTTGCCATAGCATTTTGTAAATCTTTGCTTTGAAAAGCAACCGACTGCAAAGCAGCAGAAATTATTTCATTTCGACCTGAGTCACGACTAAGGCCTGAAATGACAGCGCGAGCATTAGGATCCCAATACGGGGCACCCAAGCCTGTAAATGCTGGGACTAAAAAAACACCATGCTCAACAACCGTATTTTCAGCAATTTTTTCACTGTCACTTGCTTTATCAATGATCTTTAATTGATCTCTTAGCCATTGAATAGTTGCCCCTGCCATAAAAATACTGCCTTCAATAGCATAAGTAACGTCACCGTTTAAACGATAAGCAATAGTTGTCAGTAGGCGATTAGTTGACTTTAAAGCTTTATTGCCGGTATTTAGCATTAAAAATGCGCCTGTACCATAAGTACATTTCGCCATGCCCTCAGTAAAACAAGCTTGACCAAATAAAGCCGCCTGTTGATCGCCAGCCATCGCTAAAATGGGGATTTCACCATTAAATAAAGATGATTGCGTGACACCAAATTCAGCGGCGCAGTCCATCACGTCAGGCAACATACTTTTGGGTATTGAAAATAAAGCCAGTAATTCATCATCCCAACATTGTTGGTGAATATTAAATAACATAGTGCGAGAAGCATTAGTTGCATCGGTTTTATGAGATTTCCCCGCCGTTAATTGCCACAATAAAAAAGTATCAACAGTGCCAAAAAGTAACTGACCTGCGTCTGCTTTTTCTCTTGCACCTGGTACATTATCCAATAACCAATTAATTTTGGTCGCAGAGAAGTACGCATCTAAAATTAAACCCGTTTTGTCCATAATGCTATTTTTGATGTCTTGACAATCAATTGAATCACAAAAAAAAGCAGTACGTCTATCTTGCCAAACAATCGCATTGTAAATAACATCGCCAGTATTTTTATCCCATACGAGGGTCGTTTCTCGCTGGTTTGTTATGCCAATACCTAAGATATCGCTAGCACTCAACTGATTTTCATCTAGCACTTTTTGACAGGTACTTAAGACACTCTGCCATAGTTCGTTGGGGTTGTGTTCGACCCAACCATCTTGAGGAAAATATTGCGGAAACTCTTCTTGGGCACTCGCGTAACGTTCACCTTGGGTGGTGAACAATATCGCTCGTGAACTTGTCGTGCCCTGGTCTATCGATAAAAGATACTTTGCCATAAAAAAAGCCGTCTCCGCTGAATGAATAAAGTTAAGCAGGTTAAACAGATCATGCCACAACTTGCTTGTTGAGCAATTATAAAGGTTTTATCGCCACAACTTGCGTTATTGCTTGGCTATTATTACCCGCGTCTGAAATTGTTATCGCTTAAACATATCGATAAAAGATACTTTGCGGTAAAACAAAACAGTCTCCGCTGAATGAATAAAGTTAAGCAGGTTAAACAGATCATGCCACAACTTGCTTGTTGAGCAATTATAAAGGTTTTCTCGCCACGACTTGCGCTATGGCTTGGCTATTATTACCCACGTCTGAAATTGTTATCGCTTAAACATATCGATAAAAGATACTTTGCGATAAAACAAAACAGTCTCCGCTGAATGAATAAAGTTAAGCAGGTTAAACAGATCATGCCACAACTTACTTGTTAAGTAATTATAAAGGTTTTCTCGCCACGACTTGCGCTATGGCTTGGCTATGATTTCCCGTATCTGAAATTATTGTCCCTTCAAAAGAATGAATAATTTGCCAACCAGCAAAATGCTCAAGTAATTCTCCTTTTTTTAATAAAAAATCAGGATTTTTGGGGCGACCAAGAACCGCTTGTCCTAAGGTGAACGTTTCATAAATAACCAGACCATTAGGAACTACTGCCGCTTTAATCTGCTCGATAAGTGGTCGATGTAAGTAGCGAAAAACCATTACGGCACTATAACTATTTTCAACTAATGGCTGAGAAAACCTTTGTTCAAAGTCAATAAGCCAAAAGGTGGCTAATGTTGATTGATATTTATCTGCATCATGACTTATTGCTTGCTGAACATTCGCTAATGACTGCGTGTTAATATCAGCAAAAGTCACCGCTAAATTTTTCTCTAGGAAAAACAAACCATTCCTGCCATTGCCACAAGCCAGATCTAAGATGGGTAATGAATTTTCATGAGGGTTAAGTTCAGGTAAATACTTTTCTAGCAAGGAGGAATGCATAATTTTAGCTTTTTGATTTTTTTCTATAAGTAATAAAAAAGGCTGCAATCAATTTGCAGCCTTCATTTAATTCAATACTCATCATTAATAAGTATCGTTATTTAATCGCTTGATGACTGAATCACTTAGCTACTTAAAACTGAGATACTGGCGCCGCTATTGCTTTACGTGTGATCTCAGCATTAACTTTTAATGCTTCAACAAAGCTTTGGTAAGCAGATTGTGCAAGTTGTTGCGTTTGTTGTTGTGCCATTCTTGGGTCAAGTGCTTTTTCAACATTACTCGCTATAACAGCTTGAACTTCTAATAAGGCTAAATCACCGTTATTTAATGTTACCGTCGTTGCTGAAATCTGACCTTCACTTGGATGAGGTAATTTAAAAGCCTCACGGCTTAAGCTAGGCGCAATATCACTACCTGAGCGTGTAACATCAGCTTTTTCAATAAACACGGCGTTAATCGCTGTTAACTGCTCGCTAATATCATTACCTGCTTTAAATGAAACAAGTAAAGAGTCAGCTGTTGTTTGTGCTAGCTCTGTTGCTTTCTCGCTAATCAAAGTATCACGAATTTGTACAGTAACTTCAGTAAGTGGCTTAACTTCTGCTGGTTGGTACTCTTCTAAACGAATAACAATCGCTAAAGTATCGCTAACTTCAATAATGTCTGAGTTTAAGTTCTCTTGAAGGACTAAATCAGAGAAAGCAGCTTCGATTGCTTTAGGGCTATCAAATGGCGCTACGTTGCCAAATTTACTTAACCAGTCTGTCGTCATTATTTTTGAGTTAACGGCTTCAGCAGCTTCGTCTAAACTATCAGGGGCTTCAAAACTTAATCGTGCCATTTCCTGTTGTAAATCAAAAAACTTATCTTGTGCTTTTGATTGACTCACTTTTGCTTGCAGTTCTACTTCTACATCAGCAAAAGCCTGAACTTGTTCAGCTTTTAGGTCGGTTAATTTAATGATATGAAAACCAAAGTCACTTTCGACAACATCACTTACGCTATTAATCTCGGTTAACGCGAAGGCGCCTTCGTCAAACGCATCGCCCATGGCACCACGTTCAATCCATTCTAAATCACCACCATTTTCACCGCTAAAAGTATCGTCTGAACTTTCTTTGGCTAAAGTAGCAAAATCTTCACCGGCATTAACACGGGCTAATAAAGCTTCTGCCGTTACTTTTGCCACAACTTCATCATCACCAAACTCAATTAAAATATGAGCGACACGACGCTGTTCGTCTTGACGATAGCTGGCAATATTCTCTTGGTAGTAAGCTTTAACATCAGCGTCACTAACTTCAATTGTTTTTGCAATGTCGTTAACATCAAGTGCGATGTAGTTAAGTTTTACTTTTTCTTCGTTTTCAAAACGGCCTTGATTAGCTAAGTAGTACTGATTGATTTCATCGTCAGTTAACTCAATACCGGCTTTAAACTGTTCAGCATTAATGGTCGCATAGCGGACGTTACGCTTTTGGTTTTGTAAAGCGCTTACCCGTTTTTCTTGGTATGGCAAGTTGAACTCGCTGGCAACAAGTGCTTGTGTTAATTGACGACGAGTCATTTGAACACGTAAGTAATCACGAAAATCTGAAGATTGATAAAAACCGGCTTGGTTAATCATCGCTAAATAACGATTATTATCAAAAACACCATCGACCTGAAATTCAGTCATCGTGCGAATAGTTTGCTTAATACGTTCATCAGAAGCGCGAATAGACATATCAACTGTACTTTGATCAATCAGCTTTTCATTAATTAGGTTATCTAAAATACCGTTACGAAAGTTAGCCATATAATTTTCATCTGCTGATAATGTTTCGAACATATCACCAAATTGTTGTGCCATACGATTACGTTGCGCTTGATAAGCTTTATTAAAAGCATCTTGTGATATTTTTTCACCGTTAACGTCAGCGACAGATGTGTCTACTGAGTTGGTATAAGTACCAATTCCCGCTAAAGCAAAAGTTAAAATAACTAAACCTAGGATTGATTTTGCAATCCAGCCCTGTGAACCTTCTCGAATATTTTCTAACATCTTTTTCTCTATTTATTACGACAGATATATCTTTGTTCAGGATTCTATCAGAAGCATCACTGACCTTGAAGTAGCAGACGAAGATTTAATTATTTTATAGTGATATAAATGAAGCTATTTATGGGATATGTAAAATAAAAAAAGCCTTCGTTTAAAAAGGCTTTTCTGATTTATCTACAAAAATTGAAGCAGATAATTATGGATTAACTGAATCTTTTAATGCTTTACCAGCTTTAAATGCTGGGATTTTAGCTGCAGCGATTTGAATAGTTGCACCCGTCTGTGGGTTGCGGCCAGTGCGCGCAGCACGGTCACGTACTGAGAAAGTACCAAAACCAACTAGAGCAACTTGCTCACCATTTTTCAATTCGTCTGTAACAGCTTCAATAAATGAATCTAACGCACGACCAGCAGCAGCTTTAGAGATGTCTGCACCAGCAGCGATTTTTTCGATTAGTTGAGATTTGTTCACAAGTATTCCCCTTCAATTGTTATTATTCAGTGCCATCATTTGTTTTAGCGTCCTGCGGAAACTTTTATATTGAGCTTCTTTTGAACATCAAGCACTGTGTTTAAGAAAATAAAATTTATTATTTATTTTTATCTTAACCAAACCCTAATCCTATGTATGGATAGGGGTCTAGCGTTATCAGCGACATTAACTTAACACAGTTTCAGTGTTTGAAAAGCAAAAATCACTGTTTTTTGTTAATTTTTTGCAATTTTTTCTTTTATTTACTAAAAAAACAGCAATTTTTACAAATTAGTTGCCTAATTTGAATTTTTCTACTGGATGCTCTAAGGCAATATCTAATACCTCTTCTATCCATTTTACCGGATGAATAACCAAATCACCTTTAACATTGTCAGGAATTTCTTCCAAATCACGCTCATTATCTTTTGGAATAATGACTGTTTTAATACCACCACGATGCGCAGCCAAGAGTTTTTCTTTTAAGCCGCCAATAGGAAGTACTTCACCTCGTAAAGTAATTTCACCTGTCATAGCAACATCTGCTCTGACCGGATTACCGGTTAGGCTAGAAACTAATGCCGTACACATACCAACACCTGCGCTTGGCCCATCTTTTGGTGTAGCACCTTCTGGGACATGAACATGGATATCACGTTTTTCATGAAAATCAGCATTAATACGAAATTTATCGGCTCGACTTCGTACAACGGTCATCGCTGCTTGTATCGATTCCTGCATCACGTCACCTAATGAACCGGTGTAAGTCAGTTTACCTTTACCTGGAACCGAAGCTGTTTCTATAGTTAATAACTCACCACCTACAGATGTCCATGCTAAACCAGTCACTTGACCTATTCTATTTTCACTATCCGCTTTACCATAATCAAAACGTTGTACACCCAAAAATTCAGATAAGTTATCTTGATTAATAGTGACTTTTTTAATGGTTTTATCTAATAAAATCGCTTTTACCGCTTTACGACAAAGTTTTGATATCTCTCGCTCTAAGCCACGTACCCCAGCTTCTCTTGTGTAGTAGCGAATGATGCCCATAATAGCGCTGTCTTCAATTGAAATTTCTTTCTCTTTTAGACCATTACGACCAACTTGCTTATCGAGTAAGTGATTCTTGGCAATATTAAGCTTCTCATCTTCGGTATAACCCGACAAACGAATAACTTCCATGCGATCCAATAAAGGTCCGGGGATATCCATACTATTAGAAGTAGCAACAAACATCACATCGGATAAATCGTAATCAACTTCCAAGTAATGGTCGTTAAACGTCGTGTTTTGCTCAGGATCAAGCACTTCCAGTAAAGCAGATGCAGGATCGCCACGCATATCAGACGCCATTTTATCTATTTCATCTAATAAAAATAGTGGATTCTTAACCCCAACTTTAGCAATTTTTTGAATCAACTTACCTGGCAAAGAACCAATATATGTGCGGCGATGGCCTCGAATTTCAGCTTCATCACGCACACCACCTAGTGCCATACGCACGTATTTACGTCCGGTTGACTTAGCAATAGATTGTCCTAAAGACGTTTTACCAACCCCTGGAGGGCCAACTAAACAAAGAATAGGTCCTTTTAGCTGGCTAACACGTTGCTGCACCGCTAAATACTCTAAAATACGTTCTTTAACTTTATCTAAACCGTAATGATCTTTATCTAAAATATCTTGAGCAAGCTTTAAGTTACGCTTTAACTTACTACGCTTCTTCCAAGGTACACTGATCATCCAGTCGATGTATGAGCGAACCACGGTTGCTTCTGCCGACATCGGTGACATCATTTTTAATTTACGTACTTCGGCTAAAGTCTTTTCTTTAGCTTCTTCGGGCATTTGCGCATCTTCAATTTGCTTTTCAAGCTGCTCAACTTCGTTTGAACCTTCTTCGTCATCGCCTAATTCTTTTTGAATGGCTTTCATTTGCTCATTCAAATAATATTCGCGCTGACTTTTTTCCATTTGTTTTTTAACACGGGTACGAATTTTCTTTTCAACTTGCAATAAGTCAATTTCGCCTTCCATCAGTGCCATTAAATATTCTAGACGTTGAGCAACATTCTCTATTTCTAGTACTTTTTGTTTTTCAGCTAACTTTAATGGCATATGTGCAGCCATCGTATCCGCTAATTGTTCTGCATCATCAATACCTGAAACTGAAGTTAACACTTCAGGTGGTATTTTTTTATTGAGTTTGACATAACCTTCAAACTGAGAAATAGCCGAACGAACCAAGACTTCACAATCGTCTTCGTTAACGGTTTCTACGTCAAGAAACTCAATATCGGCAGTGAAGTATTCTTGTGTTTCAACAAATTGAGTTATACGCGCTCTACGCGCTCCTTCAACTAACACTTTCACTGTGCCGTCAGGTAATTTCAACATTTGTAAAATAGTGGCAATCGTACCCGCACGATAAACATCATCGGCTGTAGGGTCGTCAACTGCGGCATCTTTTTGTGCAACAAGAAAAACCTGCTTGTCGTTTTCCATCGCTATATCTAAACAGCGAATAGATTTTTCGCGACCTACAAATAATGGGATCACCATTTGGGGATAAACAACAACGTCGCGCAAGGCTAGAACAGGAATTTCATTGATACCAGATAACTCTTCGGTCATAGGTTACTCTCTCGAAAATCAGTAGGGAAAAAATTGTAGTTAAAAAGTATATGGGGATTTTAGTAAAGCTTTCAACGGATAGACAAAAAAAAAGAGCTAAATGATCAATGTCATCTAACTCTTTTTATCGAAACACCTAAAATTTTAGCAATGAACGGCTATTCGCTCGCTACTTTTTCCTGTGGTGTATCGTAAATAATAATCGGTTTTGACTCACCTTTTATTACTGTTTCATCGACCACAACTTTTATCGCATCATTCATTGATGGCAATTCATACATGGTATCAAGTAAGACGCTTTCAACGATTGAGCGTAAACCACGCGCGCCCGTTTTACGCACCATTGCTTTGTGTGCAATAGCAATTAATGCATCTTCTCTGAACTCTAATTCAACGTTTTCCATGTCGAACAATGCACCAAACTGCTTAGTTAGCGCATTTTTAGGCTCTTGCAATATTTGGATTAATGCGTCTTCATCAAGTTCTGTCAATGTTGCTACAACAGGCAAGCGACCAATAAACTCAGGAATTAAACCATACTTAATCAGATCTTCTGGCTCAACATCTTGTAAGTGTTGAGTTAGCGTTTTCTTGCTATCTTTGCCACGAACTTCTGCGCCAAAACCTATACCTGCACCAGTATGTGAACGTTGCTCAACAACTTTATCTAAACCGGCAAATGCACCACCACAGATAAATAAGATTTTCGAGGTATCAACCTGCAAAAACTCTTGTTGAGGATGTTTACGCCCACCTTGTGGTGGAACTGAAGCGATAGTGCCTTCAATAAGCTTTAACAATGCTTGCTGAACACCTTCACCTGATACATCACGCGTGATTGATGGATTATCTGATTTACGTGAAATCTTATCAATTTCATCGATGTAAACAATACCACGCTGGGCTTTTTCAACATCGTAATCACATTTTTGTAAAAGCTTTTGAATGATGTTTTCAACATCTTCACCAACATAACCTGCTTCAGTTAATGTCGTTGCATCGGCCATAGTAAACGGCACATCAAGTAAACGCGCTAAGGTTTCAGCCAGTAATGTTTTACCACTACCCGTTGGGCCAATAAGTAAAATATTACTTTTACTTAACTCTATACCATTGTGAGAGTCACCATTGCGTAAACGTTTGTAGTGATTATAAACCGCTACGGCTAATACTTTTTTCGCGTGATCTTGACCAATAACGTAGTCGTCTAAACTTTCACGGATCTCTATCGGTGTAGGTAAGCTTTCTTTTTCTTCTTTCGGGGAAATTTCTTTTATTTCTTCACGAATAATATCGTTGCACAGTTCAACACACTCATCACAAACAAATACTGACGGACCAGCAATAAGTTTACGAACTTCATGTTGGCTCTTGCCACAAAACGAACAATACAAAAGCTTGCCGTTATCACCGTCACCATTTTTAATATCGGTCATACGGAACCTCAATTTGTTTAATTTCTAATACAGATACTGTTAAGTATTTCATAAATTATCTAGATCACAAAGTTGTGAAATTATTTATCTAATCGTTCTGTTAATATGGAGTCAACTAATCCATATTCAACCGCACTTTCTGCACTTAGGAAGTTGTCACGGTCGGTGTCATGAGAAACTTTCTCTAATGACTGACCTGTATGCTCGGCCATTAAAGTATTCAATTTAGTTTTAATATAAAGAATTTCTTTCGCATGAATTTCAAAGTCAGATGCTTGACCTTGGAAACCACCAAGTGGCTGATGAATCATCACACGGGCATTAGGTAGACAGTAACGTTTACCTTTTTCACCGCCTGACAATAAGAATGCGCCCATGCTAGCCGCCTGACCAATACATACTGTACTAATGTTTGGCTTAATAAACTTCATCGTATCGTAAATAGCCATACCTGCAGTTACCGAACCGCCAGGTGAATTAATATATAAGTATATATCTTTATCAGGACTTTCAGACTCAAGGAATAATAACTGAGCAACAATCAAATTAGCCATGTGATCTTCAACTTGACCACACAAGAAAATAACACGCTCTTTTAAAAGTCTTGAATAAATATCGAACGAGCGCTCACCCTTAGGTGTTTGCTCAATAACCATTGGCACTAAAGCACTATCGATAGTGCTGGTGATTTTCTGAGAATTATTTTGAGAAGTAAACAACTAAAATTTCCTTTCTATATAAAAAATGGCTCGTATGTCCCCATACCAGCCATTTAAGCGATTGCTTGACATAATGTCAATCTAAAAGGTCTACCAATTCACATTTGTTTCACTAAAGTGCTACAAATTTAAGCAAATGGCAGCAACTTAGCCGATTAAGTTTCTTTGCTCAGTGGCAAGAATCCTAAGAGACTCAGTCTTATTTACCTTCTGGATTCATTATATCTTTAAAGCTTGCTTTCTTTTTATTAACTTTTGCGCTTTCAAGTAACAATTCAACAGCTTGCTCTTCTAATGCAACATTCTGCATTTGTTGGTTAAGCTCTTTGTTTGTTGCGTAGTACTCGATAACTTCTTTTGGATCTTCGTAAGCTGATGCGGCTGATGCAATTAATTCGTTAACTTTGTTTTCGTCAACTTTTAATTCATTAACTTTGATCACTTCACCTAGTAACAAACCAACTTTAACACGGCGCTTAGCTTGCTCTTCAAACATATCAGCTGGAAGCTCTGGCATGTTATTAGGATCCATTTGACCCGCAAAACGTTGCATTGCTTGCTTACGTAAAACGTCAATTTCTTGAGCGATTAACGCTTTAGGAATTTCAACATCGTTAGCAGCTAATAAGCCTTCGATTACTTGCTCTTTAACTTTAGCTTTAACCGCTTGGGTTAACTCACGAGTCATGTTAGTGCTTACTTCAGTGCGTAATGCTTCTACGCCACCTTCTTGAACACCAAACAATTTAGCAAAATCTTCATCGATTGTTGGTAATACTGGACCTTCAGTTTTATGAAGAACGATATCAAACTCTGCTTCTTTGCCTTTTAGGTTTTCAGCATGGTAATCATCAGGGAAAGTCACTTTAATTGTTTTTTCATCGCCAGCTTTCATGCCAGTAATTTCTTTTTCAAAACCTGGGATCATGCGACCAGCGCCTAATTCAAGTTCGAAATCTTTAGCTTCGCCGCCTTCAAAAACTTCACCGTCAACACGGCCAGTAAAATCTAAAACAAGTTTGTCACCAGCTTTAGTTTTACGCTTGTTTTCTTTCCACGTTTTATGTTGATTCTGTAATGTAATAAACATTTCATCTAAATCAGCATCTGTAACTTCAACGTCAGGACGTTCAACGTTAATTGAATCTAAGCCAGTTAAAGCAACATCAGGGTAAACTTCAAAAGTAGCTTCGAATTCTAGCGCTTTGCCGTCTTCATTGCTTTTAGCAATAAAACTTGGACGACCAGCTGGATTCATTTTTTCTGCAACAATTGCATCAACAAAGTTACGTTGCATTAATTCGCCAGCAACTTCTTGACGAACTGATTGACCGTAACGCTTTTGGATAACAGTCGCAGGAACTTTACCTGGACGGAAACCATTAATTCGCTGGGTTTTTGATATGTGACGAAGACGGTTTTTAACTTCTACATCTACTGATTCTGCAGGAACAGAAATAGTTAACTTACGTTCCAAACCTTGTGTAGTCTCTACTGAAACTTGCATTTTAATACCTCAAAACTTAGCGTTTTAGTAACGCTTTCAATAACACAACTACTTCACAGCTTAATTAGCCAAAGAGTGTGACGTTTGTAGCCCTATAACCAACGCTACAGAAGCCCGAAAAATCAGAGTAAATACCAACACTAATAAATAGTTCCTCGCTCAGCGAGGTTTAAAAGGCATGATATAGACCTAGATTTTAAAATAATGACGCGAAATTATAGCGATGCTTGATATAAGAGTCGACCCTTTAATGACGTTATTTTTGACTTATTTTTTAAATGGGTGATAAAACGAGTAAAAACAGTGTGTGCTGACTTCATTTAAATGTAATAAATTAAATTTAAAGTGCATTAAAATTGGTGTAGCTGATAGTTAAAGAGTTGTTCTAGATTAAATTTATGATTTGTAAGGAGTTGTTCTAAATTAAATTTATGATTTGTAAATAGGAGTGTATAACGGAAGATGACAACGATAAAAGGCATATAAAATAAGAAGTGGTCGGTGATGCAAGATTCGAACTTGCGACCCCTTGGACCCAAACCAAGTGCGCTACCAAGCTGCGCTAATCACCGACATTTTCTACTTAACCTACTTACTACAATATTTCATCACCATTTCTTGAGAAAAAATGGGGTGGCTAAAGGGACTTGAACCCTCGACAACCGGAATCACAATCCGGGGCTCTACCAACTGAGCTATAGCCACCATTGTAAAATACTGTTTGGTACGCCCTGCAGGATTCGAACCTGCGACCCACGCCTTAGAAGGGCGTTGCTCTATCCAGCTGAGCTAAGGGCGCACATTACCTACAGGCCAAATTTTTAGTTATTAAAAATAATTAAAAAAGTGGTCGGTGATGCAAGATTCGAACTTGCGACCCCTTGGACCCAAACCAAGTGCGCTACCAAGCTGCGCTAATCACCGATATGTACTGCGTTTAAAAGAACTAAAAATATGCCCCTTTCAACGGATGCGGATATTACCTAGTTGCCTGAGTCCCGTCAAACCTTTTTTATAAAAAAATAACCGTTTGCTCACTTTTAAAACAAGCCGCTTGATAATCAGCACTTATTGCCTATAAATATAGCAACTCATCAATTATCAATAAATTCTGTTTTTGGCATACTTGATAAGCGTATATTTTATTTTTAAATCTTCATTTGACGATATATTACCGAATAAAAGACCATTTATAAGAACAGTAGCTATAACAGTCCAGGTTTTTATGCGAAAATAGTGTCGTTTTTCATCATTTAACTAAGTTAATAGAAACTATCATGACAGCAACTCTTATAGACGGTAAATATATTGCTCAGCAGCTTAGGCTCTCAGTAAAAGAAAAAGTAGCAGTACGCGTTAAAAATGGCTTACGACCTCCTGGGCTAGCCGTGATATTAGTCGGCTCAGATCCTGCTTCACAAGTTTATGTTGGTAGTAAGCGTAAAGCATGTGAAGAAGTTGGTTTTCTTTCTCGCTCATATGATCTGCCCCCGACAACCACTCAAGCTGAATTATTTACTTTAATTGATGAATTAAATAATGACGAAAATATTGATGGTATTCTTGTTCAGCTCCCTTTACCAAAAGGTTTAGATGCTAATTTAATTATCGAGCATATTAACCCTTTAAAAGATGTTGATGGCTTCCACCCATTCAACGTCGGCAAACTAGCACTTCGTCAACCAGGATTGCGCCCCTGTACACCTAAGGGCATTATCAAGCTGATAGAGACTACCGGTATAGACCCACATGGTTTAGAGGCGGTTATAGTCGGTGCTTCAAATATTGTTGGTCGTCCTATGACATTAGAACTATTACTGGCCGGTTGCACAGTAACCACCACGCATAGATTCACTAAAAATCTTGAAGATAAAATACGTAACGCTGATTTACTTGTTGTGGCCGTAGGAAAACCTGAGTTCATTCCTGGAGAATGGATTAAGGCTGGCGCTATTGTTATTGATGTGGGGATTAACCGTTTGGCCAATGGCAAACTTGTTGGTGATGTAGGTTTTGATATAGCTCAAACGAAAGCCGCTTATATTACGCCCGTACCTGGCGGCGTAGGCCCAATGACAGTAGCAAGTTTAATCGAGAACACTTTGATAGCTTGTGAAGAATTTCACTAAATTTTAAGCCGCTTAATATAAAGGAATAATCAATGTCTGACGCTATTTATCAGTTTAATGCGCTGAACAATAAAAAAGAAACCGTTGAGTTGAAAGACTACCAAGGTAAGGTAATGCTTATTGTAAATACGGCAAGTGCCTGCGGATTTACGCCTCAATATGAAGGCTTACAATCACTTTACAGTGAGTATCAAACACAAGGTTTAGCGGTTTTAGCTTTTCCTTGTAATCAGTTTAAGCAACAAGAAAAAGGCAGTAATGAGGAAATACAGCAGTTTTGTGATCTAACGTTTAATATCAAATTCCCATTATTTGATAAAATTGACGTCAATGGCGACAACACTCACCCTCTTTTTACCTTTTTAAAGGCACAAGCACCTGGAATACTAGGTTCTAAGAGCATCAAGTGGAATTTCACTAAGTTTTTAGTGAACAAGAAAGGCCAAGTAGTTAAACGCTATGCGCCAACCACTAAACCGACTAGCATTAAAGCGGATATAGAAAAGTTACTCGCTGAGTAACTTATAATGAGCAGCCAAAAGTGTTGGCTGCTCTTACTATCTTATTGAGCTTTTGCTACTTTTAACATTTCAAGGTTACTGGCAATATCTTCTGCCGCTGTTCTTGGCGAAATATCATCATCTATTTTCAAGATTTTACCTTCTTTAGAAATATAAAATGTCACACGACTAGCAACCTGCATCATATTCAACACATCGTAGGCTTTTGCAGTCGCTTTTGTCGGATCGCTTAACATCGGAAAGTCTGCGCCGGTTTTCTTAGCAAAATCTCTGTTGTCATCTAATGGGTCAACACTGGCCATAACGTAACTTGCATTATACGCTCTGATCAAATGCCCCTTCTCAACCAATGACTTACATTCAATGGTACAACCACGCGTGTTAGCCATTGGATACCAAGCTAAAACAACCGCTTGCTTACCTTTGTAGTCACTGAGTTGGTAATAATCACCATTGGTGGCTTGCAATTTAAAATCTGGTGCTTGCTCTCCCACTTTTAAATCAGAGGCTAACAAACTAAAGCTCGTTAATAATGCTAAAAATGTACAAACTACTTTTGATGTTCTTTTCATCAGAGTTACCTTTTAAAAATGAATAATATTTTTTGTTAATTTACCTTATTTTAGCTCATTAACCTTTAGCTAAAAGGTTATCGAGCCAACTTGTCGGTAGTATACGTTTGAATACGGCAAATAGTTTAGTAGGCACAGTAATTCTGTATCTTATTTTCGGGCGTTTACTCTCTAAGGCATGGATCAACGCTTTGGTGACATCTGCCGCTTCTAAGGTAAATTTTGCATTCGAGGTTTTACTGGCCAGCCTTGCTATTTGTTGTTGATACTCAAGATGATGGGCACTGTCTTTAGCGTCAATGTTGGCTGTAAAAGCACTTAAGGCATTGGCGCGAAATTGAGTATTAATGGGACCTGGCTGTAAAAGTATCACTGCGATATTCGCTGATCTCAATTCTAACCTTAAGGTGTCAGACAAACCTTCAACAGCATATTTTGAGGCATTATAAGCGCCACGATAAGCCATAGAAACAAAGCCTAACACTGAGCTACATTGAATAATTCGGCCATGACCTTGCTTGCGCATAACCGGAATAACTTGTTTAGTCAGCTCGTGCCAGCCAAAAACATTGCTTTCAAATTGGCTTATAAGCGCTTGAGTTGGTAAGTCTTCTAATGCGCCCGGTTGACCATAGGCACCATTATTAAAAAGAAAATCTAATGTCCCCCCAGTTTCATTGAGCACAAAAGCAAGTGCCGCATGGATACTGTCAACTTGGGTTAAATCAAGCTGGCAAGCGGTTAAACCTTTTTCTTGTAGCATAACAACATCGGCTTGTTTTCTTGCGGTAGCAAAAACTTGATAGCCTCTTGTTGATAACGTCAGAGCCGCATCTAAACCAATACCGCTTGAACAACCTGTTATTAAAATAGATTTTTTCACGTTGTTATTATTACCTGTAATTCGAAAATTTGCTTTATTGTCGGTGAGCATACTGGGGATATCAAATCAGTACAAGGCGAGATAATTAATTGTATAGAGAAACACGAATGCCCAGCGCAATAATTGTTAGGCTAACATGATACACTTTTGTTTAAACACTAAAACGAGTTAAGCAACCATTGAAAGATTGTAATCAATGTGGAAAATGCTGTATAAAATATGGCGACGGAGGCATAGCAGCTTCGATTGAAGATATTGAGATGTGGGAAATTTTTCGCCCTCATATTCATCAATATGTAATAAAAGATAAGATTTGGTTTAATCCTCAAACCGGTAAACAACTGACACAGTGCCCTTTCCTAGAAAAAATGCCTAACCAAGATGCTACCGAGCAAGTTAAATATACTTGTGCTATTTATCAAGACCGCCCTGAAGACTGCCGGGATTATCCGAGTAATGTCAGTGAGATGATCAGGGATGAGTGTGAAATGATAGAAATCATCGATTTAACCCATCCCCAACAAGCGCAATACAAACTTAATAAATTAATGAGCCGCAGTTAACGTTTATTTTTTGGCACATAATTTAGAATAGAAAGTGGCACCACTTTTTTGACTGGAAATCCTTCAAATTCTTTGCGTTTAATAACATGCCCTAAACGGCTTTCTATCGCACACAAGTTTCTAAAATTGTCCTTGGCTACAAATGATACCGCTTCTCCAGAGGCTCCCGCTCGACCTGTTCGGCCAATACGGTGAATATAGTCATCGACTTGATCAGGTAAGTCGTAATTAACCACTCGAGTGAGCTCGCCGATATCAAGACCGCGTGAAGCAATACCTGTAGCGACAAGAAACTTAATTTTACCGGCTTTAAAGTCATTAAGAACTTGTTCTCGCATCGCTTGTGTTCTGCCACCATGAATAGACTCGGCACTAATGCCACGTTTTTCTAGCTGGCTAACAAGTTTAGCTGCACCGTGTTTTGTTTCGATAAAGATCAGCGCTTGCTGCCATTGATGTTCAATAATTAAATGGCTCAGTAATGCCGACTTATTACCTTTATCAACCGTTATTAACCATTGATCAATTTTAGGTTTAGAGGCGCTATTATTGCCGATTGAGATTTCTGTCGCATTACTAAAGGTACGCTTTGATAACGTTCGAACATCATCAGAAATAGTGGCTGAAAATAATAAGTTTTGACGTTCAAGTGGCAAACGTTCAATGATTTTATTGATATCTTCAATAAACCCCATATCAAGCATTCTGTCAGCTTCATCTAAAACAAGGACTTCAAGTTCATCAAAATGCAGAGCACGTTGATGAGCCATATCAAGTAATCGCCCGGGAGTCGCAACAACAATATCAACCCCCCAAATAAGCTTCTGCCTTTGCGGTTCAATTTCAGTACCACCGTACATTGCCATCGAGCTTAGGTCTAAATACTTACCATAATCACGGATACTTTGTTCTACTTGAACGGCAAGTTCACGTGTTGGGGTAAGAATAAGCGCTCGAATACGTTTGCCACGTAATTTTCGTTCGGTATTAAGTTTTTCAAGTATTGGTAAAACAAAACTGGCCGTTTTACCGGTACCTGTTTGCGCTGCAGCAACAAGGTTTTTTCCCGATAAAATAACCGGAATGGCTTTTTTCTGAATAGCCGTTGGCTCGCCATATTTTAAGTCAGCAAGTGCTTTTAAAAGCGGTTCACTTAATCCCAGTGTCGAAAATGGCATAATACTATCCTTGAAGTTTAATTTTTAAACCTTTAATAAAGGTCGATAAAACTTCATCACTACAATCTCTATAATGTTTATTATTGATGCTTCGAAAGAATGCACTTAATTCATATTTGGTTAAGCTCAACTCGGCTAATTCAAGCGTATCAATCACTTCATCAGCTTGTAGAGAAAAAGCAATTTTCAACTTATTAAAAATAGCGTTATTAGTTAAGACAGCTTCAGGGACCGCTTGTGGTCCTTCTTTTGCGCCTCTTCTTTCAACAATCAAGCCATTGAGGAAACTAGCAAATTCTACATCAAGTAGTTCAACATAAGTCTCATCGTCTTTTTCTTTATAAAAACAAACCAATTGCTCTGCTGATATTTCACAAGCATTTAATTTAAAGACGGCACGGGTTTTTTCGTCATCAAAATCAAGTAAAGTACTTAAGCGACGAAGAATATCATTGTTTATCATGTTTAGGCCTAGAGAACGTTGTTAAGGTGAAGGCAGCAGTAGAGTTGTCTTCAGAGTGGTAGAGAGTATAGCGCACTCGTTTTAAATGTTTGCTAACTCATTTTTTTGTCTATTAAATAGTGCTTAGTTAAAGCGTTAAAAACGCCATTAAAGGCGTTTTCAACAATCAAATAACTAAGCTAAAAGAGAACTAAGCTCTTTTTTGAGCCTGTATTTGGCTATCAAGATATTCATCTAACGAACCTTGAAAATCAACAAGCTTTTTATCTTTAATGTCGATAATACGGGTTGCTAAGCTAGAAACAAACTCACGGTCATGGCTAACAAAAATTAACGTACCTTCAAAGTCTTTTAGCGCATTGTTCAATGCATCTATCGCTTCGATGTCCATGTGGTTAGTCGGCTCATCCATAATTAATACGTTGATATCAGCCATCATTAAACGACCGAATAACAAGCGATTTTTCTCACCACCTGAACAGTTACGTGCTTTCTTGTTAGCATCATCATCAGTGAATAACATACGTCCTAGCATGCCACGAACACTTAAATCATTGTGACAAGGTCTACGCCATTGCGACATCCATTCCATCAATGTTAAGTCATTGTCAAAGAATGAACCACTATCTTGTGGACAATAACCCACAGAGGCATTTTCAGACCATTTAACAACGCCTTCAGTTTGCTCTAACTCGCTCATTAAGCAGCGAAGTAACGTTGTTTTACCAACACCGTTTTCTCCGATGATAGCTAATTTAGCACCCGCTTCTAACAATAAATCACCTTTAGAAAACAAAGTAACGCCGTCAAAACCATGCGCTAAACCTTCAAGTTCTAGTGCTTGTCTGTGCATTTTCTTGCCAGGGGCAAAAGCTATTTTTGGGGTGATACGACTTGAAGACTTTACATCATCAAGTTTAATTTTATCCATTTTCTTAGCACGAGAACTTGCTTGTTTCGCTTTAGAAGCGTTAGCGCCAAAACGGTTAACAAAGTCTTGCAACTCAGCAATCTCAGCAACTTTTTTATCATTACCGGCTAATAACTGCTCGCGTAACAAACCAGACTGCGCTAAGAAGAACTCGTAATTACCCGGGTAAACGCGTAATTCACCGTAATCAATATCAGCCATATGTGTACATACTGAATTAAGAAAATGTCTATCATGAGAAATAATGATCATGGTACATTTACGTTTGTTTAACTCAGCTTCTAACCAACTGATGGTATGGATATCCAAGTTATTGGTTGGCTCATCGAGTAACAAAATATCAGGGTTAGCAAATAAGGCTTGTGCAAGTAAAACACGAAGTTTCCAACCTGGAGCAACTTGTTGCATTGAACCATAATGAAAAGATTCTTCGATACCTGCTTCTAGTAGTATTTCACCTGCGCGACTTTCTGCGGTGTAACCGTCCATTTCAGCAAATTCACTTTCTAAGTCACCAACACGCATACCATCGGCTTCGCTCATTTCAGCTTGTGCGTATATAGCATCTCTTTCTTGCTTTACTTTCCATAATGGCATATCACCCATAATAACAGTGTCAATAACATTGTGTTGTTCAAAAGCGAACTGGTCTTGACCCAACGTACTTACTTTGTTGCCAGTACTAACCGAGACATTGCCCGAACTTGGTACTAAGTCACCACTGAGTATCTTCATGAATGTAGACTTGCCACAACCATTTGCGCCGATCAAACCGTAGCGGTGACCATTGCCAAATTTAGCCGAAATGTTTTCAAACAAAGGCTCTGCGCCAAATTGCATTGTAATGTTAGATGTAGTGATCAAAGATAAATTCCTAAATAGTGCTAACTAAAATTGTTAACCAGCAACGGTGAAGATAGCAAAAATAGAAACATATTTAAGACCATCAAAATAAAGTGGCGCATTATACAGTAAAAACTCTATTTTCTCTACTTAATCCTTAAAGTTTTTGGTTGTTTTTTCACCAGTATCAACACAGAAGTGATTAGTGCTTGATATATTATTAAAAAAAATAATCAAAGCTCGTTAATCGCCTAGGGTATTTGCTTGCAAAACCTTATTTGCTCTAGTATTTTATTCGCACAATAAAAATAATATATGCGGATATTTCATGTCTATTGATACAATTTATAAGGTCACTTTACATCCTTTCATTAATGAATCTATTGCTAGCTTAAAATCGATGACCAGTTTATCGGGGAGCGCCGGCGAAGCTTTTATGGATAAAGTTGAAGACTTTCGCTTTAAAGGTTATGCCGTTTGCTCTGATATTACCGGCTGTTTAGATGGGGTAATTATGATGCATCATTACCCAGAAACCGCAGTAGCTATTGGTAATTCTGTTTGCCAAAATATGTTTGATGAAGCATATGATTACACAGAAATAAATGACGAGTTAAGTAATGCTTTAGCAGAATGGGGCAATACCATTGTTGGTCGAGCAACTGATTTACTGAGCCGCAACAACTTAAAATTTGATTTTTCTAGCCCATATTTTATCCATAATTTTAAAGATATGGAAAAATACTTAGCAGGCGTTAAAGAGATAATAACTGTACCAATTACCGTTGAAGGTGTTGGTCGTTACTATTTTAATTTATTGGTGCGTAATGTTAATTTTCAAACCAGTAATGTTGAAAGAGAACAAAGCTCAGGCATTGCAAATCCACACAGCACACCTTTACCACTAGAGAGTAAAATATTACTTGTTGACGATAGTGCGATGATACGAAAAGCAATAAAACGCTTTTTAGCCGGTTTAGGTTATGAAAATGTCATTGAAGCAGACGATGGTAGTACTGCGGTAGAAGCGGTAAAAAATCAAGCACCTGACTTCCTTTTCATGGACGTCGTGATGACTAAGATGAACGGTAACGAGGCATTGAAAGCTATTCGTGCCAGTGGCTCAAATGTACCTGTGGTAATGTTGTCTTCTGTTACCGATAAAGGACTCGTCGATGAATGCCAAGCAAGTGGCGTTTCTGGTTTTATTTTTAAGCCAATTCAAGCCAGTAATGGCGCAAAAATAATTAAAGACTATTTAAAAGTAGTTTAAGCCAGTACATATTTGTTTGATGAGGTACTTTATTTCAAAGATAAAGTACCTTTAAACTATTTAATATAAAAAAGAAGTTTATAAAAGACATGGAAAAAGACACTGTTTCAACGGGTAACGTTTATGTGATGACTCACTCTTTTTTTTCAGATGTGATAAGAATAGGCTGTACTCCAGGTGATCCAGTCGAATACGCTCGGTTACTATCAAAAAACTCGCCAGGTGATTACTCGCTGGTATTTTCTTTAGCCTGTAACAACCCGTGCGCGATAAAAAAGAAAATACGCGAATATCTCAACGCACAAGAATACGTTAATGAGTTTTACCAAGTATCGGCAGAGGCCGCAGCAAAACTATTAAAAAGAGAAACCTTAAGAATTGCCATTACTAATGAAGTAAGTGCTGACTAATTTTTATAGAAAACGTCCCTGCCTCAGACAATAGCCACAATAAAACCACTTAACCCTATTTGACTAGTAGCTCACTAACAATAAGCTTTAACAAAAAAGTTTCACGTTCAATAGAAAGTCCCTTTTTTAGACTATTCGCTATTGTTTGCTCATTATGACTAATAGCTTGATGTATATTCATCCAAATTGGATGCATACCATTATTAATTTCATGCGCTTCAAGCTCGGGTTCAAGTAACTCTTCATCTATTGAACAAATATAACAGTAAGACTCCATATGAATAAGTTCGAAGTCGGGCTTATGCCAAGGTCTAAACTCTTCATATAAACCAAACGCTTGAATATTTTGCACATTATGCGCGCCAGTTTCTTCTTTTAACTCGCGCACCAAACCGGCAACATTACTTTCACCTTCGTCGATACCGCCACCGGGTAAACTGTAATCATGATACCGCTTGGTATACAGCAAAAGTATATCTTCACCCTTTAAGACAATAGCCCGCGTTGCTTTTCGAGTAAATTGGCGTGCTGACATATCACGAATGTCAGGATGAATAGTTGATTTTAGTAAACGCATAACAGGATCTTTAGAAATATCTAGAAAATCATCACCATTAAAACAAGAAGTTGTTAACTCCACACCCTAACCGTAATAATTTTAAACAACAAGTTATGAGCATCTTACTACAGTGAAGATAGATTAGCCGAAGATTTTATTGCTCCGCATAAATAGTACCCAGTACTAACAGGAGCTTGCGCTATTATTTTGGTATATCAATAAAGTACTTTAGAATAATCACCAGATTTGTCATTATTAAAGTGATGTTATCTGTCATATGAATATTAAGCCCAGTGAACAGGGTCAACATGATAATAATTTTTAAGTTGCTGATAGAGCATCGGATACTTAGCATGAAACTGTTTAGCTTGTTCAAAAAATACTTCACTGGTAACAGCAAAAAATTCAGCCGGATTTGTTGCTCCGTAATAATCAAATAATGAGGGTGCTCCGGTTCTTGCTTGCATCTTTAACTGTTCAAATTGTAGAGAAAAAGCAGCAGACCAACCTTGATAGCTCTGCCCTTTATCCAGTATAGGCGCACCGTTAGCGCTGCCATTTTCTTGGTCTAGCTGATGGGCAAACTCATGAATGACCACATTACGACCATCATTAGGTATTTTTGCACCGTCTAAAGTATCTTGCCAAGATAATACAACTTTACCAAAATCCCATGATTCACCCGCCAATGCTACTTTTTGTTGGTATCTTAAGCCATCAGTCCCCATATTTTGCTGTTGCTTAATAAAAGCCCGAGGGTAAACCAGTATGGTTTGTAATTTAGGGTAAAAATTAGTCTTGCGATTAAGCAACAATAGACATGCTTGGGCAGCAATCGTTATACGTATTTCATCGGTTATTTTAACACCGTTACAACCAACGAAGGTTTTCTCCGCCAAGAATACCTGAATATGTTGCTTTAACTGCAACTGTAAATCTGTTGGCATTTGTCCAAAATAAGGCATTCTTTGTTGAATGATTTTTCGCCATGTTTTTTTAAATGGCTGACGCCTTATTTTATCTCGCTGATATTCTCGCCAGTAAGGCTTACCGACAGAATAGCCAATAAGTAAAACGCCAATAAATATGGGAAGAAGATAAGACAACATAGTGAACTTTACTGGTTAGGATTTACTATGATGTAGGTCCGCTATGATTAAATATCAAGCTATTGCCGCTATATTTAATCATTAAAAACGCTAAATATTAATTTTTCCGTCCTTTAAAGAACCTTTTAAGCTAAATACTGATTGTTGCCAATAAAGTTAACAGGTATAAATATTGCGACATTGTGAGTATTATTTTAGCGTTAAGTAATACTTATAATAAAAGGCTCGATCGCAGGGCAATACTTGGAATTAAAACCACATGAAATTATCAAAAATATCTGCAGCGTTAGCAGCTGTGCTCGCTTTTTCTGGCTGCTCTGAACAAGAAACAAGCAGCATAAAAGCAGAGCCAAAGCAAACTCATCAGGCGACAGCAACTAGCAACAATGAATTTAAATGGCAGGTAGACCGTTTTGCTGATATCCGTGTTATACGTTATCAA
Organism: Colwellia sp. BRX8-7; assembly: GCF_014077275.1. NCBI lineage: Bacteria > Pseudomonadati > Pseudomonadota > Gammaproteobacteria > Alteromonadales > Colwelliaceae > Colwellia > Colwellia sp. BRX8-7. The sequence goes on along the minus strand of NZ_JACGVP010000012.1, from coordinate 14,508 downwards.
GTACCTGGTTTTGAAGAGTTGCCTCTAGAAACTAAAGAATTGTTATTTTATCTTTATAAAGCAGCGCTTTCTGGTCGTGATATTACTTGGGATCATAACTACAAATACAACCTCACCATTCGTCATACGCTAGAAGCGGTTATCGCTGATTATGCCGGAGACAAAAGCAGCGAAGAATTCAAAAAGTTCAATGAATACACCAAACGTGTTTGGTTTTCTAACGGCATTCATCACCATTATATGTCAGGTAAATTCAGCCCTGAATTTAGCCCTGAAACTTTTGAACGCTATGTCATGTCAGTTGCCGAAAAAGGTAAATTACCCTTAAATAAAGACCAAAGTGCTGAGCAGTTAGTGGCCTTACTAACGCCTATTTTATTCGACCCAACGGTCGCACCTAAAATGGTTAATCAGTCTGCTAACATTGATAATGTTGTTGCCTCTTCCGTTAACTATTATGAAGGCGTTACCGAACAAGAAGTTGAAAACTTTTATAAAAATAAGGTCGATGTAGACCCTAAGCGTCCAGTATCTTGGGGCTTGAATTCTAAATTAGTAAAAATTGACGGCAAGATAGTTGAACAAGTGTGGAAAGTTGGTGGTATGTACGATAAAGCCATCAGTGAAATTGTCTTTTGGCTAGATAAAGCAGCAACCGTTGCTGAAAACGAGCAACAACGTAAAGCCCTAACCTTGTTATCTAAATACTATAGAAGCGGTGATTTAAAAGACTTTGACGACTACTCTATTGCTTGGGTTAAAGACGTTAATTCAGATGTTGACGTAGTAAATGGTTTCATCGAAGTTTACGACGATCCTCTAGCTTACAGAGGTTCATTTGAATCCGTTGTTTCGGTAAAAGATCACGAAGCCACCAAGGTGATTGCTAAGATTGCCGCAGAAGCTCAGTGGTTTGAAGATAATTCACCACTCATTGAAAGCCATAAGAAAAAAGAAGTCAAAGGTATTACCGGTAAAGCCATTACAGTTGTTATTGAATCTGGCGATGCTTCTCCTTCTACGCCTATTGGCATTAACTTACCCAACGCTAACTGGATACGCGCTGAGCATGGTTCAAAGTCGGTAAGCTTAACTAATATTGTTAGTGCTTATGACAACGTAAAAGGTGGTTCGTTAGCCGAGTTTGTTTGGGACGATGCTGAACTTGCCCGCAGCAAAGAATTTGGTCCGTTAGCGTCTCACTTACATACCGATTTACATGAAGTTGTTGGTCATGCTTCGGGGCAAATTAACGAAGGCGTTGGCACACCTAAAGAAACGTTAAAGCAATATTCGTCAGCCCTTGAAGAAGGTCGCGCCGACTTAATTGCCTTGTACTATCTTATGGATCAAAAATTAATTGATATGGGTGCAATGCCAAGCTTAGAAGTGGGTAAAGCAAGCTACGACAGTTATATTCGTAACGGCATGATGTTGCAATTAAGGCGTCTAAAAGAGGGTGAGCATATTGAAGAAGCACACATGCGTAACCGCCAGTTAATTGCAAGTTGGGCATTTGAAAAAGGTGCCACTGACAATGTTATTGAAAAGCGAGTTCGTGATGGAAAAACTTTTTTTGTTGTCAACGACTATCAAAAGCTACGGACATTATTTGGCCAATTATTACGTGAATTACAACGAATAAAGTCTGAAGGTGACTTTGCTGCAGGCCAAGCTTTAATTGAAGGCTATGCGGTTAAGGTTGACAAAAAATTGCACTTAGAAGTGTTGAGCCGTTATGAGAAACTTAAATTAGCACCATATTCTGGTTTTGTTAACCCTAAATTAGAGGCCGTTTATCTAGGTGATAAAATGACTAATGTTAAAATCACTTACCCTGATAACTTCCAAGAGCAGATGTTGGAATATGGTAAAGATTATGGTTTATTGCCCGTTTTAAACTAAAGTCAAAACCTCTTAAAATAACGTAAACGTTATCAGAAACCAAGGCGTGTGATCACAATAATCATACGCCTTGTTTATTTTGCTTAAAACGCCCTCTTTATCCTTAAAGTTATCTTTGGCATAATGTCGATTAGCAATATTAAGTAAAAACATGACAACTAAGTATTTTATAATATTTACGCGCAGCTTATAACTATAAAATTAAAACTATAAATTAATACAATCCAGAGAATTCTAATGAAAAAAACAACAATTTTATTATTAGCGATGGCTTCAACATTTGCCACAGCTGATGAAGGTATGTGGCAACCTCACCAATTGCCAAGCATTGCATCAGAACTTACCCAAGCAGGTTTAAAATTAAATCCTAACGATTTAACCGATCTTACTGGTTTTCCTATGGGTGCTATTGTCAGCCTTGGTGGCTGCACGGCTTCTTTTGTTTCTGATAAAGGCTTAGTTGCCTCTAATCACCATTGTGTTTATGGCTCTGTTCAATACAACTCAACAGCAGAAAACAACCTACTCGCCAATGGTTTTCTAGCAAAAACCTTTGATGAAGAGCTACCTGCTACACCCGGCAGTCGTATCTATGTAACAGAAGAAATCAATGATGTTACCACGTTAATTAAAGGCAGTATTACCGAGAACATGTCGGGCTCTGAGCGCTATAAAGTCATAGATAAAAACTCTAAAACATTAGTAGCTGAATGTGAAAGTGATGACAAATATCGTTGTAGTGTTGTCAATTTTCATGGCGGTTTAGAATATTATTTATTTAAACAATTAACTATTCGCGATGTTCGTTTAGTCCATGCTCCAGCAAGTAGTGTTGGTAAGTATGGTGGCGATGTTGATAACTGGATGTGGCCACGCCACACCGGAGACTATGGTTTTTATCGTGCATATGTCGGTAAAGATGGCCAACCCGCCGATTTTAGTAAAGACAACGTACCTTATGAGCCAAAGCATCACCTAAAAGTGAATAAAAGTAGTGTTGATGAAGGCGATTACATTATGGTGCTAGGTTACCCAGGACGCACCAACCGTTACCGCACTGCACTTGAGGTTGAAAACCAATTTACTTGGACTTACCCTAATGCTAAAAATTATCGTGAAGAGCTTATCGACTTAATTCATAACGAGTCTGCACAAGAAAGTGAAGCGAGAATAAAGTACGAAAGCACCTTAGCCGGCTTAGCTAACTACGCAAAAAATTACGGTAGCATGATAAAAAGCTACAATAAAGGCACAACGTTAGCCCGTAAACAGCAACTAGAACAAGACTTAAGCGCTTGGATCAATGCTGATAAAATGCGAAAAGCTAAATATGGCAACGCACTTACCGGCCTAAATAAGCTCCTAAAACAAAACCAAAAAACTCAAGCACGCGATCTTATTCTAGGTTATATGGCTTACAACAAAATGTTAAGCACCGCTTATCGTTTACATCGTTTAGCCGTAGAAAAAAACAAACCAAACGTAGCGAGAGAAAGGGGTTACCAAGAACGTGATCTTGCACGTTTTGAACAAAGCATGAAAACCTTTAATCGTCGATTCGACGCGAATATCGATCAAAAGATCTTATTCGCTATGTTGACACATTATGTTGAATTGCCTAAATCAGAACGTATTCTCGCCATCGATGAATTTTTTGAACTTGAACAAGGGCTAAATAAAAAAGCCTTAAGCACTAAGCTTGAAAAAATGTATCAAACATCAACAATTGCTGACCAAGAAACTCGCCTTACTTGGATGAATAAATCGGTAGCCGACTTTGAAAAAAGCTCAGATCCCTTTATTCAACTTGCCGTAAAGACTTTTTCTGTAAGAAAAGCACTTGAAGAAAAAGACGAAGAATTGTCAGGTAATATTCAAGCTTATCGTCCTAAGTATATGGAAGCGTTAATCGCCTATTTTAACGATAAAAAACTCCCTGTATACGCAGATGCTAACAGTACATTACGCATTACTTACGGTAACGTAAAAGGTTATTCGCCAGTAGACGGACTCACTGCAACACCTTTTACCACACTTGAAGGTATAGTAGAAAAAGACACAGGTATTAAACCCTTTAATGCGTCTAAAAAACAACTAGAGTTAATTAAGAGTAAAAGTTACGGCGAATACGCTAAAAAAGAACTCGGCTCAGTGCCAGTAAACTACCTAGGCACATTAGATATTACCGGTGGTAACTCTGGCTCACCTACTCTCAACGATAAAGCAGAATTTGTTGGTTTAGTCTTTGACGGTGTTTATGAAAGTATTATTGGTGATTGGGATTACGACACTAAATTAAACAGATCGATTCACGTTGATATTAAATACATGTTATGGGTGATGGAACATGTTGACGGCGCGACCAATCTTATTGAAGAAATGGATATAGTTGAATAATTAACTTAATTTTATTTACCTTAAAAATCTGGCTTAAGCTGGATTTTTAACGTTAACTAAACGAGATTATATGAACGATATACCTGCTAACAATACGTTATCCAAAGGTTGGTTGTTACTCTTTTCAGTTTGGGTACTCGCCACCATAAGCACGCTTGCTAGTTTATTTTTTAGTGAGGTTGTTAAACTCCCCGTTTGCTCTTTGTGCTGGTATCAGCGGATTGCTATGTACCCTTTGGTCGTTATTTTACCAATGGCTTTATTTCCATTCGACGCTAAAGTGACCCGCTATGCGAGTGTATTGGTTTTATTTGGCTGGCTAACCGCATTATTTCATGTGTTATTAGTGGCCGGTTATATTCCTAAAAGCGCACAGCCCTGCGTACAAGATATTCCTTGTTCAGAAACGCATCTCAATGTTTTTGGGTTCTTAAATATGCCAATGATGTCTTTACTAACCTTTAGTCTCATGGCTTTATTATTATTTTTTATGACTAAATCGGAATCATCATGAATAAAAAATCACTTTTCATTAGCGCCAGCCTTATTATCCTTTTGGCTTTTATTGGCGCAGCAACAATATTTAAAGCAAACAATAGCCACCAGAGCGCTAAGGTTGAAAACCTCGACATCATTGAACGTGTTGGCGCGCCAATAAAAGGACCGTTAGAGGCAAAAGTGACCATTGTCGAATTTTTCGATCCTGCTTGCGAAACATGTTCAGCTTTTTACCCACTGGTAAATAATTTAATTAAACGCTACCCTGGTAAAGTTAAGGTTATGATGCGCTACACCCCTTTCCATAAGGGTTCAGATCAAGTGGTTAAACTACTTGAAGCCGCACACTTACAAGAACAGTTTTGGCCGGCAGTAGAAATTTTATTTGCCAAACAGCAAGCCTGGACTCGCCATCATGTTGCTCAACCACAAAGTGCTCGTGCGTTATTAAAGGACTTACCTTTAGATAGCGCACAGTTTATGCGTGATGTCAGTAGCGAAAACGTTAGCAAGGTTATAATGCAAGATATCGCAGACGGTAAAACCCTCGAAGTTCGAGCAACGCCGCAGTTTTTTGTTAATGGAAAACCTCTGGTTAATTTTGGCTACGAACAGTTAACTCAGTTAGTTGAAGAAGCCATCGCCGAAGCCTACTAAGTGTTAAAAACAAGATGACGGTAAAATGTTTAATCATTTTATCGTAAAATAAAATGAAAAAGGCGCGTATTCTCTCAAAGAATACGCGCCTTTTTTATGTTTACCAATAAGGTCTGATAAACAATATCAAATCGACTTAGTTAATACTGTTCTCATCACTTAATTCAATATTAAGTTCTAAGACATTTAAATCGCCACCTTTATTATCAAGGTTTATCGAAAAACTTTCATCGGTGACTTTAATGTACTTACGCAATACCTCAAGGATATCCGCAGTGAGTTGCGGCAAGTAATCAGGCTGTTTATTTCGACTATTGCGCTCATGGGCAACAATAATTTGTAAACGTTCTTTCGCCTTAGAAGCGGTTGTTACCTGTTTTTCTTTTTTACGTAAAAAATAATCAAGTAATGCCATGTTATCCTCCAAACATACGACTAAGAATGCCTTTTTTCTTGGCATGTAAAAATCTAAAATCAACGGTTTCACCTAAAAGGCGATCAACCACATCCTGATACGCTTTTCCTGCATCACTTTCAGTATCTAAGATCACTGGCTCACCGGCATTAGATGCCTTAAGTACCGCTTGTGATTCCGGAATAACACCTAATAAAGGTATTGATAGAATATCTACCACATCTTCAACACTTAGCATTTCACCATCATCAACACGCTTAGGTGAATAACGCGTTAATAATAAATGTTCTTTAATAGGTTCTAAGCCAAGCTCAGCTCTGCGAGAACGGCTAGCTAACATACCTAAAATTCGATCAGAGTCACGAACCGATGAAACTTCAGGGTTAGTAGTGACTATAGCTTCATCAGCATAATAAAGCGCCATCATAGCGCCTGCTTCAATACCCGCTGGAGAATCACAAACTATATAGTCATAGGTTTTACCAAGCTCTTCAAGAACCTTACCAACGTTTTCTTTATTTAACGCATCTTTGTCACGGGTTTGTGAAGCAGGTAATATAGATAAACTACTGACACGCTTATCTTTAATTAATGCCTGATTTAGGGTGGCTTCACCATTAATCACATTAACAAAGTCATAAACAACTCGGCGTTCACAGCCCATAATCAAATCAAGATTTCGTAAGCCTATATCAAAATCAATTAACACAACCTTTTGACCTTTTAACGCCAAACCAAGACCGATTGCCGCACTTGATGTCGTTTTGCCAACCCCGCCCTTTCCTGATGTAACTACTATTATTCGTGCCATAGACCGAATATCCTTTATAAGTTAAAAGTTAAATAAGTTTTGATGACGTTAATTCACTGTCAGTCAAATGTATATATACGGGTGAGCCCCAATGTTGCTCCATTGACTCGCTTAGCCAATAGTTACCATTAATCGAAACTAATTCTGCTTCAAGATTTTGGCAATATATTTGCGCATGATGGTGACCTGTTGCGCCGGCAATGGCTCGACCACGTAACGAACCATAAACATGAATATTACCATCAGCAATCACTTCAGCTCCAGCAGATACTGAGCCAATAACCACTAAGTTTTGGTCTTTAGCATAAACTTGCTGACCAGAACGAATTTGACCACGATGTATTTTATCGCTGAAAAGTCCACGATCTGGTATATCTGCTATCGTTTCAGTTTTTGTAATTTCTGGTTTTTCTGCACGAGGCGCTTTATCTAAAGACTGGTTTTTTGCCGTATTAACGAATGAAAAACCAAGTTCGCGGATCAACGTTCGTTGTTCTTTAGCTATCAACCCCGTAAAGCCAACAAAGGTAAAATTGAATTCTTCAATTAATGATTTGATTGCTTGATAGTCAACCGAACCCTCTAATTTTTCAATACTAACCACAATAGGAACAAGATAAAAAAAATCTGGCGCTTGCGCAACTTTGTTTGCTAAATCAGACCGAATATCTGCTAATTTTGATGTTTTTAAATGTAAAACAGACAGGGTAAAGCTTGAACCTTTAAATTCAATGCTAGCATCAGCCATAGCTAAATTTTTCCTAAGTATAAAGTAACGATGATTACCACTATCTTAACTTACTCAGCGATAGTGGCAATACTAGAAAAGGTGAAAGTGTTTATAAAGCGTTTTTAAGTGTCGAAATCAACACTTCTTGTCTGTGTTGATTTTGCTCAATTTTATTATTTGCTATTAATAATGAATAGCTTAAATTAATTGACGCAACTAATAAAGCACGCTCGCTGCTAGCATTTCCTCTTTGCTGTTTAATGTCATCGCACATAACAGCAAGTTTACTAGCCGCTTCCTTTAAATCCTCTGCCTGTTCAGCTGGGCAAGAAAACTGATGTAGCTTACCCATAATTTCAATGCTGATGCCATTAGAGTCTTTAATAGACATTAACTAAGCTCTTCTGCACTTTGCAATTTAGCTAATAAAGCAGTTAATACATTATTTGTTTGTTTCTGTTTTTCTTCACCTTCTAAGACTTCAAGCTGAAAGGTTTCATTTTCATCGACAAGCAAAGCTTTTTGCTCTGCTAATTCTGCCACTTGCTGAGCTAAGCCTGCTTTTTGCTCTGCTAATTCTGCTATTTGGCTTTTTAATTGGTTATTTTTATCAATGATTTTTTCGATCAGTTGTTCGAGTTGTGGGAGAGTATTTTCGTTCATAAGGCGCTCTGGTTAACTGTACTAATTAAGGGCGGCAAATTTAATATAAAGTGAGGCAGAATGCTACTTTTTACGACAATTATCGCCTTAATTTGTGTAACAATTATTAAAGATAGAATAGATTAATAAATCACGTTTAAAAAACAAGCGCTTCGACCAAATAACAAGCGGTAAATATAAGAAGTCTAGCCGGTAAATTTTTATATTAATTAACACCAATACGCATTTAACAACGCAAACTATCTTAATCTCGACCCTTTTGTATCACTAAATTAACTGAGTTTTCTCTAACCTCCTTATCAATAACTAAAACATTGACCCGCATCAAGTCTGCGTTCAAATAATAACGCAACGACATAAATAACAGTTCGAGATCAATATTCGAGGCAAAGAACTCGATAAAATCACGTCATAGATAACGATAAAGACAATAAGTCACTACATTTTATTACTCAATGAGAACAAACTTATGAGCTTAAAAAATTCCCGCTTGGTTAACCCACTTGATAATGTTTCGTTTGGCAATGTCTACATAATGACACATTCTATTTTTTCAAATGTAATTAGAATAGGGTGTACTTCAAGCAATACTGAAGAATATGCAAAGTCGCTGTCAAAGAAGAGTCCAGGCCATTATCAACTTTTTTTTTCTTTGGCATGCGAAAATCCGTGTAAAGTTAAAAAGCAGATAAGACAGTATTTTGATGCGAAAAAATACGTTAACGAGTTTTATGAAGTGTCGCCTGAAATAGCAAGAAACCTATTAAAAAGAGAAGTATTAAAAATACCCATTTTAAGTGTGCACTAAACTATTTTTATAGGGGTGATTTTAATAAGTACTGATTAATATACTATTAAGATGACGGTCAACATTATGGAAATAACAGATCGGTTATAAGCGCCTATAGATAAACGTGACTTTATTCATTTTAAAACTCATCGCTAATGGCGCTTTTTATTGTCAATAATTATACAAATAAGTCACTTGCTTCAGGGTGTTTTTCTAAATATTTGATAATGTATGAACACTGCGCAACCGCTTTTTTATTATCAATTTTTATCTGCTGAAGAACATCTTCTAACAGTGTTTTTGCTAGGCCTTTCCCCGCTAGCTCATCAGGAACGATAGTATGGGTTAAGTGCATATTACCGTTTTGATCATCGTAAGTGATATAAGCAACCGCGCCATCGATATGGTATTCGTATTTACATTCGTTTGCGTTATGTATGAGCGTGTAAGACATTATTTTTCCTTAAAAGAGATTAAAACGACTTCTTTCAAAAATAGCATGAAAGATCTAAATCTACCTGCCATATTTTACTGAAAGTGTCACATTACTGACATTCATCATATTTATTTATTCTTATAATAACACCATCAAATTGGACTAGTTAACATTAGGACAATATTTATCTGCCGGTTTACTACGCAGGAGTTCACTGTGAATTATAAAGATTATTACAAAATTATGGGCGTTGATAAAACGTCGTCTCAGGATGAAATTAAAACATCATATCGGAAATTAGCACGAAAGTTTCATCCCGATGTCAGTAAAGAAAAAGATGCAGAAGCTCGCTTTAAAGACATTAATGAAGCCTATGACGTGTTACGCGATAAAGAAAAGCTCGCAGCTTATGACCAACTGGGTAGTAATTGGAAGGCGGGCCAAGCAGGCTTTACCCCGCCACCTAAATGGCAAGAGCAATATCAGCAAGGTAATGGGAATTTTAATGCAGGTGGTCAAGGCGACTTTAGTGATTTTTTTGAATCATTATTTGGCGGCGGCTTCAACGCAAACCAGCATTCATCGCGTGGTCCTCAGTCTAGGCAAGGGCAAGACAGTCATGCAAAAGTATTAATTGACTTACCTGATGCATATACCGGGGCAACTCGAAGCTTTACCTTGCAAGATCAAATGGTTGATGAACATGGACAAGCACAATCAAAAGCGCGAACCTTGAAAGTAAGTATTCCAAAAGGTATTAAACCCGGACAGAAAATTCGTTTACAAAAGCAAGGTGAAACAGGTTTTGGCGGCGCTAACAATGGTGACTTATATATTGAAGTGGGCTTTAACCCTCATCCCTTATATACCATTGAAGGGCAAGACATCACCACTGAGCTTACTATTAGCCCATGGCAAGCAGCACTAGGTGAAAAAGTAAAAGTGCCAACACCAACAGGAACAATTGATTTAAGCCTGCCTAAATTAGTAAATAGTGGTGCTAAAATGCATCTAAAAGGTCGGGGCTTACCAGGTAAAATTGCTGGAGACTTTTTTGTAAAACTCAAAATTGTTTTTCCAAAAAGCTTATCCGCAGCAGAAGAAGCGCTATATCAATCTTTAAAAGGACTCGCAAATGATACTAGCAAAAAAGAAAGTGAAGATGAAAAGGTTAAACAAAGTATTTAGCGTCTCCTCGGGGTAATAGACTAACGGGTAATGGTTCGCAACAAAGTAACATATTTTTGATAACCGGTATTATTGAAGTTATTCGAATGATAATTCATAAAACCATGTAGGTACTCTACTTGTGTTATTTTAACATTAGCTTTAACTTCAAGCTTTTTTATAAGCTCGACAACATCAAAATGAGCTTCATTTTTAGGAAGGATTAAATTTATTTTAAAGCACGGGTCTATTTGGCTGAAATTTCTTATTTGTGAGCTATAAAAACAAAAAGCTTGTTTGATAAAATTATTTTCATTTGTTTGAGAAATTATCCAAATAGCCGATGCCCCAATACTAAACCCAATGAGTGTTGTTTTTCCATCAAGCGACACCAAGGCTTCTAAGACTATTGAAATATAGTGTTCAAGTCCGACTTTAGCCATAAAGCATGAATATGCCTCAGCTTCATTTTTAAAATCCATACTTTTTCCATTATATGGATCAACAATAGTCGTTACACCGAGTTTATCTTTTAGTTTTATTAAAGCGGGGGTCATACCAAAAACATCTGAAACTATCACTATATTCATAAATCTTATTTATCCATTAACACCTTGAGTTATGACAATAGCTTTGCCCCGAGTTGCATTAAAACCGAAAGTCATAACATTCAATGCAACCACTAAATAGCATCGACATTGCCCCATCAATAACTTTTAGCTATTAATCAGTCATTAGTAGCGTATTGTTAAAAACAGATGTTACTAGTTATTTTTATAATGACAAGTGCTCCACCATTACGTCTTTTGGATAAATAGCTTTAACCCTCAGTATTTCAGCAAACGTTCGTCAGAACAGAGTAACTTTAAAGACGTTTTAGATACGATATCGGACATTAGTCTCGGCTTATCTAGCGACAAGTGATCAGACAAACGGTCATTAGTATCAATGGTTTTTTGAACTATTTTAGTATTCAGAAGGCATCAAACTACCATCATTTTGATAGACAAAAACCACCACAACGTTAGTTCATGTTCAGTGGCTTAGTTCTTTGTGCGCTTAGTTGAAGGTAGTAGGCTCACTTTCTAAATTCAGGACATAACTTCAAGCGGACATGAGATATTAGCGAATCGTCTTTGGTGAGCGGTAAACTTAACGTATTTATTCCCTAGAAAGTTAGGTTTGGTTGCTCTTTGACACCATAGCAACTTTTTATGTCGACCCTTTTATTACTACCTAGAATATATTCGTAATAACCGACCAGTAGGTGAAAATTCAAACATAACACTTTTACTCTGAATTATAATATCCGATGATTTAGTGAAGATATTGTTAGATTTAAGTGACAATAAAATTTCTTTCTTTGGGATGTTTTGTAATAAATACTTGAGTGTTCTAGTGTCGATTTCCCATTCATACCCGCCTGTAATCCTTCCATCATATTCTTTTTTTAAATTACTTTGCTCTTCTGTTACTTTTACGTAACGGTTAGATTCCCAATATACTTGACGTAATTTACTGAGGGGTTCAAGGTTGCGCTTAATTGAATCTATTTCTATTTGTGTCTTATTTGCAAGAAATATAGATAAAATATTGTAGATATCGTATTTAAAATTAGTGGAGGACATATATACATTATCATCATCGAGGGCGACATCAGGCCCTCTTTTGATAACAGCGCTGAAAGGTCTAGGTTTATGAAGTTCACTAAAGGGTTTGTTTCCTTTTACAACATCTATTAGAGACAACAGACTTATAGGGCCAGCTACAAAACCATAGGTGCTTATTAACAGTCCCAAAGCCAAGGAAAACCAAAGTATAGTTTTGTTATAAGTTAAGGCCATTATGATTCACTATTATAGTTGTATACCAGAATCATATCGTACTGCTTTTTGATTCTCAATCTGAAATGTATCCAAAAAAACTATCCAAAGCCTTTAATTGCTATTTAGAGTCGACTGGGTCTCATTTTTTATAAGCATCAGATATAACGTCTTTTTTCGTATCTGAACTGTCCATCAAGAGGGATGGTTTTGGTTCACAAAAGCTTATAACTAAGTGGTAAACGTTAGCGTTTTAATAAGACTTACCACTGACTGCTTTGATACAAGAGCAGGCATTAACATCAATAACTAGCGAATTTAAACACGGTAAAATGTTATATTATAGTTAAGAGTGTGAACTTTTTTAGTTCGTGGATCGTATGAATTCTAGGGCTATAAAGGGATAAATATTTTTAATATTTGTCTAGGTCAACTGAACCAGCAGAGCTCGTTCACTGTTGAACTGCAACTGTGCACTTTTCGGAATTTCTCATTACGTTTTGTCGATATATTTTCTAATAAATTATTCGAACCATATTACTGAGAAGTATCCATAATAAACTGTTATTTTTTTGAAGATACTTGTCGTTCTAAAATTTGTATTTTAAATTTTTCAGTTTAAGCGTGATAATTGCGTATGATTTTATATCCCCTTTACGCTAGGCATGCATAGCTTCTTCAAGCTTACTTTCATAAAGTTTGTCTAGTTTTTTAATTGGAGCTTCCTTACATATTAAAAGTATATTCATTAACCTTTAATTTAATAGCTAAGCCTATACGTTAATTAATATGTTTTTGGTTTTAAATAAAGACTAAGAAAAAATGAGCAAGCTAAATGAAAAAACTATCAGCATTAATATTTACCCTTTTACTATCCTCTTGTGTATCTCAACCTTATGAAAAGACTAATGCCCCTTTTGACGGTGTGAAATTTGATAACATTGAGCCTTTTAGCGATAAAAGTATATTTGACCTACTAAGTTGGAGAATTAAGGCTATAAGTGAGTCTACTCCTTGGCCAGATAAAATTGACTCCAAGCAGTTTAAACCCTCTAGCCAAAGATCGGTAAAGCCAATAATTACTGTGATCAGCCATGCATCAGTTCTTATTCAGATTGATAATTTAAACATACTAACAGATCCTCATTATTCACTCAGAGCTTCACCTGTTCAATTTGCTGGCCCCAAAAGAGTCGTTAAACCTGGTATTGCCTTTGATGATCTGCCATCAATAGATATCGTTCTTATATCTCATAATCATTATGACCATCTAGATCTTGATACGCTTAAGCGATTAAACGATAGAGATGCCCCCAAATTCATTGCAGGTTTGAAAACAAAGTCATTTCTAGAAGATAATGGAATTGAAGCCGCTGTCGATCTGGATTGGTGGCAGAATATAACAGCTAATAATACTAAGATTACTTTTGTTCCTTCTCAGCATTGGTCAGCCAGAGGTCTATTCGATAAAAGGAAAATGCTTTGGGGTGGATTCTATATTGAAAATAATTATAAGATCTACTTTGCAGGAGACACCGGATATGGAAAGTTTTTTAAAAAAATTAAAGAGAAACTTGGTGCACCGGATCTTTCTTTGATTCCAATTGGAGCATATGAACCTAGATGGTTCATGAAAGATGCCCACCTTAACCCAAAGGATTCTTTACAAGCATTTAGAGACCTAGAGGGTAAGAAGATGATCGGTATTCACTTTGGAACTTTTAAGTTAACTGATGAGGGATATAATGATCCAATTGAAACTCTTAATGAAGAAATTAAGAAATTAAACATGGATCCTCTTAAAGTAATTATTCCTACTTTTGGAAAGCCTTATTCAATTTAGGTGATATTGCAGTCAGTTCACTATTGATATCACTTAAATATTTTGAGGCTAAAAAACATAACAATAGACTATAGCTGCAATAGGATCACTAATTAAGCCACCCATAATAACTTGTTTGTTTTTTCAACAATAAACTACACTTAAATTACCCTCTTATAAGTGTGGTGATTGTTATGCCCAAGCCTCGTTCACAACAAATTAGTTTATCTGATACGCCGTATTATCATATTTGCAGTCAAACCGTTCGCAAAGCCTTTTTATGTGGTGTTGATAAAGAAACCGGTGTCAGTTACGAGCACAGGCGTCATTGGATTGAACAGCGTATTTTTACATTATCTCAAGTCTTTGCTATTGATATTTGTGCTCACGCTGT
>NZ_JACGVP010000007.1:0-219583 GCF_014077275.1 Colwellia sp. BRX8-7 | reverse complement strand
ATAAAATTTTACTGAAATTTAGGCAAAAAAAAACGCATTACTTAAAAAAGAATGCGCAATAAAAACATAACTACTAAGGGAGAAACATAAACACTGCTAAGTAAGAGTGGCAGTTCTAGTTTTAGTTCAATAATGTTTCATTTAAAATGAAAAATATTTTTTACACTACTACTCTCACTATTATCTAGTTGGTATAAGGTCGTCTTTCTGGCATGATAACAATATCCAATCCAATAACGTACTGATGTTATGTCGTTTATTAAACCTTTTCTTATTTCATTGTTCAGCATCATACTCCTCTCAAGTTGTGCTACATCACCGCCAAAAAATCCTGAAAATATCTGTGAAATTTTTCGTGAACACCGTGATTGGTATTTTGCTGCCAAAGAAGTGCGTGAGCGTTGGGGAGTGCCTATCCATGTGCCCATGAGTATGATGTTCCAAGAAAGTTCATTTAGAGCCGATGCTTTGCCTCCTAGAGACTATTTACTGGGTTTTATCCCTTGGGGTCGGGTAAGTACTGCTTACGGTTACTCTCAAGCAAAAACGATGACTTGGGATGATTATATTAAAGAAACAGACAATTCTGGCGCCGACCGTGATGACTTTGACGACGCTATCGATTTTATGGGTTGGTTTATATTTAAAACACAGAAAATTAATAAGGTCTCTAAATGGGATGCTTACAACCAATATTTAAATTATCACGAAGGTTGGGGGGGCTTTAAACGTCGCTCTTATAAACAGAAGCCTTGGCTGGCAAAAGTCGCCCGCAAAGTCGATAACCGAGCACGGCGCTACAGTAGCCAATTAAAAAGCTGTGAAGCAGATTTAAATCATGGTTGGTTATGGCGATTATTTTTTGCATAAAGTTTATTTGTCGATATAACTGTAATTAGCTTTGTGAGCATGGTCTTTTATAAAAAGGTCATGCTTTTTAGTTTTAAGGCTAAATTAAAGCCAATGATTGTTCGCCGAGTTACATAACATAAGTAGTGATAACATGTAGCATAAATAGTGCTTATATAATCTCTTTGCAGTAAAAATGCTCGCAAAGGCTTTCGTTTCTTATCATAAAAATTATTGTAAAAAAAACTTCATAAATATTAAAGAAAGGCATTGCATTATTTGAGGGCTGGCTCTTATTGGGCTGCGTTTTGTTATCCACAGAAATTGTGGAAAAATCATTATTAGATCAAGTGGTGTGAATAACTCTGTGAATAACTTTGTGGCTTGCTGCTATTATCCACAAAAGAAGAAATAAGAGCATCTAAAAGTAATTGTTACTATGATAAGGATTTCATAAAAAAAGGCCTTAAAATGATGATTTAAGGCCTTGTGTTATATCTGTGGTGTAACCAAACTTGCTACTTTTCTTTATCATTATCGAGATAAAGTTCAGGAAGGATCCTAACTGTTTTGATCATATTATCTGAGACATCAACAATTTCTAAAGGGTAACCTGCTATACGTACACTTAAATTAGCTTCTGGTATATCTTCTAAATATTCGATAATTAAGCCGTTTAATGTTTTAGGGCCATCGGTAGGGAAATTCCATGTCATTTCTTTATTAATATCCCTTACCGTAGCACTACCATCGACTAAATAACTGCCATCAGGTTGTGCATTAACCTCTTCACTTGTCGTCGGCGTCATCGTTGTTGTAAAGTCACCAACGACTTCTTCCAAAATATCTTCTAGGGTTACTAAACCTTGAATGTCACCATATTCATCGACGACTAAGCCTAATCGTTCTTTGGCATGCTGAAACTTTAATAGTTGCACATTCAGGGTGGTGCCTTCGGGAATAAAATATAATTCTTTTATTGCTCTGATTAAGGTGGTTTTAGTAAATTGATTTTTGAATAAGAGTTTCAATGCATCACGTAGATGAATATAACCGACAACATCATCCATATTGTCTCGATACAATAACACACGGGTATGGTTTGATTGTGCCAGTTGTTTTTGAATCTTTTTCCAGTCATCATTAATATCAATGCCCACTAACTCATTACGTGGGATCATAATATCTTCAACGGTCACTTTCTCTAAATCAAGAATACCGACCAACATATTTTGATCGCGCTCGGGTAACATAGCCCCAGAGTCATTAACAACGGTTCTAAGTTCTTCTGAGCTTAAACTGTGATGAACACGTTGTTCAGAACTAACACCGATTAATAGCAATAAACCGTTAGTGATCCAATTTACAGCAACAACGAAAGGGAACAACAGCTTCAATAAAACAGATAAGACAACTGAGCTTGGAAAAGCGATTTTTTCAGGGTATAACGCCGCTAATGTTTTTGGGGTTACTTCAGAAAATATAAGTACAACAAGTGTTAATGCAATGGTTGCAACCAACACACCCATGTCACCAAATAAACGTAAGCCGATAATAGTGGCAATCGCAGAGGCCGCTATATTAACAAGATTATTGCCAATAAGTATTAAACCAATTAAACGGTCTGGACGCTCTAATAATTTACTGACGCGTTTAGCACCTTGATGATTTTGTTTTTCTAAATGGCGAAGTCGATAGCGGTTAAGCGACATAATGCCAGTTTCAGATCCTGAAAAATAGGCTGATAGAATAATTAGAATGCCAAGAATGGCAAAGAGCATTTCCGTTGATATGTTGTCCAAAAAAGGAACCCTATGTTGTGTTATAGATAGTCATTAAGTACGTTATATACTTATTTAATGACCATTATTTTGATAATTTACAGTAAAATAAATTCTTTAACAAATCGACTACCGAAATATGCCAATGTTAATAAAGCACTACCGGTAACCATTAATATTAATACTCGATGTCCTCGCCAACCCCTATTGTAATGACCCCAGAGTATCGTTGAATAGACCAGTAGGGCTAATATAGACAATATTGTTTTATGTAAGTTTTCGTGTGAGATCATCCCATCTAAAAATAAGAAGCCAATCACTTGGCTGAGTAATAAAAAACTCGTGCCAATACTTAATATAATAAAAAGCTGACCTTCAACTTGCATCAGTGGCGGTAAATGATTGACCGCCGCCAAATTTTTTGTTTTTAATTTAAAATGGATGTAAGCCACTTGAAACGCATAAAGTGTCGCAATAATCAGCGTACAATAAGAGAGCAGTGCAAGCGTTACATGGCTTATTACACTTAATTGGTGATTAATTAAGGGGGCTTGTTCAACACTCGGTATGAATACCATCAAAAATTGCCAAATACCCGCAAAACCATAAATAACTGGTAAGAGTAAATTCACCTTAAAGCGCAAAGCAAATGCAGAGACTGATAAACAAATAATTAAACTGACTAAAGAAATAACGTTAGGCAATGCAAAGTTAATATCCGCTTGAGCAACTAAAAACTGTGCATTACTTAACGTGTGAAGCACCATAGCTAAACAGCCAAAAAATAATACAAAAACTAAATTAGGCCCTTTAGGGTGAAATAAACGTAATAACATTGCAGAAGTTGCTACAGCATAAGCAAAAAATGCAATTAAAGAACAAATATCCGAAAAACTCACAACGTGCTCCCACACAAGAACTTAAAAGTTAGGTATTTATACCTGCAAACGATTCTATCAGAATGCGGGTAATACACCCTATATTAAAACTATAAAACTAATTTTCTTAAAGGCTTTATTGATAAAAAGGCAATTAACCCTGCGCAAGTTAACCCAAACCAAAAGGGTAGTAACTCATGGCTATGTTGCATTTGCTGCGTAATATTAATATCAAAAAACGCCAAGCCCCAATCAAGTAGTAAGCCAAAGCCAATTGCACACGACGAAATACCTAATAAATACCGGATTAAAACACTGCTGCCCATTTCATTTTTAATGACGCCCAATGTTGAAATATTGGTTGCAGGGCCAGCCATCATAAAGACCAACGCCGTGCCAGGAGATATACCGGCTAAAATAAAGCCAGCGGCGACAGGGGTCGATGCAGTGGCACAAATATACATAGGGATTGATATAACGATCATCACTAACATTGCGCCTAAACCACTACCGTAGCTAAGTAAAAAAGATGCGGGTAAAAATGTTTTTATTAACGTGGCAAAAACCAAGCCGACTAATAACCAAATAATGATATCGTCTATCAATTGCGTTGCCGCGTAATGAATACCTGAGGTGGTTTTACTGATAAAGCTTGTAGATTTTGTTGGTGGTACAGTGATTTTTTCACTGGCACAACATGAAGACGTTACATTTTCTGTTGCAAGTACAGGTTCATTAACTATTTTTTTCTTACTTGGACAACAACTAGGTGCATCTTCAGTTGCTGATTTTGGCAGAGTAATATCTTCTTTTTTTATCGTTGAAACCAATAAGCCTGTAATAATAGCAGAAAATATCGCAGTTATTGGACGATAAATAGCAAACACTGGTCCTAATAAAGCATATGAAACAGAAACAGAGTCAACGCCTGTTTCTGGGGTCGCAACTAAGAAGGATGAGGTTGCAGAAGCGGAAGCGCCACTGCGACGTAATTCAGTCGCAACAGGGATAACACCACATGAGCATAAAGGTAAAGGTGCGCCAATGAGTGCGGCTTTAATAATAGCGAGTTTCCCTTCGCCTAAATGTTGACTTAAAATTTTAGTGGGTACCCAAGACTTCATTAAACCAGCGATGAGTAAACCTAATAATAACCAAGGACTTGCTTCAGCACTTAGGGCTAAAAAGTTTGTCAGTAATGCAGATAAATATTCCAAGACAGTCACTATATTAATTATATAAAAGTTAAACCAACCTACAGCTTACCATACTTATATTAAGGTGCATTAGTCGTTATCAAATAACGACGATTTATTTATCTGTTCTGCTGTTCTTTACTCTTGTAGTTAATTGATAAATCTAACGCTAATGAGGATGAAGAAACTGAGAGGATTTGCTATTAATCCTTTCGCTTATTTTATTGGCGGGTATAATATGCAATAATTTTTATATTCAGAACAATATAGAGTCATACATGTTTGAGAATCTTTCCGATCGTTTAACGAAAACGTTAAAAAATATCAGCGGCCGTGGCCGATTAACAGAAGACAACATTAAAGAAACATTACGTGAAGTGCGTATGGCACTTCTTGAAGCGGATGTTGCCTTACCGGTTATTCGTGATTTTATCGCTAAAGTAAAAGAGAGCGCGGTTGGTCAAGATGTCTCTAAAAGTCTTACTCCAGGACAAGTCTTCGTAAAAATTGTTCAAAAAGAACTTGAACACGCTATGGGTGAAGTCAACGAGACCCTTAATTTAAAAGCGGCTCCGCCAGCCATTGTATTAATGGCAGGTTTACAAGGGGCGGGTAAAACAACCTCTGTGGCAAAGTTATCAAAATACTTAACAGAGCGTGAAAAGAAAAAGGTATTAGTCGTCAGTGTCGATGTTTATCGTCCGGCTGCTATTAAACAGCTAGAAACATTAGCAAACGAAATTAATATTGAATTTTTCCCAAGTGATATTTCGCAAAAACCAATAGATATTGCTAATGCTGCTATTGAACATGCTAAAAAGTTTTTATTTGATGTATTAATTGTTGATACTGCGGGTCGTTTACATGTCGATAAAGACATGATGACTGAGATACAAGATCTACACGCGGCTATTAATCCAATAGAAACATTATTCACCGTTGATGCAATGACGGGACAAGATGCGGCAAACACAGCGAAAGCCTTTGGTGACGCTTTACCGTTAACCGGTATCATACTGACCAAAACTGACGGTGACGCTCGAGGCGGTGCTGCGCTTTCTATTCGCCATATTACCGGCAAGCCTATTAAATTTATGGGTGTTGGCGAAAAAATTGAAGCATTAGAACCTTTCCATCCTGACCGTATTGCCTCACGTATTCTTGGTATGGGCGATGTACTTTCTTTAATCGAAGAAGTTGAACAAAAGGTTGATAAGAAGAAAGCTGAGCAATTAGCCAAAAAATTTAAAAGTGGTAAAAGTTTTGATTTAGAAGATTTTCGTGAGCAACTTGTGCAAATGAAAAACATGGGTGGCATGACTAGCATGATGGACAAATTGCCAGGTATGGGCAATATGTCAGATAAAATTAAAGATCAAATGGATGATAAATTAACCTTACGAATGGAAGCTATTATTAGCTCTATGACTAAAGGTGAACGTGAGCGTCCTGATATTATTAAAGGTTCTAGAAAACGTAGAATTGCTGCAGGTTCAGGTACTCAAATTCAAGATGTGAATCGTTTATTAAAACAATTTATGCAAATGCAAAAAATGATGAAAAAAATGTCTGGTAAAGGTGGCATGCAGAAAATGATGCGCTCAATGAAGGGCATGATGCCTCCAGGCGGTGCAGGCGGTGGCCCAGGTGGCGGGATGTTCGGCCGTTAAAGATAACATCATTTATAAAAAATAATGATGCGGTAATACCCTATGGAAAGGCATGATGCCTCCAGGCGGCGGTGCAGGTGGTGGCCCAGGTGGTGGAATGTTCAGCCGTTAAGATAACATCATTTATAAAAAATAATGATGCGGCAATATCCTGTGGAAAGGCATGATGCCTCTAAGCTGCGGTGCAGGCGGTGGCCCAGGTAGCGGGATGTTCGGCCGTTAAGTTAAACAATATTTAATTTCAAAAGGTAGCGTTCGCTACCTTTTTTGCTTTTAGTCTTTAGTCATTTCAGGTTTATCATTAGCACTGGGCGATCTTTATACTTGCTATTTATCCTAGGAAGCGTAAAATACGCGAGCTTTTCTGTCACCTAGGGTGTCAGGAAATGTCTGGAAAATTCGTTTTAACACTTTAAATAATAGAGGGCGATATGGTAACCATTCGTTTAGCTCGTGGCGGCGCCAAAAAGCGTCCATTCTATCAGGTTGTTGTTGCAGATAGCCGTAACTCTCGCGATGGTCGTTTCATCGAGAAAGTTGGCTTTTTTAACCCAACAGCAGAAGGTCAAGCTGAGAAATTACGCTTAGACCTAGACCGTATCAACCATTGGGTTGGTCAGGGTGCTGGTTTATCTGATCGTGTGGCTAAGTTAGTTAAAGACGCTCAAGTAGCAGCTTAATTAATTTAGTAGGTTTAGGAGTTGTTGTGGAAGAAATAAATAAAGAAGTCATCTTAGGTAAAGTAGGCGCAGTTTACGGTATCAAAGGTTGGTTGAAAATTCATTCGTTCACTGATGAAACCGAAGCTATATTAGACTATTTTCCTTGGTCTCTAAAATTAGGGAATAAAATACAATCAGTCGATATATCTGATTGGCGCAAACATAATAACGGACTCGTTGTTCATGTTGCTGGTATTGATGATCGTGATATAGCCCAAAAGCTTGTCGGATCAGAAATATTTGTCAACGAAAGCGCACTAGCAGAATTGCCCGACGGGGAGTTTTACTGGCGCGATTTGATCGGCATGTCTGTTGTTACTGACAAAGGTTACGACCTTGGTCATGTTTCTGAAATTTTAGAAACTGGCGCTAACGATGTACTGGTTGTTAAAGCTAATCGTAATGACGGCTTTGGTCAAAAAGAGCGTTTAATTCCGTATCTTTTTGAACAAGTTGTAAAATCAATTAGTGCTGAAAATAAACAAATTTGTGTTGACTGGGACCCAGGTTTCTAACTTGAGTAATAGTGTTTTAACAAACAAACGATGGTATGGGGTGATAAGCCTTTTTCCTGAAATGTTTGACGCCATTACAGAGTATGGGGTGACAGGCCGAGCGATCCGTAACGGGTTAATTGAATTTCATAAGTGGAATCCAAGAGACTTTACGCACGATAAACATAGAACCGTTGATGACCGTCCTTATGGCGGTGGTCCGGGCATGTTAATGATGGTGCAACCGCTACGTGATGCTATTAAAGCTGCAAAAGATGCTGCGAATTTCGCTGCAGATTCTGCGATAGGTGATAATAGTAGTTCTGATAAAGAACAAGTCAAGGTTATATATTTGTCGCCGCAGGGACGTAAACTCGACCAAGCTGGTGTACGCGAATTAGCACAACATAATAAGCTGCTATTTATAGCAGGGCGTTATGAAGGCATAGACGAACGATTAATTGAGTCGGAAATCGACGAAGAATGGTCTGTCGGTGATTATGTTTTGAGTGGTGGAGAACTCCCCGCAATGAACATGATCGATGCTATAGCACGTTTTGTGCCCGGTGTTTTAGGACATAATCAGTCAGCTGAGCAAGATTCTTTCTCAGAGGGTTTATTAGATTGTCCTCATTACACAAGGCCAGAAGTACTCGACACTTCAATAGAAGCTATGTCGGTACCTAAAGTGCTATTAAGTGGTAATCACGAACACATAAAGCAATGGCGTATGTTTAAGTCACTAGAAAGAACATGGACCAGAAGACCAGAACTATTAACTAACCTAGCTCTGACAGCAGAACAAAAAAAAATGTTAGCTTCTATTAAAGAAAATAATAAATGATTTTGTTGATGCCTGTGAACCCTAGGAAGAAGGTATTATGAGTAACATTATTGATATGCTCGAAAAAGAGCAGATGAAAACAGATTTACCAGCATTCGCACCAGGCGACACTGTTGTTGTACAAGTAAAAGTTACAGAAGGTGATAAATCACGTCTTCAAGCATTTGAAGGTGTAGTTATTGCAATAAAAAGCCGTGGCATCAATTCTGCATTCACTGTTCGTAAAATCTCGAACGGTGTTGGTGTAGAACGTGTATTCCAGACACATAGCCCTATTGTTGACTCTATTGAAGTCAAACGTCGCGGTGATGTACGTCAAGCTAAACTTTACTACTTGCGCGAGCTATCTGGCCGTAAAGCACGTATTAAAGAAAAATTGGCAAAAAGATAATCTCTTTTTAAGCCCGTTTTGCTTTAGCAATACGCATAAAAAAAGCCTGAATAATTCGTTATTCAGGCTTTTTTTGTTTTAGTGTATATTCTGATACAGTAATCTATCTTACTGATTCTGCTGATTGTATTCTTATCCATTCAAGATGACTGACAAGCTATTTACCCGTCGGTTTTAGTTCGACCCTCTCACCGTAGAAGAACGAGTTAAACCCTAGTTTAACGATCATATTACTTGATTGAAGATTTAAAGCTCACTGACATTACTTACTATAGTAATTTATTAACTTAATTGGAAAGTACTAATAGCGAACATAAGTTTTGTCGCCCTTGGTCGGTTTACAATCTAGTTTAGCAGTCTGATGTCATAAAGGTTGGTTAGTCATTTCTCATAATAGTTTACAATTTAATAATGTTATTATTTTATTTTACTCTATGTCGTTGAATTTAGTTATTATTTTCATTGGTATATTTTTTGCAGTAATAAGTGAGTAGAGTGGTTTATTTGCATAATAAAAATTATGTTATTCATTCTGCGAATATTTATTCTACGATTATTTATTATAAGAGGTAAACCCAATGAAATTTAAACTTTTAAAGCAATTAATAATAATGTGCTCTATGGTTGCAGGTGTATATGCCAATGCAGGATTAATAAGTAAAGATTACTCAGCAGCAGCAGATGGATTACTGACTGTCGATACTGTTGGTCAAACTGAGTGGTTAGATGTATCAATTTTTTATGGTATGAACTTAGATGCTCTCCAAGGTTCTAATCAGTGGGCGGCTGATGGGTTTCATTTGGCTACAGACGTAGAATTAATCTCGCTATTTAAAAATGTTGGTATCACACTGGGAGTAGACGGAACCGGTTCTCTAGGATTCGGGCTAGGACTAGGACATTCAACGGCTAGCATAGTAGCTATGCAAGATCTCCATGAAAAATTTGGCGGAGGTCCTGGCGGATTACCCTTAATACAGGGGATACTCGCTGATACGGACAACGATGGTTTAAGCAACTTAGGCGGTTTAAATGCAATATCAAGTATTGCAGCCGTTAATCTAGGTATAGATATTTGGGGAGGAGGTTTCCTAACCAATAACGTTGACGATACTGTAGGAGCATTTTTCGTACGTAGTGTTGACGTTCGTGAGCCATCTACGGTTCCTGAGCCATCGACATTTGCTATTTTTTTATTGGCAATGACAGGTTTTGCATCACGTAAATTTAAAAAACAGTCTTAAAATAGTTTACATCATAATTAATTATCGTCGATTTTAAAAGCTGATAATCCTATATATATCATCAGCTTTTTTATTATCAATAAGCATTTATTCGTTGAATAAATGCCTTATTATAAACTATAAATTCAGACATTTTTTAGCCTAATCATTAGTTAAAAATCATTACTTATTTGACTGATAGGTTTTGATCTAGATAATGCTTTTACTTACTTTGTATGGAGTGTACGGAAATTTTCAGTCGTCATATAAATTATCATAAGTTGTTTTATCTAATTGGAATCGAAATGCCTTTCTCTTTGCTACATATCTGCTAATCCCTCAAGAGAATTATATAACACAGCCCTAGGTCACGCGATATAATCTATATCTGCTATGACTCTTTCGATACCTATAATGTTTTAATGATAACAATAAAGATAGTAGAAGCCTCTCTATAACTGCTGGTATTAAAGCATGGGTAATTTTTAAAAGGGTAAGTGTTTTTTTATTCCGTTCGTGTACATGAATACCAATAACACATTATCTGATGTACTGGTTGCCGCAGTGTAATGTCTTTACCACAGGTTCATTTTGACAATATTCACTATTAAAACTGTCAAAGCTAGCACACGATTTTACAGTGTTGTGAGCGCCATCAACGCTGTCTAAAACAACTTTTGTTATCTAAACAAAGGATAATAAATAATGTTATTTCTATTCAGATAGTGCTTCTAAATTGTCGTCAGTGCTGAAGAATTACAATGCGTTGTTAAATTTTCACTTAAGTTCACTTATGTTCATTTTGTGGTTTATACATAACAACTAAACGATTATATAAAATATTATTAGTTAATTTGTTTGCTTATATCGATGCAGGTGGCAAAATAGCGACATCTAATTCATAAAGTATAAGTTTAATGACACAACAGCAACGACAAGCGTTAATTTTAGAGATGATTAAAAAAAGCGGTTTTGTCAGCATTGATGAACTTGTTGAACACTTTAAGGTGACACCACAAACGGTTCGCCGAGATCTTAATCAGTTAGCTAAAGTACAAAAAATTTCACGTCATCATGGTGGTGCCGGCATTGAATCAAGTACTGTCAATACTGATTATCAAACACGAAAAATTATGGATCTTCAGGCCAAGGAAAAAATTGCTGCTGAGTTAGTGCGCATGATACCCAATGGAGCATCTCTTTTTATCAATATCGGTACAACCACAGAAACCATTGCGCGTGCCTTATTGGATCATAAAAGCCTTCAAGTTGTGACGAATAACTTAAATGTTGCTTCTATACTGGGTGCCAAGGAAGATTTCTCTGTTGTTATTGCTGGTGGCGAAGTTCGCCATAGAGATGGCGGCGTCATAGGTGAAACAACGGAAGACTTCATTAAAAATTTCCGTATGGACTTTGGTATTATTGGCATCAGTGGTATTGATATCGAAGGTTCACTTTTAGATTTTGATTACCGAGAAGTTAGAGTAGCTCAAGCTATTATTGCCAATTCACGGCAAGTGATTTTAGCGGCCGATCACTCAAAATTTGGTCGTAACGCTATGGTACGCTTAGGTAATATTAATCAAGCAGATCACTTTTTTACCGATGCTCCTCCTCCTGATGAAATACAGAAAATCCTTTCAGATCATAACGTCACTTTACATTTAGTTTAATTTATAATCATTATTTATTAGCACTAACTGTTAGCAATATATAGCTCCTTCTCCTAAGGTTTAGTTTAAAGCCTACTTGCTAAATAAATTTTTTATAATCAACAATTCTTTAATTATCAAAAAAGTATAAAGATATGTTCGTTTATGTTCGTAATTTATTGCTTTGTTTTCACATTGGTTGTATTGTTCAGCAAATAATATCAACGTTAAGTAAAGGCAAGCGACAAAATAGTGAGGGCTAAAGTAATTTCCTCTGGTCGCAACTAAGGAACAATATGAAAGATCAAAGCGTTATTTATGATTTACTCGTTATTGGTGGGGGGATCAACGGTACAGGCATTGCTGCCGATGCAACAGGTAGAGGGTTAAATGTTTTACTTTGTGAAATGAATGATCTTGCCTCCTCAACCTCATCAAATAGCAGTAAACTTATTCATGGCGGTTTACGTTATCTCGAGTACTATGAGTTTCGCTTAGTTCGAGAAGGGCTTGCTGAACGTGAGATCTTATTAAAAAATGCGCCCCATATCATATGGCCTTTACGTTTTCGTTTACCTCATCGTAGTCATCTACGCCCTTCTTGGATGATAAGAATTGGCTTGTTTATGTATGATAACTTAGCTAAACGAGCAACATTAAAGGGCTCAAAGGGAATTAAATTTGATAAAAATAGTCCCGTTGTAGATACAATCACTAAGGGATTTGAATACTCTGATGCATGGGTTGATGATGCTCGGATGGTGGTTCTCAATGCCATTGCCGCTAGAGATAAAGGCGCGAATATTATGACGCGTACTCGTTGCTCAGATGCAAAAAGAGTTGGTGATATTTGGGAAGTAACACTCAATGATAATATCACCGGGGGAAAACAGCTTGTTAAAACTAAAGCGTTAGTAAATGCTGCCGGTCCATGGGTAACAAGTATTTTCGATGAAGCATTAAAAAAGCCATCACCTAAAAAAATTCGTTTAATTAAAGGTAGCCACATTATAGTGCCGCGTATTCATAACGAGTCGCAGGCTTATATTTTACAGAATGAAGATAAACGTATTGTCTTTGTTATTCCTTATGAAAATGACTTCTCTTTGATTGGAACAACGGATATAGAGCATATCGGTGATCCCGCGACAGCTTGTATTTCAAAAGAAGAAACTGATTATTTAATCTCGGTAGTTAATGACCATTTTAAACACCAAATATCAAACAAAGATATCATCGCGACTTATTCAGGCGTTAGGCCCTTACTCGATGACGAATCAGATTCGCCTGCAGCGGTAACCCGTGATTATACTTTCGAAGTAGATGCACCTAAGGGAAAAGCGCCTTTGTTATCAGTATTTGGTGGAAAAATTACCACTTACCGTAAATTATCTGAAGCTGCAGTTAATGGAATTATTGATCATTTTCCCGATGCGGGTGAATGTATAACAGCAGATACTGCTTTACCAGGGGGCGATTTTGACAATCAACACAATTTACAAACCAGCTTGCAACACCAATATAGCTGGTTACCCTGTCAAATAATTAAGCGTTATGTTCGCTCTTACGGTACGTTAAGTCATAAAATCTTGGCTGGAATTAACTCACTAGAAGGCATGGGTGAGTATTTTGGTGCCGGTCTTTACCAACGCGAGGTAGAGTACTTAATTCAACAAGAATGGGCTGTTGATCTTGAAGATATTATTTGGCGCAGAAGCAAACTTAGCCTACATTTAACCGCCAAAGAAAAATCTGGATTAGCACATTTTATTGTGACATTTAATTCCAGTAAAAAAGTTACATCTACCAGTGAATGATAACAAATAAAGTCTAGTTATATCCTCCTGTTCTTTGTAAATACAGTACTCGCTTTGACGAGTTTAGTTAGTTAGCTCAGCACTGTATTATCTTTGATAAATGAATAGTAACAATATCAGAGGTGAATGGCTGAACAAGTAATTTGGCTGGGCGCTAGTTGTTGAGCTGACGCCCATCATTAACAATCAGGAAGCGCTTATTACGTCTGTGCAACAAGATATAAAAGATATGGGTACAGGAACAGAACTCGTATCAACCACTTTTGGTACCAACGACGAAACACTTGAGGGGGTATTTACAGCACAATAAATTATTTAACCATAGCGATAGGTAAAACCTTAACGCTTGATGGTAAAGGTATCGATGGCTCTTGGATTTTTAATATCGCCAACTATCTAACTATCTAACTTTCTCTGCAAACTCAACAGTGATATTGAAAGATGTTACCGATAACAGCACCATTATCTGGAATGTTCTTGGCGACAAAACCGGCTCAGCAGTTTACACAACCAGCGCTGAGGCTAGAGGTTATATTAATAATCATTTATTCTAGAATACCGCTAAGAAGACCAGTCTAATAAGTATGAAAATTAAGATGCAAGACAATTAATTCACTACTATATCAATAACAAGGTTCAAGTTACTCTGGTGTTGAGGCATTGCGAATTTCAAACTTTTCTAACATTTTTTTACTTAAAATGGGGCTGTAATAGTTAACGTTATTTCTACCTGAATTTTTAGCTGCATACATGGCAATATCGGCATTTTTAAGTAACGTTTTACTGTCATCTCCGTCATGAGGAAATTTGGCGACACCAATACTTGCTGAACTTTTAACCCGTTGATCATCAATATGATACAAAGCACTAATACGTTTGTGCATTCTTTCAACTATATGCGCAAGGCCATCATCATCAGGGGAGGTAATAATGATAATGGCAAATTCGTCACCGCCTAAGCGAGCTAAAAGGTCGTGAGCTCTTAAGCATGATTGCAATCGTTTACCTATTTGAATAATCAACTGATCACCTGCGTCGTGGCCCAAGGTATCGTTAACTTCTTTAAAATGGTCGATATCTACAAAGACAATGGCAAAATAACTGTCCTTTTTAGCAACTAATTCGTTTAATTTTTGGTTTAAATAATAGCGATTAGCCAATCCTGTTAAGGCGTCGTAGTTTGCTCGTTGATGCAGCTCTATCAACTTTTGTTTTTTAAACATGATATAACGAATTGAAACAGCAAGCGTAATAAGTGATAACACCATAAAGAGGTAGTACCAAATGGGCATGGCAACTTTGATCATCATTGTCGATTGATCTCGACTCCATACGCCATCACTGTTTGTTCCTTGGACAACAAACTGATAACTGCCCGGATCTAAATTAGTGTATTGAACAAAATTAGTATTCTCACTGTAAACCCAATCACTATCAAAACCTTTAAGCTGATATCGGTAATGGTTGTTTTTAGGTGCTGTATAATCAAGCGAAGCAAAATAAATTTGAATATTGGGGTTTTCACCATCGAGAACCAAGCTTTCAGAAAATGTTTTATCACTGACTATTACCGTGCTCTTATTGGCAACTAGGATCTCAGTTATTTGGATCGGGGGGTTAAAGTTATTTTGCGATAACTTATCTGTTTCAACACGAATTAAGCCTTTGTTGGTCCCTAATAGTAAGGTGTTATCAACGATGGCAATAGCCGCTTCAATGAAGTTAAAATTTTTGTCCAAGAGTAAAGACTTATACTGAGTTACTTGCTGAGTATAAATGTTATACATGTAGAGTTCATTACTGGTAGTAAACCAAAGTCGACTCTCTCCTTGAGCGACAACTGATTTTAATTGACCGTTGAAAAGGTCATTTTTTTTGATCATTGTTTTAATATTAACAGTGCGTTTATCAGGCCCCGAAAAAGATAAACGAACCAGCCCACCGCCTTGTGTGCTTGCCCAAATATCTCCAGATGCTAGACGAATTATGCCACTGACCCTGACATTTGCGCCGTTAATACCAAGATTGTATTGGGTTGATGCGCCAGTGTTAAGGTCGACTTTAAATATACCGTCAGTAGTTCCCATCCACATAGCGCCATTATCGTCGATAAGCGTTTGATAGGTAAAATTCCCTTCATCGTAATATTTATTATTTTCGGTATTGAGAAATTGTTTATTGATGCCCTTTTCTTGATCAAACAATAGTAATCCAACGTTTATATAGCCTGTTATCCATATAGCCATCTCATTGTTTTTATCTTGGGTGAGTGTATAAAATTCGTTACTTGGAAAGCCTTGTGAATTGCCATTAGCATTATCAAAGTGATTTAATGTATTGGCTTGATGATTGAATAAGCTAATACCTTGATCAGATGATAACCACATGAGTTCATTATTTATGAGAGAAATATTCCAAATGCTATCATGAGAAAATTTATATTGAGTCAGGCCATCTAAATTTATATGGCTAATTTCACTGGTCTCTAAGTTGAGGGTATTAAGCCCTTGTCCGGTGGCTAACCATGCTATATTTTTATCGATGACTATGTGGTTAATTAAATTACTTGAAAGACCTTTGTTGTCAGCTTTTCTAGGGTATATATAGCTTGCGCTCGTATATGGACTATAGGTGGCTATACCATTGTCGGTTGAGATCCATGCCATGCCTGAACGATCAAAAAATATGTGGGTGATCATATTAGAAGGAAGGCTTGAAAGAGAAAAGGGTTGATTTTTAATATGTTGATAAGTATTCGTTTGTGGTGTAAATATTGTTATTCCTTTATAGGCATGGCCAATCCACAAATCACCTTGCTCGCTCAAAGACAAAGCATAAATGCTGTTATCGGCAAGGCTATTAATATTATTTGGCGTATGCTTAAAGTTTTTAACCGCTTTCGTCTTAGGGTTGTATGAAATAAGACCGTCTGCTTCACTACCCATCCAAAGTATGCCTTGGTTATCAGTAACGGCAGTCATCGTTACTTTACCAAGAAGTGTTGTGTGCTCGGCATTATCGGTCACTACTGCTTGTAAAATCATTTGCTCTCTATTTAATAAAGCGAGACCGTTAGATGTTATCGTATATATCTGTCCCAGTTTATCTTCTACCATAGAGTAAATAGTGACAAGGTACTTATTACCATCTGAAAAGTAAGGTATAAATTGAAAGTTATCCTTTATTTTATTGTATAGGTTTAGTCCGCTACCTGTGCCAATCCATAACTCGTTTTGATGATTAACATGCAGAGATACAGTCCAGTTTGAATATAAACTATTAGGATTTTTTAGCATCTTGTAAGTAAATGACAACACTACCATCAGGACGAATTTTATTTAGCCCATGTTCGCTTGTTAACCAAATATTACCGTCATTGTCTTCTACTATGTTAGTAATAAAATTGTGGCTTATGTGCCGTGGACTACCTGGAGAGAACTTGTAATGCTCAAATCCTTTACCATCAAAACGACTAACTCCAGCATCTGTTGCCAGCCAAATAAAGCCATTGCTTTGTTGAAATGTTTGATTGATATTTAGTGAAGGAAGGCCATCTTGAACATTGAGTAACGTAAAACGATATTGTTGAGCGAGAGCAGGCAGTGAAACAAAAAAAATATTAGCCAATAAAATCAATAGAATGATTTTATTAATTAATTGTCTTAAAAATAACTTATAAATAGCAATAATACGTCTCGTTATCTATCATCAGAAATACTGGGTTATATTTACTTAATTACTACAGTAAAAGTGGCTAAGTACGAAATTACGTTGTCCCTGATAATAACAGGATTTTTCGGTCAAGCTTGTTACTATAGTTTTTAATCTGATGACTTATTTGTAGTAATAGGGTTAACAGCTTTTTTAACAAACAATGAGTTGCAGCACACCTTAAGTTAATTCAATGGCACTACGAATAAACACCAAGAAAACCTTAGCAAATTTTCTATATATTGCAACTATGTACTATAACTTGCTTGATCTAAACAGTAATTTTACCTTTTTAACTGCTATATAGCGTTAGATCGTTATTTAGATAAAGGTATAGTTTCGCTAGTCGTTTCATTAATTGCACGTTACCCATTAGTTAATTTGTGTATAATTTAAAAAATTAATGTAAGTCTGTTTAAAATACGAGTATCAGAACTGTGCTAAAAAAAACGTTAAATAAAATTTCTTCAATAACACTCTTTTTTATTACAATTGCTACAACCGAGGTTGAAGCGTTAGAAACTATATTTAATGCAGATATTACTGTCGACAGTTCTTTTATTGATAATAATACTTTTTCTAAAAATGTAATACGCGGTCTGCTCAATGTTGGCTTTGAAACAAATCTAACTAACCTTATTGGCAAGCAAAGTTATATTTCAGTAGGGTATGCTGTACAACGTGGTGAACAAGGTTCTGATATTGCTATTGATATTCAAGGGTTTAGTAATATTGATGAACAAGACTTTAACCATGCATATGAAGTTATTTTTGCGGTAAAACTCAACAAAAAATTATTTATTAAGCTAGGACAGATGGACGCCAATAGTGATTTTGCCTTCACAGAATATGGTCTGGAATTTATTAACTCTTCTATGGGGGTGAGTCCAACAATTCAAGGTCTTCCCACCTATCCTCAGCCAAGTATAGGCATTTATAGCCAATATAAGTTGAATTCAGCGATAACAACTCGACTTGGTTATTACGAAAGTAGTGCTAAGTATAATCACTTTGATGATTTTTTCTCTATTGCCGAAGTGCAGTGGCACTACCAAGGTAATAGTTCGGTGAAATTGGGTGCTTGGAATCATTCATATCTTGAAAGTAGCGATCGAATATCAGCAAGCTCAACAGATATCTATATCGTTGCTGATCATTATTTTAATGAAAAATTTAGTGCTTTTATGCAATGGGGACAAGCAAAGAAAAAAGTCGTTGCTGTAGATCAGCATTTTAGTATTGGCGTTAATTACCAATGACTTTTCAGTGAAGAAGATACCTTGGGCCTAGGGTTCACCCAAGCGGATGTTGTTGGAGCGGATAGTGAGCAAGTTACTGAGTTATTTTATCTATTTCCAATAAATGACAAAATAAATATCAAACCTGATCTTCAATTTATTTCATCACCTTCTGGAGACAAATCAGTAAGTGATTTACTCATCTTTACTTTACGCTTAACCGCCCAATTTTAGGGGAGATAAATAACCACAAGAAATCGTTTATTTATCGACATGCTTTTTCTCTTACCAGTTAAACATCTTCTTAATATTTCAGATTTACCCTAAGGTTACTTTTGAATAATTTTAATCCTAGTGGATTTTGCTATAAACAGACTGTTGTTCTAATATTATATAGCTATTAATACATTGATAGCGCTCAAATTTAATTATGTTTTAGCTGTCAAATCGACAGTTGACGTCTATTATAAAATAGAAGGAACTTTTGGATTTAGCTTAATATGATATCAAACAATGTTAACAAAATAGCGCTCCAACAATACGTGATTAATGATTCACTGCACCAATTATTTGATGCAGTGAATGTTGTTTCTGTGCAAGGATATGATGAAAATAGGCGAGTCATTTATTGGAATATAGGCAGTGAGTTACTTTACGGTTTTACCCAGGAAGAAGCTCGCGGACAAAAATTAGAAGACTTAATTATCCCCGCCGCTATGCGTGATTCAGTTGTTGCGGCACACAATGATTGGATAAACAAAGATATAAAAATTCCTACTGCAGAGATCATCTTGTCTCATAAAAATGGCAATGATATTAATGTCCTTTCAAGTCATGTAATGTTTACTAATCAATATAATAAAAAACAAATGTACTGTATTGATGTCAATTTAGCTGATGTTAAGTATGCACAGTCGCAAGCGCTATTCAAAGACCATATGCTTAAAACCATTATTGATGCTATCCCTGATTTATTCTTCTTAATGGAAGTCGATGGGACCATTATCGATTATCGTGCAAGCGAACAAAAAAAACTTTTCGTTTCACCAGCGCACTTTATTGGCCAACGTATGACAGATTTATTACCTAGTGAGGTCGTTAAAAAATTTGAAACTCATTTGGCTAAAATACAACAGCAAGAAGAGATGATAACTTTCGAATATGAGCTAAATATGCCTTATGGATTAGCATATTTTGAAGCTAGAATGAGCTATTTGGCAAAATATAACCAAATAGTAACTATTATTCGGGATATTAGCGAACAGTACAAGTCTGCTGAAATAATTCGCAACCAAGCTTATTTTGATACCTTAACTTTATTACCTAACCGGTTTTTATCACTCGACCGTTTATCACAAATGCTGATTGAAGCCGAAAGAAATAATGAGAAAATAGCCGTCCTTTTTCTTGATTTAGACGATTTCAAGAAAGTTAATGACTCATTGGGTCATGAAATGGGTGATAAAATACTGATCAAATCGGCAAAGCGCTTAAATAACGTTGTTCGAAAAGAAGATACGGTTGGCCGCTTAGGAGGGGATGAATTTATTGTACTGTTGCGCGGTATTACCTGCCATCATGATGCAACAATTATTGCTGAAAATTTACTCCAAGCCTTTAGAGAACCTTTTAATATTGATAGCAGAGAATTAATACTTACCTTAAGTATTGGTGTTGTTGTATACCCTGAAAATGGCTGCACTAGCTCTGATCTACTGCGTAATGCTGACACCGCAATGTATGAAGCAAAATCTTTAGGTCGCAATACGTATTCATTTTTTACTAAAGAAATGAATATTGTGATGTTGCGCCGTTTTGAAATTGAAGAACAAATGCATGGCGCACTAGAACGTAATGAATTTGAGCTATATTATCAGCCTCAATTAGATGTCAAAAGTGGCAATGTCATTGGTGTTGAAGCACTGTTGCGATGGCATAATTCTGTTTTAGGTAATATCGCGCCAGTTGAATTTATTCCTATTGCCGAACACACCGGCCTTATTGTGCCGATTGGGCGGTTTGTTATTAAACAAGCATTAAGCTTTTTAAATGTATGGCAAAAACAAGATCATAAAACATACACTATGGCTGTGAATATATCACCTCGGCAATTTAGAGATGTTGAGTTACTCACTTTTATTAAAAACTGTCTTGATGAGGAAGTGATTAATGCGAGCAGTTTTGAAATTGAAATTACTGAAGGGGTGTTAATGAGTGGTCAATCTTATATTCATGACGCCTTAATTGAAGTTGAAAAACTAGGTATAAAACTATCAATGGACGACTTTGGTACTGGGTATTCATCATTAAGTTATTTAAGAGAATATGCCTTTGATGTGCTCAAAATAGATAGAAGCTTTATTCAAGGGATCACAATAAATAAGGCTGATTGTCAGTTAGTTAAAACTATTATTGTTATGGCTCATAGCTTAGGTATGACTGTTGTTGCCGAAGGCGTTGAAACTCAGTCACAGCTTGCTTTACTAGCAGAGTTAGATTGTGATTTAGTGCAAGGATATTATTTTAGCCGACCAAAACCAGCCGAGCAATTACTTGATTTTTCAGCTCACTTCAAACCCAAAACGTAACATGATTGCTAACGTTTACAACTCTGTTATTAGCAGAGTGAACACCACCGCAACAGGCATTCTTTTGTGGGGCTATTTAGCAATACCGTTAACCAGTATCAATTAAGCACTTTAATTTTACGCTACTAATCTGTAATACTTTCATTAATAGGCTAATATCTTAATGAAGTGCTCGCCACAAAGAAGCCTCAATTGATTAAAAATACCTACTGACTTGCCAAGGGGCAATTATAGCGATGACTAATCACTTGAGCGCTAGTATTATCATAAAAATTGACCTATAACTAAATATTAAAATGATTATTATCATTACGTTATAAATTGAGTTGGGGCTGTGTATATGCAAAGAATGGGTTCAATTACCAAGTATTTGGCATTTTTAAGTGGGATAATTTTTAGTTTAACGGTGATATTTTATAGCTACTCCTACATCTTAAAAAGTCAGCTTTTAGAGCAAGGAGAATATATACTTAGCGATTTAATGGATACCACAGCTTATGGATATGACGTTATTGAGTCATTAAATAACCAAAACTTTACTTATTGCTCTGATGAAAATTTATTAGCAATGCGAAAATCTCAATTTGAATCAAATGACATTAGGGACATAGGCTTCCTCAAAAATGGCGTATTGACCTGTACCACAGGAATTGGCATCTTAAAAACACCCATTAAGGGACCTAGCTATGACTTTATGCTGGACGGCCATGAATTCTGGTTTAACCATAAGTTGATCACTTTCGATAGAAAGGTACAAGGTATTGTTATTCGTAAGGACAATTATAATTTAGTCGCATCATTTCAAGGTGTTTTGTATGAACACAGAAAATTTAAAAACTATGAACTGCTAGCACTCAAAGGTGAAGAAATTATTCATCTTTTTGGTGAACCTGGAATATATCAAAAAAAATCAACAAGTAGTCAGCCTTATTTTAGCTCAGGATTACTATCGCACTCTTTTGAATTTTGTGGCCCTAAAGGATTAATCTGTGTGGCTATTGTGCAAAAAAACTTTTCAGAATTCCAACTTGCACCTGTTTTATTAATTTTAATGTTTATTTCTTTGATTTCAGGTGTGGCAACTTTACATGCTTATCAATCGATTTATAGTTACATTTATAGTACCAAAAGAAGAATAAAATTAGCCTTATCTTTTAAAAGTATTAAGCCACATTATCAGGCTATTGTTGAGTTACAAACGGGTAAGGTTATTGGCTGTGAATTACTGGCTCGATTTGAAGACCATATTGGTCCGCTTTACCCTGATCAATTTATTTCAGTGGTGGCTGAATTAGATATGTCTTGGTCGATGACGGAAGACCTTATCTTGCAAGCCATTGACGATTTTAAAGATATTAAGATTATCAATGAACCCTTTTATCTTTCCATTAATGTTTATCCTAAAGATATCAATAACGGTAATATCCTCAAAGGAGTCGAACTGTTTAAAAATATAACACCGAATCTTGAAGTTTGCTTTGAGGTAACAGAAGATGAAGAGTTACATTACAGCAAAGTGGGCAATACCTTAGAAGTACTGTCAAAAAGTCGTATTAAAATTTCTATTGATGACTTTGGCACAGGTTACTCTAATCTATCTCAATTAAAGCTGTTAGATATTGATACCTTAAAAGTTGATAAGTCATTTATTGATGAAGTTGAGACAGGCTCAATTAGATCAACCCTAATACCAAATATTGTTTCAATAGCGGATAAGTTAGGCGCGAGTATTATTGCTGAAGGTATTGAAAATAGATTACAAGTAGACGAATTACTGAAAATGGATATTAAATTTGGTCAAGGTTGGTATTACACTAAAGCTTTACCATTAGCAGAATTTAAACATTATTTGATCAATAATAGTGACTACAAATTTGATCAGTAAACCTAGGTGATTCTTGGTTTTATAACCGCTAATTTATAGTCTTACCGATTAAGCATATTGGCTGTTAATTTAAATAAAACCCCTCAACAATTTTTGTTCAGGGGTTCTATAATATTAATCTTTTATCAGTTGTTTAATTTTCGCCGCAGAGAAAAAATTATATAAAACAGGTAAGACAAATAAGGTTAAAAAAGTTGCGGTGACTAATCCGCCAACAATAACACTCGCGAGGGGGCGTTGTATTTCTGCACCCACGCCATTAGACATCATCATCGGGATCAACCCCAAAGCGGAAGTCATCGCGGTCATTAACACTGGACGTAGTCGCGATGTCGCACCGTCGAAAACTGCTTGTGACGTTGATAAGCCTTCTCTAATATGCTGGTTTATCCGCTCAACCATAACAACGCCATTGAGCACAGCAACACCAAACAACGTAATAAAACCAATAGAGCTCGGCACAGATAAATATTGTTCGCTAAGATAAAGCGAGAATACACCGCCAATAATCGCTAAGGGGACATTAACCAAAATTAACATCGCCTGACCCAACGAGCCAAAAGCAAAATAAAGTAACAAAGCAATTAATGCCAATGAGAGTGGCACCACCAGTAATAGTCTCTGTTGCGCACGTTGTTGATTCTCAAATTGACCACCAATAACCACAGAATAACCTGAGGGTAAGTCTACTGTGCTGGCAATTATTTCACGAATATCAGCAACAACACTGCCCATATCTCTATCTTGTACATTTGCTTGAATAACGACTCGGCGTTGAACATTATCTCTACGTACCTGTGGTGGGCCTGACTCAAAGGTGATGGTGGCGATATCTCCTAAACGGACCCAAGCACCTGTTGGCGATTGTAAACGAAGGTCTGAAATGGCTTCTGGACTGTTACGATATTTTTCTTCTAATCTGACATAAATATCATAGCGCTCATTACCGTTAATTATCTGCCCAGCACTCACCCCGCCAATGCCATCTTTAATGACATCCATAACATCGCCAACCGACAAACCAAAACGAGAAAGTTGCTGTCTTTTTGGCTCTATGACTAATTGGGCTTCTCCTGCTATTTGCTCTAAGGCGACATCACGCGCGCCTTTCACCTCTTTTATCGCCGCTGCAATTTCTTCGCCTTTACTGGCGAGTACGGATAATTCTGGACCGAATAATTTAATAGCCAGTTGCGCTTTGACCCCAGACAGTAATTCATCAACACGGGTCGCAATTGGCTGTGAAAAATTAAGCAGTAAGCCAGGAAATTGTTCAAGGTCCTCTGCCATTAACGTTTGCAATTCGATGCGACTTTTAGCACTACGCCATTGTGATACTGGCTTTAATCCTAGGTATATTTCAATGTTATTAACGGGCTCAGGATCGCCACCGATTTCAGCCCGGCCAATGCGGCTGAGTGCGTAGGTTACCTCAGGAAACGCCATTAACTTTTCTTCAAGAATAGGCGCTACTGCTAACGCTGTTTCCAAACTCGATGATGGGGCTAAAGTGACCCTTAAGTTAATGGTGCCTTCTTCAAGTTCGGGTACAAACTCTGTGCCTATTTGGGGGACCAATGATATAGCTACAACCAGTAATGATATGCAAGTAAACACCACAAGTTTAGGACGTTTCATCGCGGCTTTAAGACTTGTTCGATAGAGCTTATCTAAAGGCGTTAATATAAAACTTTCCCTTTCTTTTACACCTTTGTTAAACATAAACGTTGCTAGTGCCGGCACTACAAAAAGTGCGACTAGGATGGCAGATATTACGGCTAAAATAATGCTAATAGCCATAGGTTGAAAAAGTTTAGCTTCAACCCCTTCAAAACTAAACAGTGGCGTAAAGACCACCAAAATAATGGCTGCGGCAAAAAATACCGGGCGAGCAACTTCTTTTCCTGCTGCTTTTAGCTGTAGTGGGATATCTTGTTGCTGGCTATTTTTATGGTTGGGATCGCTAGAGTGGTGTAAATGTTTAAAGATATTTTCAACCATCACCACCGAGCCATCAACTAACATACCTATTGCGACCGCAATCCCGCCTAATGACATTAAATTAGCTGATAACCCTAGCCAAGACATTACCATTAGCGCAATAGCGACCGAGATAGGTATCGAAATTAACACCAAAAATGTTGCGGTTAAATTCATTAAAAATAAGGCGAGTATCACCGCAATAAATATAAAAGCTAAGGCAAGTGCTTCAACAACAGTATTAACCGCTTGAGTAATTAAATCGGCTTGGTCATAGAAAGGCTCAAAGCGCACACCTTTGGGTAGGGCTTGATTAATCATGGGTATTCGAGCGTTAATTCCGTCAATGGTGGCCTTGGTATTTGCGCCAATACGCTTTAATACGATACCTGAAACGACTTCTCCCAAGCGTTCAACTTCGCCATTTTTGTTTCTGCGTGTCATGGTCGCCGCGCCTTGACGAATTTCACTCCCCAAAGTTACTTTGGCGAGATCTGCGATAGTGACTACCGTGCCAGACACGGTTTTCACTGGCACCTGCTTAATGTCTGCTAATCCCGCTTCACCACTATTAAACCAACCTGTGCCTCGTATAACTAATTGCTCTTGTCCTCTGTTCATATACCAACCACCCACATTGGCATTGTTGTTTTCAAGTGCGGTAACTATGTCATCTTGGCTTAACTGATAAGAAAGTAATTTACTGGGTTCAATGTTGACTTGATATTGGCGAACACTACCGCCAAAAGATAAAACATCAGTTACACCATCTACTGGCATAACCAATAATTTCACTAGCCAATCATTTAAACTTCTTAAGGTCATTGAGTTATAACCCGCCTCTTTGTCAGCAATGAGTAAGTACTGAAAGACCTGACCTAAGCCTGAGGTATTAGGTCCCATTGCAGGTGAACCAACGCCTTGAGGGATTAGTGCTTTTGCCGCTTGTAGCCGCTCAAAAACTAATTGACGAGCAAAATATATATCGGTGCCTTCTTTGAAAACCACAGTAACGCCAGATAACCCCGTTTTTGATATTGACCGTACTTGTTCAACATCAGGCAAGGCATACATCACCGCTTCAATCGGGTAGGTGATGAGTTGCTCTACTTCTTCAGCGGCTAAGCCAGGTGCTTCGGTATTTATCGCAACTTGAACATTAGTGACATCAGGAAATGCATCTAGATTTAAATTTGGAATGGCAATAATAGCGGCGGCCATAGTGGTGATGAGTGCAATAACCACCAGTAGCCGATTATCTATCGACCAATCAATCATTTTATTTAACATCGTGTTATTCCTCATTAGTGGCCGTGTGGATCAAATCCACTTTTCGCTATTTCTGAAGCCACAAAAAAGGCACCTTGGGTAACCACTCTTGTGTTGGCGGCAATACCGATGATTTGACGGTAATTGCCTAAAGGCTGACCTAATTCAACTTCAACAGCCTCAAATTCACCCGGATGGTCTTCAACAAAGACAGTCCAATCGCCATCAGCCCCACGCATTAACGCTGTTTCGGGCACTGCGATTACGGCAGTTTGCGTGTCAAATTGAAAGTTAACATCTACAAACATCCCTGAGTGTAATGAATCATCTTTATTTTCAACAGACAGCCTAACAATTCTAGTACGGGTTGTTGGGTCGATTGTATGGGCTTCTTGAATAACCAAGGCATGATAAGTTTGGCCAGCAAACTCTATTTCAGCCCTTGTCCCCGCGGGTAAGTTTAGTTTTTTGTTGGGTGAAACACGCGCCTCTACCCATAAGCTTTCTTCGTTAGCCAAAATCATAATTTGTTCACCGGGTGTGACTCGCTGTCCTTGTGAAAAATCATCACTTAATACCGCTCCTGCGCGCTGCGCTACTAAAGTATATTCACCTAAGTTTGATGAATTGTTTTTAACAATATCTTCAATAGCGTTTTTTGTTAGCCCAAATGCGGTCAAACGGCTAAAAGCGGCGATGTAATCAGTTTCACTTTTTAGTAAAAGACTCTCGCTTAACGTACCCTTAGTTAATTTTTTTGCCCGTTGCCATTCACTATACGTTACCCGATAATTAGCTTGTGCTGCAGCAACAGATTCACTAAATAACGTGACTAATGGTTGGTCTTTTTCAACATGTTCACCTAAGGTCGCATGACGACTTATGACTACTGACTCTGTGCGTGGTGAGACGATATAACTGGTGTAACCATTCGCTTTTATTTCTCCTGGGGCATAAACACGTAGTGCAAAAATCTTGGGTGTTAGCATCGATACTTTAATATTTGCTAGTGTTAATTGTGCCGTGGTAAAGCTAACCCCTGCTTTGTGCGTGTCTTCGGTTATTTCGACAGCAAGAGCAGGAATAGCTAAGGTGATTAAACCATAAAATAAAACACTCAGTAGGTTTAGTGGCTTTGGCTTTTTATTGGTGTTGATCATTGTTATCTCTTAATTTAAAGGTAAACGTTGCAACAACACTAAATTCAATATTTAGTGTTAAGTAAACTTGTTGCGAAAAATTGTTATAAAATTAAATTAAGCGATGGGGGGGCGTATAAGTTGTTCTATAAAGTTGATGTTGATATCGATAAGATAAAAGTATTGATTGGGAATTAATAGCTTAGTGACAGTCGAAGTTGATTTTTTTGTTAAAAACCATTGGCTGTGTGAACCTTGACAGTGCCCACAATGATGACAGTCTTTGACGTTATGCTCAGTATCAGAGGTTGCATTAAGTCGCGCTTGATTGTCAACTTCATGAGAATGTTCAGTTTGCAAATGTTGAGCGTCAAGCTGATGATTATTGTCTGAATTAGCCACAGCAACAAACGATTGTAAGGCAATCGATAGTACTATTAAAAAGCCAAGCCAAATGTTTTTCATTTTTACTGCATTCTTCAATTTACAAACAGAGACTGGCAGATGCTAAGCTAAATCATATTCTTAGTCAATAATTAGCGAATCAGTGTCTATAACTTCTGGGTTTTGGACACCTAGATAGCGAAAGCAATAATAACTTACCTACCCCAGCAAGTGATGCACAATGTCCGCTTATCTGAACTAACAATTAAAGCACTCATTAGTTAGATCAATTCATTTTTCAGTTTATAGCCATTAATAATATTTAATGCTAAAGCCATTTTTGTCATTAAATATAGCTAAAAATACTATTTACACACATTTTGTTACTTTTTTGTTACAGCTATTTATCTGGCTATAAGTACGAAGATCTTACTTTTAATGCAAAGATAATGATACAGTAAAAGTAATTATTACTTTATTATCCACTTTTATAAGAGAGAAATTTCATATTAAATCTAATGATATTTTTCAACTATCATTAGATTTAATATATAAATAAACGACATTTAATTATATATCTTGTTGTTTTTGATTGCTTTTATCTTTATTTGTTTTTGCTTGATAAAACCAATAAAAAGTAATAGTTGTTTTAAGTATGACAATTAAACTCATTTTTATCATCACCCTATACTGAATTGTTATAATACAGCGTCTTTCGTATTCATCTTGTAAAATAAACTATTTCAGGTAAGAATGTTTTTGGTTGTTACTTTTTTGTAACAATTCACGGAAATTTTGTTTATTTAAAATAAATAGATAAATACATAAATAATGGAGATTAAAATAATAATGAAAAATTCAAATATAAAGCGAAGCTTTAATCGCTCGTTAGCTGCTATCGCAGTTGGGGCATGTTTAGCTGCGTCTCCGATGACTTTTGCCGATAATGTTAGTGGCTCTATTTACGGTAAAGCCATTCAGGGTAAAAGTGTAACAATTAAGAACCCAGCGACAGGTTTTAAACGCGTTGTTGTTGTTGGTGAAGATGGCCGTTTTAACTTTTCTAAGTTGCCGACAGGCAAATATACTGTCGACAATGGTGTAGATACTCGAAACATCTTAGTCGCTATTGGTAAGGGCAGTAATGTTGATTTTACAGAAGTTTCTGAAATTATCTCTATTGTGGGTAATTCTTTAGTTAGTATCGATACCACATCGGTAGAATCTACTTCAGTCTTTACTGCTGAGCAAATAGACTTATTACCGGTAGCAAGAGATTTGACATCAGTTGCTTTGTTAGCTCCTGGAGCAACAGCAGGTGATTCTGGCTTAGGAAATGGTAATACTGCCTCTTTTGGTGGTTCGTCAATTGCTGAAAATGGTTATTTTATTAATGGTTTCGATGTTACTAATATTCGTAACTTTACCTCTTTTGCTGACCTTCCTTATGATGCTGTTTCACAGCAACAAGTTCGCACCGGTGGTTATGGCGCAGAATACGGTCGTTCATTAGGTGGCGTTGTTAGTTTAGTAACTAAACGTGGTTCAAATGAATGGAAATTTGGTGGCTCAATTGAATCTACGCCAGCAAGTTTTAGAGAAGATGGCAAAGATGTTACTTCTCGCGATCCTGATTTAGAATACTCTAACCGTTATTCTTCATTCCGCTCAGCTAATGAATTTGACTCTTTATCCTATAATGCCTATGCATCAGGCGCTATTGTTGAAGATAAACTATTCTTTTTTGGCTTATTTGAAGGCCAAGATGATGAAAGTAATACTTTTGGCAAACAAACAAGTGAGACAATGAAAGACGACTCACCAATGTATTTGTTAAAGCTTGATTGGAATATCTCAGACGACCATTT
The DNA here is from genome assembly GCF_014077275.1 of Colwellia sp. BRX8-7. Lineage (NCBI taxonomy): Bacteria > Pseudomonadati > Pseudomonadota > Gammaproteobacteria > Alteromonadales > Colwelliaceae > Colwellia > Colwellia sp. BRX8-7. Next base: position 190,001 of record NZ_JACGVP010000007.1, on the reverse strand, counting down.
ATTAGAGATGACTTACATCGATAATGAAGAAACACAAGAATTTACCTCATACAGTAACCCTGAAGGTATGTATTACACTGGGACTCATGGTGAAGCTGCTGACCCTTATGAGATCACCAAAGGTGGCGATGTTACTATCGTTAACTATACCGGATTTTTAACTGATGATTTCTCAGTAAGTGTTCTTTGGGGCAACATGACCAATGAACTAGAAACGCGTAACCCTGATATCGGCCCTGGCGCTGAATGTGAGTTAGTATTCGATCGCCGTGAAACACCTTCAAGTTCACAAAGCATTGGTTGTTGGGGTATTGCTCAAGGCCAAAGTACTGTGCCTGAAGCTGGGATCGCTTCTGATACTGATGAACGCGACTCTTTACGTTTAGGCGCAGAATGGATTCTAGGTGAACATACACTTCGTGTCGGTTATGACCAAGAGAAATTTACCTCGACTAAACGTGGCACTACCTTTACAGGTGGCGAATACTGGCGCTGGCATGTAGCTCAAGATGTTGACGGAGCAGGCGGACAAAGTGTTAATGGTGCTTTTGTAACAGCAGGTGAAGAATATATTCGCCATAGAGAAAGTAATACGGGTTCTGCTTCTTATGAAGTTGAAAACACGGCATTTTATATAGAAGACACTTGGCAAGTTACTGATGAGTGGATGGTATACTTAGGTTTGCGTTCAGAAGGCTTTGAAAACCGCAACGGTGATGGCGATTCATTTGTTAAATCTGACAGTGAATTGGCGCCGCGTTTGGGCTTCTCTTGGGATATGGATGGCGATGGTAACAAAAAACTTTTCGGTACTGCCGGGCGTTACTTTATGCCAATCGCGGCTAATACAAATATTCGTGCTGCAGGTACTGAATGGAGCTATGAAGAGTACTTTTATGTAGACAGTGCTGATGAAAATCCAATCACTGCTGCTCCTGATAAAGTGGGCGACGCTATTGGTACAAGAAACTCTAACGGTGATGAGAAAGCGCCTGATTCAAGAACCGTAGCGGCAACAAACTTAAAACCTATGCATCAAGATGAATTTATTCTTGGCTATCAACAGCAGGTTGATGACTGGATTTTAGGTGCCAAGGCTATTTACCGTGAAGTTAAAGATGGCATGGATGATTACTGTTCTCATCAGCCATTTATCGATTATGCAACAGACAATGGTTATAATGATTTCGATTATAAATCAATGGCTGGCTGTATGATGATGAACCCAGGTAATGATTTTTCTATTGCGCTGGATCTTAACAATGACGGTAATTACGAGGTAGAAAGTGTTCCTGAAGAATACTTCGGCCTAGAAAAATACAAACGTACTTATAAAGCTTTAGAATTCACTTTCGAGAAGCCTTTTGCTGACGGTTGGTTCTTGCAGGGCTCTTATACTTTAGCTAAAAGTGAAGGTAACTCAGAAGGTTATGTTAACTCGACTCTAGAGCAAGAGGATGCAGGTTTAACACAAGACATTGATAATGCATTATTTCAGCATGGTGCCTATGGTGCTTTACCCAATGATCGTCGTCACACCTTTAAAGCTTTTGGTGCATACCAAGTTAATGATGAGATTTCAGTATCTGTTAATTTCAGTTTACAATCAGGTCGTCCAAGAAACTGTGTTGGTTTTATCCCACTTGACGAACTTAGAGATGAGTTAGGTGTTGATGCTGGCGGTTTAGCTAATTACGGTGCTTCATCGTTTTACTGTGGTGGTGTATTAGGTAATCGTGGCGATCAAGGCCGTACTCCATGGGTTAAAAATGTTGATCTAGGTTTAACGTATAAGCCGGAATATGTTGATGGCTTAACCGTGAAAGTCAATGTTAGAAATGCCTTTAACTTTCAAGAAGTCACTGAATACAATGAAACAGGTGACGTAGGCTCGGCTTCATCGAGACTGCCTAACCCTAACTATACTACACCGGTAAACTACCAAGCTCCACGTAGAATTACACTGACTGCTCGTTATAGTTTCTAATTAAATAGTAAAGTTAAACATATTTAAATTAGCCAAGCCGTTCAGATAAACTGAGCGGCTTTTTTATAGATGAATTTAGGCACTTTTTGCTATTACATTAAAGTATTAAGGGAGAGGACCACCTTGGTTTCCAACAGTATCACAAGAGCCAAACGAATTAGCAGGTATTTCACCTTTAAATCTAGGCCCCATCATGAAAGGAAAGGAAGGGGTTAAAACGTGCGCTTCTTCGGTTGACGAGAGGCTAAATGGTGAGATAGTTAAGTGCTCACTTTCGCTAAAGTACACAACATTGACTCCTGTGCTGTTGTTTATAAGTGCACAGCTATTTGTCATAGTACTTACGCAATATTGAATTTAAGGTTACGCTATGCTTTTTTACACTATATATATTAAGAGGTAATGCTTTGCTACAGCGGACTTTATATTTATTACGCCATGGTGAAATTGCTACACCGGGTATTTTAGCCGGTAAAACAGATGTCGCACTTTCTGAAAATGGCTTGCAACAGCTGTGGGACGTTAGCCAAAAATTACCAGAGATATCCTTTTGTATCAGTTCACCTTTGCAACGTTGTCAGATGTTTGCCAAAGCATACTCATTAAAATACAGCATTAATTTCCAATTAAGCGATAACCTTAAAGAAATGAATTTTGGTGATTGGGATGGACAAACCTATCAAGCCTTGTGGCAGATAAAAGCCAGTGCTGTGCAGCCTTCACTGGGTGATTTTTGGCAAAACCCTTGGCAGCATACTGTGCCTAATGGTGAAGCTATGGCTGATTTTGTCAAGCGTGTCGATACTTGGTGGCAAGAATGGCTTGCAGACGCACCCGAAGGAAATACCTTGGTGGTTGCGCATGGTGGTGTTATCAAACACTTAATTGCGCGTGTACTTAATTTGCCTATGCCGGGCACGGTTCACATGAGTCATATTGATATTCCTTATGCGGGGCTAGTTAAAGTTAATATTTATACTGATGATAGTGGCGTTGATTGGCCAAAAATAGTGTGGTGATAAGTTACCTCGATAAGTCAATGAATTCGGTGTTATTGGCAATTAAACCTTGCTATTTTTAGTGAGCAGACGATAATCTCCAAACAAAATTATATAACTCATTTTTAATGTGGGAATGTGGTGAAAAACCGCAACTGTACCCGCAACTGTAAAAGCCTTTTAGTGGTATTTAATAACCATAAAGCTTAAGTCAGGATACCCATTAATTTAGAGTCATTTGCCTATCAAAATGACAGGCAAAACCAACAAAGTCGAGCGGGTTTACTCGAACATTGTATTGTCGACTCTTGAGTTTTTATATACTAAGAGATTGATTGTGCTCTGTTTGATGCTCCTTAAGTGTCAATAGTATGTGAGTAGCAATTTTTGAATAGTAGCCAGGATCAATCCTCATCAATAAATACCGCTAATACCGCATTGCTTTCAGTGCAGCATCTTTCTTGGCATGCCGACAGCCAACTTATTTTAGATGATATTTCTTTCACCATTAAAAAAGGCAGTTTTACTGGTATTTTAGGGCCTAATGGTGCAGGAAAGTCTAGCTTACTTCGCTGCTTATATCGTTACGTAAAACCTGATTCTGGTTTGGTGGAATTTAATCAAAAAGATATTTGGCAAAAGTATGACGCCTATCAATATGCGCAAGATATCGCTGTAGTTTTACAAGAAACACCCACCCATTTTAACTTAACTGTTCATGACGTTGTTGCGCTGGGTTTACTGCCACACAAAGGTCTATTTACCCGTGAACAAGCCAGCGACCGACTCAAGATAGACCGTGCTATTAAGCAGGTTGGCTTAGTGGATAAAAACTTACAAAATTTTGAACATTTATCCGGTGGAGAAAAACAACGCGCACTTATAGCTCGTGCTATCGTGCAAACGCCCAGCTTACTTATTATGGACGAGCCAACCAGTCATCTTGATGTTCGCTATCAAATTCAGGTTATTGAATTAGCTAAATCGCTAGGCATCACGGTTATTGCGTCTTTTCATGACTTAAACCTTGCCAGTGCGATGTGCGATCAACTGCTGGTGTTAGATAAAGGTAAACTGGTTGAACAAGGGTCACCACAAGCGGTGATCACCTCTGAAATGTTATCAAATGTATTTGGTGTCTGCGCGCAAGTTTCTCTTCATCCACAACATAAGGTTCCTCATATTTCTTATTTCTATGGCTACGATACTCAAGAAAAAACGGCAGAAAGTAGAGCGTTACCTCATGTTTAAGGTCAATCATTCGTGGATTATTTTTCTGACCTTAGCTTTTGGTGTTATTAGCTTTATTGCGTCGTTATCTTTAGGTGCGGCAGATATCAGTTTTAGCGATGTTACTTCGAGTCTACTGGCTAGTTTATCCACAGATAAAGACGCGAGCGAGGTGATTTTTTATGAGCGTATTATTTGGGAATTACGTATGCCGCGCGCTATTTTAGCTTTTTTAGCGGGTTGTGGCTTAGCGGTTTCTGGGCTGATTTTACAAACGGTAACGCGAAATCCATTAGCCGACCCTTATCTTTTTGGTATTTCTTCAGGAGCTTCTTTAGGAGTCGTTATATCTATTGTTTTATTGGGCAGCACTATTTCTGTTGTAACACCTGTCGCGGCTTTTGCGGGCAGTTTAGTGGCGATGCTAATGTTGCTAATGATCTCTGGTCGTCGGCAAAGTCAACAAGTTGAATCTATGCTATTGGCTGGCGTAGCGTTATCGTTTTTGTTCAGCTCGTTTACTAGCTTGTTACTTTATCATACCGATCCACAAGCGGTTACGGCGATATTATTTTGGACTATGGGCAGTTTTTCGCGTGCGCAATGGTCTATTTTATGGTTTCCCGCGGTCGTTATTATTAGCTGTGTCATTATGATGTTAGCGTATCGACGCCAACTGAATGCAATGTTGTTAGGCGATGAAAGTGCTACAACCTTAGGTATTAATGTTAACCGCTTTCGCTTAGTGATGTTGGTACTGAGTTCACTGATCACCGCAACGTTAGTCTCTTTGTGTGGTGGTATAGGCTTTGTTGGCTTGATGATACCCCATATTGTACGATTTTTTGTTTCTCAAGGTACTGTTTTTGGCATTATGTTAACGGCTTTAGTCGGTGGTATTTTTATGATTTGGGTGGATGTATTATCGAGAGTTGTACTAGAAAACCAAGAGCTACCCGTAGGTGTTATCACTTCTGCTTTGGGGAGCTTATTCTTTTTATCCTTGTTGTACTTTCGCAAAAATAAAGCTTAAAGGAGCTATTGATGAACTTTGCTATTAAAAAAGTAACTGATGTGTTTAATCAACAGATCCAGTCGACTATCGATGGAAAAACTAAACCACTCGGCGCATTAGGCCAACTAGAAGATACCGCTAAAATTATTGCCGCTGTGCAGTTATCAACAGTAAATACTGATCAACAATTATTGAGTATAAAACATCCTAGTTTATTTATATTTGCCGGTGATCACGGTGTCGCAGCGCAAGGTGTTTCTATTGCACCGAGTGAAGTGACCTCACAAATGGTGGCTAATTTTGCCAGCGGTGGCGCGGCGATTAATGTCTTTTGTAAGCAGCTTGGTTGGCAGTTAAGTGTGGTAGATGCGGGTGTTTTATCGCCAATTGATAATTGTTCAGGTGTTATCAATCAACGTTTAGGCAATATCACCGCACCATTAAATATCGCACCAGCGATGAGTCTAGCGCAAGTTGAACTCGGTTTTGAAAAAGCGACTGCTTTGGTCAAATCAGTTCATGAAAAAGGCTGTAACTTAATCGCTTTTGGTGAAATGGGAATTGGTAACACCACTTCTGCCGCAGCTATTATGGCCGCTGTTATGGGTATTCCAGCCAGTGAATGTGTTGGACGAGGTACTGGCGTTAGTGATGAAATAGTAAAAATCAAACAACAGGTCATTGAGCAAGCATTAGTGCTTCATCAAGGAAGTCTCAACAGCCCTAAAGAAATTTTAGCGTCTTTAGGTGGTTTTGAAATCGTACAAATTACCGCAGCTATGTTAGCGGCGGCCGAACAAGAAATGCTTGTTGTTGTTGACGGTTTTATTTGTACTGCCGCCGCTATGCTCGCTATCAGTATTAATAAAAATGTTAAAGATTATATGATTTTTGCCCATTGCTCGGGTGAGCAAGGTCATCAAAAAATGCTTAGCCATTTGCAGGTTAAGCCGCTATTAAATTTAGGTTTACGCTTAGGGGAAGGCACAGGCGCTGCATTAGCACTGCCATTAATTCAGGCGGCTGTGGCTTTTTATAATGATATGGCAAGCTTTACTCAGGCGCAAGTGACCGATGTTACTGGTGCTAACACTAACAAAGCTGAAGATTAAATGACTAAGCAATCACACTGGCAACAATGCCAACAACAATACTATTTGTTGTTAATCGCTTTAAGTTTTTTTACTCGTATACCGGTGCGTTTACCTGAGGTGGTAAAACCTGAAATGCTTCATCAAGCGAGCCGATATTTTGCCTTAATTGGTTTGTTTATTGGTGTGATCACCGCCTCTATTTTAGTGTTGTTGGCGAGCTTTTTACCCATTTCTTTAGCGGTACTTATTTCTATGGCGGCGAGCTTATTGCTTACCGGTGCTTTTCACGAAGATGGTTGGGCTGATGTTTGGGATGGCTTTGGTGGTGGTTGGACCGTTGAACAAAAGCTAAACATTATGAAAGATAGCCGTTTAGGGACTTATGGCGCAGCCAGCTTATTTTTCATTTTAATGATCAAATATCAGAGTTTAGTGTTATTAAGTAGCCATAGCAGCAATCCTTTATTAGCACTTTTTGTGGCATTGATTATAGCGCATACCTTAAGCCGAGCCGTCAGTACCAGTTTAATCTTTAGCATGGCTTATGTCAGCGAAGATGCACAATCAAAAGTTAAACCTTTAGCGCAGCATTTATCTCTAAAAGGCTTGTTAATCTTATTAATTACCGCAGCGGTGGTGATGTTTAGCTTATTACCAGCCGTGCATTGTTTAGTACTAATAGGGGGCTTATGGCTAATGCGTCTTTTATTAATATTTTGGTTTAATCGTCAATTAGGTGGTTTTACTGGTGATTGTTTAGGAGCTGCGCAACAAATTTTAGAAGTGGCGGTTTATACTATTTTACTGGTCTTAGCATCTCCAGCGACAACATTTTTGACGGAGGCAGGCCTATGAAAATTAGTGATGCTAATACACTTCATCTAATTTTAGGCGGAGCACGCTCAGGAAAGTCGAGCCTCGCCGAAAATATTGCCAAACAGGCTGAATCAGCAGGGCTAACGATATGTTATCTGGCTACGGCGCAAGCCCATGATGCAGAAATGAGCGCACGTATTTTACAGCATCAAGGCGAACGTCCTCAACATTGGCAACTGCTTGAATCGCCGTTGTATTTAGCTGAGGCACTTCAACAAGCATTACAAAGCAGTGATTGTGTGCTGGTTGATTGCTTAACACTTTGGCTAAGTAATTGTTTATGCCATCAAGATAGCGAGTTTTATCGCCAGCAAAAGTCACTGTTTATCGAATTTATAACGCTATTTATTAGCGATACCAACGCCTATCAATCAAAAAAGCTTATTTTTGTTAGTAATGAGGTCGGGCATGGGATTGTGCCTATGGGCGAGCTGTCGCGACAATTTGTCGACCAAGCAGGTTGGCTTCATCAAGAACTGGCTACATTAGCCAAGCAAGTCGATTTTGTTATCGCTGGATTACCACTGACATTAAAAAGTGACGCGTTGATAAATAAAATATCGGAACAACAAAATTAATGAAAACATTAATGGTGCAGGGCACCACCTCTGACGCCGGAAAGAGTACCTTGGTGGCTGGTTTATGCCGAGTATTTGTAAATTTAGGTTATAAAGTAGCACCGTTTAAGCCACAAAATATGGCTTTAAATAGTGCTGTTACTAGTGATGGTGGTGAAATTGGTCGGGCGCAAGCACTACAAGCAGTGGCTGCAAAAATTGCGCCACGTGTTGATTTTAATCCGATATTACTTAAACCGAATAGCGATACGGGGGCACAAGTGATTGTTCATGGTCGAGCCATATCAAATATGGAGGCGACCAGCTACCACGACTATAAAAAAGTAGCGATGGATGCTGTCCTCGAATCACATCGCCGTTTAGCGAAAGAGTTTCAGCTGCTAATGGTTGAAGGGGCAGGTAGCCCCGCAGAGATAAATTTACGCGCTAATGATATTGCTAATATGGGCTATGCCGAAGCGGTAGATTGTCCTGTGATCCTCGTTGCTGATATCGACCGGGGGGGTGTTTTTGCTCACTTAGTGGGGACACTCGAGCTATTATCACCTTCAGAGCAAAACCGCGTGAAAGGTTTTATAATTAATCGCTTTCGTGGAGACATTAACTTATTAACGTCTGGACTTGATTGGTTAGAAGAGAAAACGGGTAAGCCAGTATTAGGGGTATTACCTTATTTACACGACTTAGCACTTGACGCCGAAGATGCAGTTGCGATTGAAAACAAGGTTGAACAAGCCAAAATAAATATTGTTGTACCGTTATTACCGCACATAAGTAACCATACCGACTTTGATACGTTACGTTTAAACCCTGAAATAAATTTACGTTATGTCAAAATGGGCGAGCGGATAAACAATTGTGACTTAGTGATTTTACCAGGCAGTAAAAATGTTATTTTTGATCTGCAATTTCTTAAAGAACAAGATTGGCAAAGCGATATAGAACGTCATTTGCGCTACGGCGGTAAAGTGTTTGGTATTTGCGGTGGCTATCAAATGCTTGGGCAAACTATCAGCGATCCTGAAGGTATTGAGTCAACGATTGAGGCGATAACGGGTTTAGGTTTACTCGAACTTACCACTGAATTAACCGCAGAAAAAAAATTAGCACAAGTCTCTGCCACTATGACCTTGGGCAGTAAAAGTTGTCAGGTTAAAGGTTATGAAATTCATTGTGGTGTTTCTACCATGACGGCTATTGATAATAAAACGCCTGTGCCTCTGTTGTTCAATAAAAGTGACAATCAGACCAGCGATGGTTGTGTTTCAAATGATAATCAAATAGCGGGTACTTACCTACATGGTATTTTTGATGAAGGGGCTGCGACACAATTATTAGTTGACTGGTTAGACAGTAACAATGACATCCAGCGGACGATTAATCTTGATGAACACCGAGAGCAACAGCTTGAACGTTTGGCTAATGTTTGCCAGCAATACCTAAAAATATCAGCGATTGAAGATATTATTAACAACAGCAAAACGACCACACCCTAGTGCTTGAAAAGCGCCTCTTAAAAAGTAAAAGGCTTAATAAAATGACAAAAAGATTTATATCCTTCGCCGTAATAAGCTTATTGCTGATAGTCATACCCAGTAAAAGTTTTGCTGAGCAATCGGCAAAGCGCATCGTTGCCTTAGCGCCACATATTGTTGAAATGTTATTTGATATTGGTGCTGGCGATAAAATAGTCGGTGCGGTTGCCTATTCCGATTACCCTAAAGCGGCGCTAGATATTCCGCGTGTTGGCAGCTATCACGGCATGCAAATAGAAAAATTATTGGCATTGAATCCTGATTTAGTTATTGTTTGGAAGTCAGGCAACTCGCAAAGTGACATTGATAAAATGAAACGCTTAGGACTAAAAATTGTTTTTAGTAATCCGGTAGATATTGCGGATGTTGCCACTGAATTACGTTATTTTGGCGGTTTAACCGGACATCAACAGCAAGCAGAAAGTGTCGCGTTAGCTTATGAGCAACGTTTAAAAAAATTACGGCTCGATAATAAAACTAAGCAAGCCATCCCCGTTTTTTATCAACTGTGGTCAGAGCCAATGATGACCATTAATGGCACAACCTGGATAAATCAGTTAATTGAAGTGTGCCAGGGAGTGAACGTTTTTAAGGATAACCCGACGCCTTATCCAAAGATAAGCACGGAAAACGTTATTGTTGCCCAGCCGCACTTAATGATTTTACCGGATGAAAACTCCGATAAACCACAACCCATTATTGACTGGCAAAAATGGCCAGAAATACCCGCGGTGAAAAACAATAAGTTTATTCACGTTGATGCAGATTTATTACATAGATTCAGTACCCGAATGTTAAGTGGTGTTGCAGATATGTGTGAAAAAATTGATCAACAAAGATAGCGGTTCAATTTACTAAGCTGATTGATGATTTATCTATCAGTTAAGTAAATTAAAAGCTAAGCCAATGATAATTTTGCGCAGCCCCAGCAATGGTAATTACCACGGAAAGTAATGCTTTTTATTGAGCTTACTTTAAGTCTAATATGTTGTCATTACACGACAAAGTCTTGATAAATTAAACTTTTCATATTACATCGAGCTACGAGTCATATCACCGCAGGTTATTCATCTTAAATAGCAAAGTGATACAACAAAAAACATCTACTGAGTTTAGCTACTGCATTAGTTCTGCAGACGTAATTGCTATGATATAAGATTCAACAAGTTATTGGCCGGCTAACAGCAAGTGACACTTGATATGACGTTCAATAAGGTTGTTCTCGAACTCAGACAGATGAATGCAATTAAACCCTTTAATATTGTGCGTTAACTAAACTTAATATAGCACTGAGTAAAAATAAAAAAGGGCACATAAATATGTGCCCTAAATCAAATTATTTTTTAATGTCTTACCTTTAAGATAATCTTATTCAATAAAGGCAATTGCAGATGGGTTTAATTCTGTTGCAAGTCTTGGAAATACTTTAAGGTTAGTTTCAGTATTTATAACATCAACGCCTGGCTTCTCTGGATTGCTTACGCTAAGCCAAAGAAAGTTGGCAGCATCTAAAGCAATATAGCTAATTTGTTCGGTGCCAGTAGCCGCTACCTTTTCATTAGCAATAACACCCGTTGTTGGGTTAAAGGTATATACCGTTGAAAGCTCATAATAACTTGGCGTAAAAAATGTTTCACTGGCAACAAAATAGCCTTTTGTTTCGGATACAACGACGCTTGAACCAATATAAGCACCGGTATTATTTTCAATATCTGCAGCAGACAAAACACTGCTCAAGTTATAATCACTTGTCGCTATCGCTTCGATGCGACTAGAGGTTAAGTCAGCACTGCTATATGAGTTACGTGTTGTAACATATACCGTATCGCCTTGACTCACTATACTATGACCTAGTGGGTTTAAGCCTTGAAGCGGAATACCTTTAAGATTATCATTTTCATCAGCATTTGTTTCAATCTCTTGGTCTGTCGCGGTATCAAAAACGGCTACATAAGCTGTGTTTGGTGAAAAATAGTCTGATAAACGTTGCATAGCAATAAACAGTTTACCGTCAGCAATTGTCGCTGAGGCAGGGTTTGGTGTGCCATTACTATTGTTATCCGCGATGTAGCTAGATAAATCTAACTGACCCAATTTGAAATCTTCAAATTGTGTTGCCTGAGGATTAACAATCCAAACTTTGTCTGAACCGTAACGTAAAAGATAAGCTTTGCTTTCATTGACCGACACTAAGTCATAGGGATTACGAGTATTTGAATCGCCGGTATCTTGGGTTGTATATGACCAAACTTCTGTATCAAGGGCATCAGCATTATATTTTGAAATAGAATCAATGTTATAACGGCCAATATGAAAAACGTCTTTATTGTAGCTACGAACAGTATAGTCAGAGGCATCTTTAATATAATAGCCTTTGGTGACTTGCTCTGTAATTGGGTCTAAGGTCACAACTTCAGAGCCTGAAAAATCAGGTGCAACTGTTTGAACAACCGCGAATGATGGTGTGTCTTTCACATCACCGACACTCACTTGAATAGCCAATTCACCGGTTAAGTTCTTTTTACTGTCATCCGTTGCAACAATTGTGACAGCGAAAGGACCGACTTCACCGCTGTCAAAATCAGGAGCATCTATAAAGCTTAATTCACCACTTTGTGTGATGCTAAATAAACCACTTGAATTACCCGTAAGTGAAAGTACGATAGCGTCTCCATCGGCATCAGTAGCATTATAGGTGCCAACTGATGTTGTGTTTTCTTCTATCGTTGGGCTACTTGCGCCGGTAACTATTGGTGCGACATTACTTTTTGAACTTCCGCCACAGCCTGCAAGAGCAACAGTGCTCAGTACTAAACTTAATGGTAATATGTGTTTTTTAAAGCTAGTTAACATTTAAAATCCCTTAATTGTGTATTTTATTTTTAAGCTACGACCCTGCGATGTTCTATTCGCAAGATCTTGGTATTTGTCGTTAAATAAATTATTGGCGGCAAAAGATATTCTATGTTTGCCTTTTTTCCAGTTGACTGAAAAATCTGATACGGTGCGGTTGGCTGGATTACCATTACCTACATGACCGTTATTATTTTGAATTCTGTTAATGAGATTGAAGTACAAGTCTTTATCTTTACTTACTTTAAATGACATGTTCCATGCGGAATTCACCTTGTATTTCAACGCTACGCTGTACTGTTGATGATATATACCAGGTAGTTTCTTCTTATTAAATGCGACAAATTTTGATGTGGTTTCACTGTCTATAATATTGGCTTGTAGCGCGAAAGATAATTGTGTTAATAATTGATAATTTGTTTGAATTTCAATGCCTAACAAGTCTGCATTACTGACATTTCTATAGCTACCGACATTACTTGAGTTAAAAATGGCGACAATTGAATTTTCTAATTTTTGTTGGTAAATAGATGAAGATATAGACAAACTTTTGTAAAGGTACTGCCCCCCCATTGAGAGTGTTTTTGCTTCTTCTGGCAATAAATTATCATTACCCTTAAAGGAGCCTCTATCACCAAATAATTCGTATAATGTCGGTGTTCTAACACCATTACTTAAGTTACTGGTAACTTTTAAATTACCTTGCTTAAAGCTTAACCCGACTTCAGTTGTTTGATAATTATCATTGGCTACAAACTTAGCTGCACTGGATTGATTAATCGCTATGTTTGAATTTTTCTCTTGTAGGTTACTCAACAATGCATACACTTCTATGGGGAGTGACTCGGGTTGCCACTCAATGCGAGAGCCTATGTTGAGTTGTTCTTGTTTTGCTGAAATATCACATGACGCTATACCATTACATTGTGTTGGTTTTCCGTTGTGTTCGCTAACAGAGCTGAAATTTTGTTTATTAAAACTGACAAATGGCACTAGATTAAACTCGTTCCATGTAAGGTAAGGTTTAAAGCCGATATGTTTTTTTGTTGTTTCATAATCATTGATATCAAGTTTTATCGAGTCGGGACTTGAAATATAACGCTCATCTTTATTTTCAGCGTAGGCTTCAAATTCAATTGAATTTAGCCAAGGGGATTTGCTTAACCATTGATGTTGATAGCTATAGCGTAAGTTGTCAGAGTTTAACGTCGAATTGTTTTCAGGGGAGTTGTTTTGGTAATTAGGCAGGGCTTTTTCTTGATCGTTATATTGTACATTGACCCTGATCTGATGTTGATTAAATTGGAATATGTCGTTTATAAAAAAAGACTTCTTTGTAAATTCATTATTTCTTAATGCTTGTCTGTCAGACGTATCACTACTACTAAAGCCCGCTGGAACGATAAAATCGTAATCGTTGTCACTGTTAATATAATGACCACCAAAAGACAGACTGTGAGTTTTAAATGCTTTATTATAAAGCGCATTAACTTCTTGATAGCCAAATGAGCCGGTGGCCAAGGTTAATTTACTGGAGTCTTCAGTGGGGTTGTAAGTGTTAATGCGAATAACACCACCTATAGGGGTAGCGCCGGTACCAATCGCTTGATTTTTACTGATTTCAATACTTTCAATTTGTTCTGTGGGTATCTGGTTTAAATCAAAACCACCAAATTGGCTATCGTTAATCAGTTGACCATCAATATAAAGTTGGACCTGCTTACTACTCGACCCTCTAATTGAAACAGAGACAGGATTACCAATTCCACTTATTTGGCGAATTTGAATGCCATTTATCGACTGTAAAATATCGGCAAGCGTTTGCGATGAGTATATAAAGCTTTCGCGATGTAATACTTGATAATTAGGTGTATTAAATGACTGATCATTAACAACTTCAATGACTTCTATATCGTCAGTTGACACGTCTTCTACTTGCGCAAATACAGGCATCGCTATGAGTAAAAGAACAAAGATATTTCGTAAATAAGAAAAAATAATAACCTCAAAAAATTTTGAGGGAGGTACGGAAGGATCATGACAACTAGCTATTGCTAATGTCATTAAATTCCGTAGCGCCCACCGCACTGCAAGTCATTCGATATCATTTAGGCCGGTCTCCGGGCTTAACTTTACATAGCGTAAAGTATTACCGTTGCGGGGGCAGCGCTAGAATTATGCATAGCATGTACTAACTTCCCGATTATCTCTAATTTATACCTTGTTAAAGTATAAATATTGAGCACCTAATCAATTATGGTCGTTATTTTGAGACTATTAATATAGCTTGTCAACAGTTAGAGTATTAAATCTATAGTTCATGGCTAGTTAGCTTTAATCGTTCGACGGGTTTAACGCAACGTCATTTACTCTATATTTTGACCCAGCCCTTTGAGTTCAGAGGTAAAATATGTCGTATTATCAGAAAAATTTTGTTGCCAGACTATTTTATCTGATGGTATTAACGATGATCTGGTGAGGCATTTTTGACGTTACTGACACTTTAGTGACGGCAATTTCTTCTTTTTAATTAATAATGAGTCGTTCAATAACAGCCGATAAAACCTAAGCTCTACGGTAGGTATTTATTGTCTGCCAATTTCACCTAGGCTGTTTAATGGTGAGTTTGGCTAGTCATTATCAGCGACAATTGTCATTGTTATTGATTCGCTATATCCACTGATTTTAAAGTTAATTTTTCAATAATATTAGCTAGCTGATTTTTTTCTTCAGCACTTAATACCGATAATAGTTCTTGCTCACGAGCTAGCACCATAGGTATTAACTGTTGATATATCGCCAAACCTTGCGTGGTTAGTTTTAATAGCGAAGAGCGTTTATCGGATTTATCTGTGTTTTTAACCAATAATCCCTGAGCTTGCATCCTTGTTATTGCCCGGCTCGCCGGCATTTTTTCTAAGTTAGTTTGTTCACCTATCTGCTTTGCGGATAATAACTCTCCGTTACCTAAGCTGGCTAGCACTCGCCATTCTTGACGAGAAAGCTCAAATCTTCCTGTGTAAATGTCAGCAATATTATCACTCACTTTTACTTGTAGTTGCGTCAGCTGATAAGGAAAAAAGTTGGTTAAGTGTAAGCTTTTCATCGTTTAGTTATGCTCGGCTATGCTTGTGAAGTAATGTTGTTATCTACTCTAAATGATTCGGCATTTAAGTGATGTTTTTTCAATAATTTATAGAATTCTGTTCGGTTTCGCTGCGCTATTTTTGCGGCTTGTGAAACATTACCTTCGGTGGTTTTTAGTAATTTTGCTAAGTAGTCACGCTCGAATTGCTCTCTCGCTTCTTGAAAAGAAGGCAGCTGTGCACTTTCATTACGTAAAGCATTATTAATTAAACTCTCACTAATTAACGGCTCGGTAGATAAAGCGACGCATTGCTCAACAACATTTTGTAATTGTCTAATATTACCGGGCCATTCAGCCCTAATTAAAATCTCCATCGCGGCTTGGCTAAAGCCGTTTATTTTATGACTGGTACTTTTAATCGCGACTGTTAAAAAGTGCTGGGCAAGCAAAGGAATATCTTCACGTCGTTCAGACAGGGCTGGTAAAGTGAGTTCCACAACATTTAAGCGGTAGTAAAGATCTTCACGAAAGCTTTTATCTATGATCGCTTGTTGTAAATTTTTATGGGTAGCGGCAATAATACGGACATCGACTTTTACTGACTGGGCACTGCCGACTGGGCGCACTTCTTTTTCTTGTAAGGCGCGTAATAATTTAACTTGAAAGCTCATCGGCATGTCGCCGACTTCATCAAGAAATAACGTACCACCATGGGTTGATTGGAAAAGCCCTTGATGATTTTTATCTGCGCCAGTAAAAGCACCTTTACAGTGTCCAAATAACTCTGACTCGAGTAATTGTTCAGGTATTGCCGCACAATTAATTGCCGTAAATTTTTTATCATGACGCTTACTTGCTAAATGCACGGCTTTTGCCAGGAGTTCTTTACCTGTACCACTGGGACTATGGATCAATAAACTAAAGTCACTTTGGGCAACTTGATAAGTTTGCTGTAACAACGAAGACATAACGGCACTTCGGCTAATTATTTTCTTGCGCCAAATATCGGCTTTTTTGTCGGTATTATGAGCGCTACTTTGTGGTTGTAAGCGAATGGCTTCTTGCACAGTAGAGAGTAATTCTTGGCTTTCAAAAGGTTTGGTTAAAAAACTAAATACGCCTTGCTTAGTCGCACTAATAGCATCGGGTATCGTGCCGTGTGCGGTCATAATTATGACGGGTAAATTAGGCTGTTGCTGACGGATTTTTTCAAATAATGCCATACCGTCCATACCTTCCATACGTAAATCGCTGATCACTAATTGCGGATGAAATGTTTCTAAAATACCTAAAGCCATTTTAGCACTGTTTGCTGACTCTATTTGATAACCCGCAGCAGATAAGCGGATACCAAGTAATCTTAATAAACTGGGATCGTCATCAACAAGTAGTATTTTTTCACTTTTTTGCTGATCGAATTTTTTGCTGTTTGTTGAAACCATCATTTTACTGCCCATGCTCATTAATATTATGTTCTATTTTTCTCAGCTGATTTATTTGCTGCTTTAACACTTCTAATTGTTGTTGTTGATATTGATAGGCTTGCTTAATGAGCTGTCGCGCCTTTTTTTCTTGCGATAGTTCATTCAGTTGTAATATCTGCTGATTGAGTTGTGTTTTTAACATACTAAAAAAGGCAAAGTCGCTTTGGCTTAGATTGTTTTTACTCAGGGTAATAAGCGACAGCTGATTTAATTTACTTTTTGCGGTGAACGGATTGTGAACCGGTGAATGAGGTAGAGCAAAAAATAGTGCTGATTTTAATTGCCATTCAATAGTTTCAGCACTGTTATTTTTATCTTGTTTGATTAACATGCTCTTGGCTAACGAGACTAATTGATGTTGGTGTATTTTATCGGCAATTTGTGCTTGGTTTAACTCGACTAAAGACAAATAATATTCTGTATAATCAAGGGGGCCACTGTTAATGTGATGGCTTTTATTGTCGCTGTTTAGTAACTGACAACCCGTTAACACGGGCAGTAATAACAGTAAAAAACTAACAGTGAGTATTCTATAAAATAAATATAACATTACACTGATACTCCACTCATTTTTTTTGTTAGAAAAGCATTAGGCAAGGTTATTGTCATGGCAGTGCCACTATTTTTACCTGTGTTACTGGCTATATTAATGGTGCCATTTAAGCGCATCAGTAACTCCTTTACTATGGTTAAACCTAAACCACTACCTTTTATTTTGGCATTCTTTGCCGGTGTTCCTTGATAAAAAGCATCAAATATTTTTTCTTTTTGGCTACTGGCTATTCCGCGACCTTGGTCAATAACGGTTATCGACAACAGACTATTATCAAGTGAACAGTTAATGTTAATAACATTATTGTCGTGCGAGTACTTTATCGCATTGGATAAGAGGTTATCTAAAATAACACTTAATTGTTTGGCATTGACCTTGAGTTGTATTGCGTGGTTTTTATAGTCAATGGTTAAGTTTTTCTGTTTAATATCTAAAGTTCTTTGCTGTAATACCTGAGTAACTAACAATGATAAATCAACAATTTCAGTATCTTGTAAACTGGTTGAGTCGAGCACAATATTAAAGTCAAGTAAGTCTTCAATTAAACGTTGCAAGCGGGTAACACTGCTACGGATAATGTTAGATATTTCTTGCTGCTCAGCGTTTAACTCACCAACACTGTTATCGTACAGTAATTCTGTTCCCTCTCTAATGGCGGCAAGTGGCGTTTTTAGTTCATGGGAAATATGACGAATAAAACTCGATTTTTGTAATTCCAGAGCATGCAAGCGCTTACGCATCACTTCCAAGGCGTCAGCAATTTCTGTCATCTCAGGTGAGCCATGTAAAGTGACCTTTTTTTCAAAGTCTCCTAATGCTAAATGATGTATTTTACTGAGTAACTGCTTGAGCGGTTTAGTGATTAAATAGATAAAAATTGCGGCGATAAGTAAAGTAAAGGGAATGATAAGTAAGCTTTTTAGCATATCGTGTCTAACACCGTTGGCAGAATCTTTAACCTGTTCTACTTGTAAAATGAGTAAGTTATTACTTTGTTCGGCTATTGTTTTTCGTATCGAAACTAGTTGGGTAAATTGTTCTTGTAACGATGTTAATGACGATTCTTCTAGAGGGTGCCGCGTTAAGTAGCTATGCAGGTACTCAATCGTTTGAGAAAACTCTGTACTGAGCAAGCGTAAGCTTGGGTTGCTTTTAAAGAGGTTATTACTTGCCATTGCTTTTAAGATAACTTGTTCGTCTTTTAAATAAGCACTCAATAAATCTTGATCTTTTAGAATGATAAATTGCCCAGCACTGCGTTCCATTTTAGCTAAGGTAAAGTTAATTTGACGGTTTGTTTTAACGAGTTCAGCAACATTAAAGATAGCCGATGTACTTTGTTGAGAAAGCTCAGTGACTTGATTTGCGCTATAAATTAACGCTATGACTAGCGGAAACGCAACAAAAGTAAAACCTAAAATGCTTAGTTTTCTAATCGAATACAAATTTATTGCAAAAAGTTCGGACAAGCTAAGTTTTTTCATAGATATCACAAGTATTAATCAGGAGTGTATTTTAGTTTTATTAAGATAAAAAACAAGCGTGTCGCTTATTTGAGACAGTACTTTAGATGATACTAGAATGTTTTTTGTTATGACTTTTATAAGTTAGTCACTGTTTTACATCGGTTATTTTCTGAATTATTAACGATTTTGTTTTTTTACTTTTTTTTTGGCTGTTTTATCTGTTGCTTAATGGCGACACTTTAGGCAGCTTAGTTATTTTGGTTTTATCATTAATTGAATTAAATCAGTGCTTTATATTTTTGGTTCGATTCCTGCAATGTCGTTAATGATATTATTACAATCATTAAAATAACCCGATGAACTCTATAAATAAAGGAATTAAAATGAATTCTATTAGCTTAACAAAAGTGACTCTACTTGTTGGTACTTGTGCCTTAGCTTCGTATTTTGTCAACGCAGGAGATAAAGTTGCAAGCCTAGATATTCCTATTGCTGATCAAGCAGCAACTAAACCTGTGGCAACTAAAATGTTGTCGGTAGACAATGTAGCAAAAAGTACACCGGCCATACTGACTCAGTTCGATGAAGATAAAAATGGTTTGCTTAATGAAGCAGAAGTTATTGCGAGCAAAGATGAAAAATTAGTTAAGCATTTTAAAGACATCGATAAAAATGCTGACGCTGAAATCAGTGCTAGCGAGCTAAAAACCTACCTTGCGGCTGTAAAAATTAACAATTAATGGTTGAAAAATAAGCCATATCTCTCTAGAATTATAGTCCCTAATTTCCAACTGTAGATAATAAACAGTTGGAATTTTTATTAGTTAATACGCAGTCGAAAACTATTATGAGCAATAAACCCACTGACGGTGTCCCTATAGAATCAATGCCTCGATTTGTACAAGTTGATGATTGGATTTTTGAAATAAAAACCGTACGAGCTATACGTGTAGATGAATATGGTAAACCCTACACGGCGATCGCCAATTTAACAGTAAATGGAGATAACGCCTACATAGATGGTTTGTTAACACGAGAGAATGAAAAATTTAATCGAAAAGATTACGCAGCTTTCCATAAATTTTGTCAGCAAATGCAAGTTAAACAAGCTCATTTCGATCGCTTTAAAAATAACAAACTCATTGCTGAACGTGTTGATATTAAACCGATTAAAGTTGAAGCTGAAGCGGTTAAGCAGACAACAATACTTAAACTGGTTCGTTAACTTATCTGCAGGTTTGCGTTATTTTTCGAATCAAAAGCGGCTAAAATATCAATAATTCTTAATCCCCAGATAAAATGAATGCCTATTTATGTCATTAAGTACTGCTCGTCTCGACCGTTTCATTAGTGAAAATTGCAGCGTTAGTCGCAGAGCTGTGCGCTTAATGTTAGCGAAAAAGCGTATAGCGGTAGATACCATTATTGCAGATGATATTGGCCAACGAATTGATAAGTTCTCAAAAATCACTCTAGATGGTCACATTTTACAAGATAATCGTGCGCTCTATATAATGCTTAATAAACCTATTGGTGTAGTCAGTGCAACGATAGATAAACAACACAAAACGGTCATAGACCTACTTGTCGAGCAAAACTTATTTAGCGACAGTGGTAACGAAGAAAAAGACAACTTACATATTGTTGGTCGACTCGATTTAAATACTTCCGGGTTACTGTTACTGACCAACGACAGTCGTTGGTCTGAACGACTTATGTCCCCAGAGCATAAAGTAGAAAAGTGCTATCAAGTCACTTTACAAAACCCGTTAACAGATGACTATCAGTCAGCTTTTGCACAAGGGATGTATTTTGAATTTGAAAATATCACCACTAAGCCAGCAAAATTAACAATTATCAGTAATACTGTAGGCCAACAAACTAATCAATATATTGCTGAAGTTAAGTTAATTGAAGGGCGTTATCACCAAATTAAGCGGATGTTTGGTCGGTTTCGTAATCCCGTTATAGGCTTGCATCGACAAGCCATCGGAAACTTATTCTTGGATGAAAATCTACCTGTAGGTCAAAGTCGATTTTTAACGGATGATGAAGTACTTGGTATTTTTACAACGACTGTTACTAACTGATAATAATAGATTAATCTAACTCATCAGCATCACTAATACGCTCTAATCGTTCCTGTTCTTCAGCAAATGCTGCTTTTATTTCTTCTAATATTGTATCAACATCAGCCGATTTTGTGTCTTCCTTAAATAGGCCCGTTAACTCGGTTTCTGGTGTTAATTCTGCTTTTTCATATAAGGCCCACATTTCTTGAGCATATTTACTTTTTGCTAATTCTGGGGCAAATTGAGCATAATAATCAGTAATATTTTCAACATCGCGCAGTAACATGCTTTTGGCATTATTGTTGGCTGAGGCATCTACAGCCTGTGGTAAGTCAATAATAACAGGACCGTATTCGTCAACTAGGACATTAAATTCTGATAAATCACCATGAATGATACCCTCGCAAAGCATGATCTTTACATAATTCATCATGATAAGGTGGTCTTCAATGGCGTGTTCACGTGGCAATATTATGTCATTTAAGCGCGGTGCAACATCGCCTTCACCGTCGGTGATCAGTTCCATTAACAGCACACTTTCAAAACAACCAAATGGCTGAGGCACTCGTACACCAGCAGCAGCTAATGTATAAAGGGCTTCAACTTCGGCATTCTGCCAAGCATCTTCTTGTTGTTTTCTGCCATACTTTGAGCCTTTTTCCATCGCGCGTGCGCGACGGCTATTACGGCTTTTTCGACCTTCTTGGTATTGAGCGGCTTTTTTGAAACTGCGTTTATTGGCTTCTTTATATACTTTGGCACAGCGAATATCATCGCCACAACGTACCATATATACAGTTGCTTCTTTGCCACTCATTAATTGACTGATTACTTCGTCAACCAGTCCATCGTCAACCAGGGGTTGTAGTCTTTTAGGTATTTTCATTATTTAATTAAATCGGCTTTGAAGTTATTCTTCGTCAAGTTCGTCGAAGTCTTCGTCTTCACCAAGCGGTTTTACTGAACGGAAACCTTCTTTTACGACGATCTCTACATAGAATGAAGTTAAGCCAAGCTTTTCAGCTTCGTCGATATGTTTATTAAGTGCAGATAAGTGTACAACTTCTGCGTCTGCTTCGGTGATACCATATTTAGAGTCAAAATCCCAAAAATCAACGCCAGCAGGCAGCTTTTTGTTTCTTTCTCTTTTTATGTATTTTTTCACATCATGTTTTACACCTTCAAATAAGCGAGCAACTTTAATTTTTGGGTGAGTGATGTTGAATGTTTTTTTCATGACGTTCCTAAATGATATTGTTAAGAGAATTTGTTACATATGATCTGCATTTTACGTTAATTTTTCCTTGGGTGCGACAGTTAGTATTTGCTAAAGTGAACTTGGTTATATTTTTCGATGTTTTATTCAATTTTTTATAAGGTTTTTCTGTTATGTCATCCGTTATTAAACGTTTCTCCCAGTTAGTTTTTGTTTCATTAACAACATTGCCCTTAGTAGTGAATGCTTCGGGTAATAACAATTTCACTCAATGTATCAATAATTTGCAGGTCAAGGCCGAATCTGCTGGTTATTCAGGCTATATTGTTAATGATATTATTCCAGCGCTTGCGCCGATAAAACGCGTGATTGAGCTCGATCAACGCCAACCTGAATTTAGTCAAAGCTTTGCTGATTATTTAAAATTACGCTTAACTAATTATCACATCCAAACCGGTAGAAAGAAATTAGCTGAGCATAAAGAACTATTTGACAAATTGTCTAAAAAATACGGCATTCCTGCACAGTACTTAGTGTCTTTTTGGGGCTTAGAAACTAACTTTGGTAGAAACAAAGGGAAAATGTCGGTGTTAAACTCTTTAGCCACATTGGCCTGTGATGAGCGACGTAGTGAATACTTTACCGCTGAATTATTTGATCTGTTTCATTTGATCGATAATAAAACGGTCACCACCAAGCAACTCGCTGGTTCTTGGGCCGGAGCCATGGGGCATATGCAGTTTATGCCTTCAGCATTGAGAAAGTATGCATTAGACGGCGATGATGACGGTAAAGTAGATGTTTGGCAAAGTGAGGCCGATGCGTTAACGAGTGCGGCTAATTACTTAAATAGCATTGGCTGGATAGAAAAAGAGCGTTGGGGTCGTCAAGTACAGCTGCCAAAAAACTTTGCTTTTCAACAAGTCGAGTTTGATCAGTTCTATCCCTTAGCAACCTTTAAAGCTTTAGGCGTAACACGTGCTAATGGTACTGCTTTATCTGATTATAAAATAGATGCTGAGTTAGTCTTACCTGCTGGCGCTGGTGGACCTGCATTTTTAGTCTACCCTAATTTTAATGTTATTATGAAGTGGAATTTGTCTGAGAATTATGCGCTTTCTGTTGGCTTGTTAGCTAACCGTATTCAAGGGGCTAGCGGCTTAAAGGTCAGTGCTCAAGATAAGGACGTATTATACAAGCCTGCTGAACTACAAGCGCTTCAGGAAAAGCTTAATACGTTAGGTTTTGACGTTGGAAAACCTGATGGTATTTGGGGACCAAAAAGTCGTAAAGCTATTCGTTTATATCAATTACAACATGATTTAATCGCCGACGGTTTCCCCAATAGTGCGGTATTAATAAAAGCAGGTATTCAAGGATAACTCTATTTATCTCTTAGATAAGATATTTATGGCTATATAATTGAGTGAGTACTTTCTGGTTAAGTCCTATAAAGACGCTTATATGCGCCAATTGAAAAGATGGCGCGAAGAAAAGGGAAGTGCAAGTAGGTTGATATTACTGAGGCTGTCTATGCTCAGTAATGTCTTTAATGTAATTTTTCTTTTGTTGGTTAAATGAATTGTTCGTTAATAACTAACGCGTTATTGCCTACCTGACCTAAATGAATAAAACCGACAATATGCCGGCTTTATTTTTATTGAGTTAATTTATAGCTTAATAATGTTGATTACTTTAATAAGGTATTTACTAACCAAGCTGAAATATCGCTAAGCTGTTCCGGTAATACGCTGTGAGGCATGCGATAAGATTGCCATTTTGTATTATATCCAGCATCAATCAATAGTTGATTGGCCATTTTCCCCGAGCTCATTGGTACTACGTCATCTTGATCACCATGGTTTTGCAAAATAGGCGTTTGCTTATTGGCGATGTGACAGTTGTCGGGCAATTTATCTGCGGTTGGTAGGTAACATGACAAAGCCATAATGCCCGCTAAGGCTTTTGGGTACCTAAGACCGGTAAATAAGCTAATAACGCCACCTTGGCTAAAACCTGCTAGTACTATTTTATTGGCAGCAATACCAGAATCTATCTGCTGTTGAATAAGCGCGTGAATGGCTTGTTCAGATTCAAGTACGCCAGCCATATCAGCTCGATTATGCAAGTCCATACTTTTTATATCGTACCAAGAACGCATCACATAGCCTTGGTTAATTGTTACCGCTTGCTCAGGAGCATGCGGAAAAATAAAACGAATAGCATGATTTTTTGGTAAATTTAATACAGGAACAATCGGCGCAAAGCCATCGCCTGAATCGCCAAGTCCATGTAGCCAAATAACACATGATGTGGCTGTTGATTTTGGTTCTACCGTAACGCGCGCTAAGTGTTTTATTGACATCTACTTTACTTATCTTAATAAATTGAAATTTACTCTATGATAACAGCTTGAGTTAATATTAAAAATCTATATAAAAGAGTAAATATACCAAAAATTGAAGACCTATTCACAGTAGGATTTATTTTTTGATGGGGTCGCGTTTTAGCTTGTTCCATAAATGCCACATCTTAATTTTTACTTTGTGTCGTTTTCGACACAGTTTAATGCTAAAGCAATTGATTGATTTTTTTTGTTATTAAATAACAGCTGCTTACGTATTTTTTTGAAGTTGGCATGTCCCTTGTATTACCTTACTTAATTATTACTTAATAAAATGAAATCATCAGAGTATGGATATCCAACGAGAAAAAAAAATAATACCTTTGTGGCGTAAGTACTGGTATGTACCCGTTGTACTGATGTTAGCTTTTGCAACGTATAAATTAAAAAGTGTGATGGGCGATGCTTCTTTTATTGTTAAACAAAATGAATTAGTGACCGCTGTTGTTGAACAAGGTCGTTTTCAAGTGAATGTTCGCGCAACAGGGGTTTTAAAACCAGTCTATATTCGTTGGGTTTCAGCACAAGTTTCTGGTCGTGTTGAACAAGCCTTTGTAAAAGCAGGCGCTCATGTCATTAAAGGGCAGATGCTGATGCAACTTTCTAACCCTGAATTACACCGTGAATTAGAAAAAGCCCGTTGGGAATACGAAGCAAAAAAAGCAGAAAATTATGCTGCTTATATTGCGCTTGAATCTCAATTGCTTGATTTAGAAAATTCAGTCGTTGAAGCTGACTATAGTTACCAAATCAGCAAGTTAAAACTTGATGCTGAAACACAATTAATCGCGCAAAAAAATGCCACCGTATCAGCGCTTGATTATCAGCATAGCCAACTGGCCGTTAAGCAACAAAATCAATACTGGCTATCACAAATGCAAAAAGTTGAAAAAATGAAAGCGAGTTTACTTGCCTCTAAAACTGCTCAACAAGCACGATTGGGCTTAGTTGAAAATAACTATCAGCGTATTAGAGATCAAGTCGATGCTTTAGCCGTAAAAGCGACAACTAATGGGGTGGTTCAGCAGGTTTCTCTTGCGTTAGGAGAGCAAGTTCAAGTTGGTGGTAGTGTCGCTTTGATTGCGGATCAACGTTCGTTGTTTGCTGAGCTTCAAGTACAAGAAAATAAAGTGAGTGATATTGCATTAGGTCAAGCCGTTGTTGTTGATACGAGAAGTAATAAAATTTTTGGTAAAGTTATTCGTATTGACCCGGCAGTAAATACTGGCATGGTTCAAATTGATGTGCAGCTAAATAGTGAATTACCTAATGATGCCCGACCTGATTTAACGGTAGATGGTTTAATTGAGGTAAGTGATATTGCGGATACACTTTATGTCCAACGTCCGGTATTTGCCCCTCGTTATAGTGATGCAGGTTTATATAAATTGATTAATGATAAAAAATTTGCTCAAAAACAAAAGGTGAAGTTAGGGCAGAGTTCAGTCAACCAAATTCAAATACTTTCTGGTTTAGACGTTGGAGATGAAATTATTATTTCCGATACAACGAGTTGGCAAGAGCATCAAGAAGTGATGATTAACTAATAATAATTATTTATGAAGATAAGAGTAACAGACAAATTAAAGGAAATAAAAATGAGCACATTAATCGAATTGAAAGAAATCAGTAAAAGGTTTTTGACTGAAGAAATCGAAACACGCGCTATTGATACTGTTAATTTAACGATTAAAAAGGGTGAGTATATTTCATTAAGTGGACAGTCTGGCTGTGGTAAATCTACATTATTATCACTTTTAGGTTTACTTGATTCTCCAACCCATGGCACTTATGAACTAGATGGTGTTGATGTTTCATCATTATCAAGAGATCAACGAGCAAAAATTCGCAGTGAACAAATTGGTTTTGTCTTTCAGTCATTTAACTTGATTTCCGATTTGACGGTTTTTGAAAATGTGATGCTACCGTTAACGTATCAAAAAGGTTTATCAAAAAGTGAAATAGAGGGCAAAGTACAGCAGGTATTAGAAAAAGTTGAAATGTCTCACCGAAAAGATCATTTCCCATCACAGCTTTCTGGTGGTCAACAACAGCGAGTCGCTGTAGCTCGTGCTTTAGTTAACGACCCCGCAATTATTCTTGCTGATGAACCAACCGGTAATTTAGATTCAAGAAATGCTGAAGCTGTATTAGCCTTGCTTGATAAACTTCACCAAGAAGGAGCGACAATATGCATGGTGACACACGATCCTTCTTCTGCAAAAAGAGCAGACCGCTGTTTAGAGATGTTTGATGGCCGTTTAATTGCCGATAATATCAACATAAAAAACAATGCAGATTCAATGCCAGCACCTACATTAGCGGTAGGTTAGGAGGATACATGTCTACATTTATTGATATCAAATATGCCTTTAGATTACTTTTTAAGTCGCCTAAGTTCACTGCGATGACTTTAGCTGTTCTTGTTGGGGGGCTTTCCATCAGCTTATTCACCTTTTCATTTTTGTATTCAACCATGCATAAAGACTTAGACTTACCTAACGGCGAAAGCATGCTGTCGGTTAATGCAGAATTTAATGGTGAATTTCAGTTATGGACTTCCTATGAATTCTTTATGATAAAGGAAAAACAAACAGTACTCAGTGAATTTGGTATTTATGATAAACAAGATTTTAGATTGTCTTTTGAAGATAGTGGAAAGAATGTTTACGGGACTTATGTTGACCAAGGATTTTTTGATTTCAGTGGTACAAAAGCAGCGCTAGGACGAACATTGCAAGCTGCAGATATAGAAGCAGGTGCTTCTCCAGTTGCAGTTATCAGCACTCAGATTTGGGCGAGTGATTATTCATCTAGCAAAGACATTATTGGTAAGACTATTATTGTGAATGATATTGTTACCGAAATTGTTGGTGTTATGCCCCATGGGTATCTTTTTCCTGGTTCGAGTCATATTTGGCTGCCGATAGAACAATCACTCATAAAAAAGACAGCGAACAATCCTAATCATGTTCATCTTTACGGTCGTATTAAACCTGATATCAGTAGAGCTAAAGCTGAACAAGCCTTAAGCCAGCAAATTAATACGATTTATCAACAAAATGCTACACAATACGATTTAGAAAAAGGTGATAAGTCAGTACGTTTCTGGTCATTTCCTTTTGCGCAAATGGGAGGGGAAGGTACGGTAATTTTTACCTTTTTAAATGTGATCGCTGGGATGATCCTATTACTTGCGTGTATTAATGTTGGAAATCTTTTACTTGCTCGGGCTATAGAACGTCAAAAAGAAACCGCGATACGAGCAGCATTAGGCGCATCAAACACTCGTTTAGTTAGTCAGTTAATGTGGGAAGGCGTTATTATTACCTTATTAGGTGGCGTTTTGTCGGTTTTACTTGTAGGTGCAGCTTTACATTACACCGATATTATATTGCATTCATGGAACTCCAAAACGCTAGTATTTTGGTGGCGTTGGGGTATGGACAAAGAAACACTATTAATGGCGGCCGCCTTTACTATAGTGACAATTTTTTTATCCTCATTTTTACCCGCTTGGCGCTCTGCCAATCAAGACATTAATACAACATTACGTGATGGAACTCGAGGCGCACAAGGTAAAAAAGCAGGTCGTTTATCAAGATTCTTAGTGACGACTCAAGTATTTCTTGTCGCGATATTAATGCTTATTGGTTCGATGTCAGGGTATATATCCAATAAACTGGTTAATTTAGAAACGGGAGATGATTACACTAATGTGATGAGAGCTAGGCTCAGCCTACCTGAAAATAAGTATGCAGAACCACAACAGCAAATTGCTTTTTATCAAAACCTAATGACAGACATCAAAAGTCACCCTCGCGTTGCGGGTGTCGTTATGAACAACTGGCTTGGAAATTTTCCCCTAACACTTGAGGGAATTGATTACACCGATGAAAAAAGTAAGCCATCTGTTGATACGCTAAGTGTGATAGGGAAAACAGATACTATTGGTGTTAACTTGGTTGATGGGCGTTTCTTAAATCATCAAGACAAAGAAGGTAATCGTAAAGTCGCTTTGATTAGTCAATCAATGGCGAGCCGATACTGGCCTGGAGAATCTGTCATTGGTAAAAGCTTTCAACTTAAGATAGATGAAAAAAACGAAAAGCTATTTATAGTAGGCGTTGTAACAAATCGCATGAATCCCAAAACCATGCTCGGTAAGCTTGATAGCGCTGATGAAGTTTATACTTCAGGTTTACAATTTATGACGGCTTTTCAAAACTTTTTTTACCTAATAGAAGGCGAATTAATTAATAGTGAAGAAATATTTTATCAAGCCTTGTATAAAATAGATCGAAATATTGATCTCTTTTATGCGGTTGAACCGGCAGAGAAAAATAGAGGTATGATGCGTGATGTAATGCAATTAACGTCTAATATCACTTTTGGTACCGGCTTCTTTGCCCTAATGTTAGCACTGGTTGGCATTTATGGTTTAACCGCTAATTCGGTGGCACAACGTACTCATGAAGTTGGTATTAGACGCGCAGTGGGTGCTACCGATAAAAGTATTGTGAATATGTTTATGAAACAAGGTGCGAAACAATTAATTAAAGGATTAGGTTTAGCCTTAATCATTTTTGTATTAATTGCCTTTGGTTTTAATAAAATGTCGGAAGGTATATTTCCAACGTATTTATATGTGGTTCTTGCAGTAACGGTAGTTATCGGATTGTCTGCTATTGTAATGTTAGCGATATATGCACCAACGACCAAAGCAGTTAAAATGGAACCAAGCTCAGCTCTTCGTTACGAATAAGACGAAGGAAGAAAAGCTATCGCCCTTAATGTTAGGGCGATAGACTAATATTAATTAATGGTGTAACTATAATACTGTGAAAAATAATAAAATCTTAATTGCTGATGATGACCTCAATATTATTGCCAGCTTAAAATATATGTTATCAGAAGAGAATTTTGATATTTTAGCGATGACCACGCCAGAAGCTGTTTTGGAAAATTTAAAGCGTGAAAGTGTAGATCTCGTTTTAATTGACATGAATTTTCAACAAGACACCACTTCTGGTGGTGAAGGGTTACAGTTAGTTGAGGCTATTCAACAGTTTGACGAAACTCTGCCTATTATTGTTATGACCGGCTGGGCAACTATTGATATTGCAGTTGATGCTATGCGGGCCGGCGCAAAAGATTTCATCCAGAAACCGTGGAACAATGAACGTATGCTAAGCGCTATTAATACGCAATTGAAATTAGCCAGTATCGATAAAAAGCTCAACCGACTCAATCAAGAAAATAAACTACTCCGCTCACAGTCGTTTCCTAAAAATAATGGCATTATTGCGCAATCACCCGTAATGAAAACATTGTTGTCATCGTTAGAAGAACTCGCAAAAAGTGATATGAGTATCTTACTTACCGGTGACAATGGCACGGGGAAAAGTATGCTTGCTTCTTATGTGCATCAACAGTCATCGCGAGCTGAAAATTCTTTCGTTCCAGTAAATATGGGCGCTATTCCAGAAAGCTTATTTGAAAGCGAAATGTTTGGTCATTTAAAAGGGGCATTTACAGACGCTAAAGAAAACAGGGTTGGCCGTTTTGAAATGGCGGAGCAAGGCACGTTATTTCTGGATGAACTTGCCAATATCCCAATGGCTCAACAAGCTAAGTTATTAAGAGTATTAGAGGAGAAAAAATTTGAAGTAGTCGGAAGTAGTAAATCACTGAGCGCGGATGTACGTATTATTTCAGCCACCAACTGTGATTTGGCAAAAGCTATTAGTGAACAGCAATTTAGACAAGATTTATTTTACCGTTTAAATACCATTCAACTACGTATACCTTCATTGCACGAACGTATTGAAGATATTGAGCCTTTAGCCCATTATTTTTTACAACGCTTTAGTGCTAAATATAATATTATCGCCCCTGAGTTATCATCGGATGCTGTTAAAAAGTTACAACAGTATACTTGGCCGGGTAATATTCGTGAGCTAAGTCATCTTATGGAAAAACTACTTTTTACCTGTAAAAAATCGGTGATAGGTGGACGAGATTTATTACTTGAGGATATTCATCCTTCAGCAAGTGAACTTGATGAGAATAGAGGTGATAAACTCGCTAATTATTCGTCATTATCTTTAAATGAAATAGAAAAAATATCAATGATCGGCCGTTTGAAACATCATCGAGGTAACGCCACAGAAACGGCCAAATCTTTAGGGTTAAGTCGCAGTGGCTTTTATCGTCGTATGGGTAAACACGGCCTTGACTAATCAACAACGAAAACAAAAAAATGATCATAGCTTGCTAGCTCTGTTTTTGTGCTTGCCTTGTTTGCTTATAACAACCGTAGCACTTTATATAGCCAATGTGTCTGCTTATTTAATTGCTTTTATACTTATTATTTTGGCGTTAATTGCTGTTTTTATTGTTGTCATTTCTGAGCAACGTTCTCAGCAACAAATAAGAACCTTGGCCAATATTTTGGAATCAATGATTGATGGCGATTATAGTTTACGTGGCCGAGAGCAAGAAAATAAGGCTTTTCAAGAACTACTCACTCTCGTTAATAACCTCGCAGACACACTGGCATTAAGTAAAATTGAAGCGAAAGAGAGTCGGCAGTTACTTGAGCGAATAATGCAACAAATGGATGCAATGGTTTTAGCGGTTGATGAACAAGGTCGGATTGTATTGGCAAATGATTCGGCCCAAAAATTATTACAAATAGATATGTCTCAACACGCTCATTTATTGCTGACAAGCCTAGTGATAGGGAAAGTTATTAGTGAAGCACAAAGCGGTATTATTGATTTTGAACAACCCCAGCTTAGCGGTGAACACTTCCTTTTTAAAGAATACTTTTTAAGTGAAGGCAAGCAACATCAACTCTTTTTAATCACCTCAGCACAACGATTATTATTAGAAAAAGAACGAAAATCTTGGCAAAGTTTATTGCGTGTTTTGAGTCATGAAATGAACAATTCTTTAACACCTATCTCTAGTATTAGCCAATCGATAAGTTCTAAATTACAAGATGGGCAGAAAGCCTTAAATCGCGAGTCTTTATTAACGGGGGTTGATATTATTAACGAACGAGCAAGTTCGCTTAGTTCCTTTATTGCCAGCTATAGTCAGCTTTCTCACTTGCCTGAACCCAATAAAAGTAGATTTGCCTTGCAAGGTTTTATTAGCCATTGTATTGCGCTCTTTAATGATTGTCGTATTCTATTTCCAGAAAATTCTATTGATTTAGAGCAGGTAAATATTTACGCAGATAAAGCTCAGCTTGAGCAAGTCTTTATAAATGTCTTTAAAAACGCTAAAGAAGCCATGCAGATAACTCGTAGCACAGATAAAATTATTGAAGTGTTTTGTCATGAGGATGATAAATATTTTCACATTCACGTCTGTGATTCAGGTAGCGGGATAGCTAACAAAAATAACTTATTTGTCCCTTTCTATACGACAAAACCACAAGGCAGTGGTATTGGCTTAACGTTATGCAAACAAATATTATTTAATCATGATGGACTTTTATCCTTAAAAAACAGAGAAAATGTCGCAGGGGTTGAAGCTGTCATATCGCTACCTAAAGGTTGATACGATAAATTATCAACTACACTCGATATTTACCAATATTACCGTTTAGATATTTCTAGCAATGCTTTGGTTAATATTATAGAGCTTCTGCTTATAGAGCTTTTTTTCATCAAGCTCATAGGTCCACTCCAGTGCTTTAACTAACATAGCTTGGGCCATCTCCATTTTTTGTTGCTTGATGTAAATACGGTATAGTTCCATATAGGCTTGGTTTAAATAGGGCGCTTTCTTCAATGCTTTTTTAAAGTGTCTTTCTGCTTGTTTAATATCATTGTTTTGTGTTGCGACATAAGCCTGAGTTAACGATTTATAGGGGCTAGGGTCGTCTAATTCTTCCATCTTACTTTGCAGAAAACTCACTTCTTCCATTCGCTGTTGAGACTTAAGTAGCATAATATAATTACTTAATAGTGCTATGTTTGGTTTTCCTCTACCTATACCTATTTTGTAGATTGCTTCTGCCGTTTTTACATCGCCAGCCCTGCGGTGAATAACGGCTAATAAATTAATTGTTTCGATATTTTTAGTGTCATATTTATAGGCGGTATTAGCATACATAAAGGATTTCGCTAAATCTTTATCAGCTAAAGCGTCAGCAGCAATATTCTTATAATACATAGCGACAAAGGTATTATAAGAAAACGTTCCTCCTCTACGATTATTTTTATTTGGGAAGTAATCGATGGTTATACCGGAGGGAGAAAAATAGAAAAAGTTATCATCAGCAACAAAAGAGGGATCATAAATTACTGTTTGTACATGCGAAGATGACAAAATAACATCTTCTTTTTTAGAAAAAATTGGTAATGTATACACATTACGATATGAGAAATCCAACCCCAAAAGCTTAGCATAAGCAGTTGTTAAAATGGCCAAACTCATACAGTTACCTTTATTAAGACGCATTACGGTAGTGGCATTATATGTTTCACCATAATAGGTAAAATTGGCCATGTTTTCGTTAAGTATCTGATAGAGTGCTTGGTGAGGTTCATAGCCCGTAGCTACTTTTTTCTCAAAATCTATTTTTACCTTTTTCTGTTGGTCTTGCGTTAGGTAAAACAGCTCTTGCTCATTTAATGGCGCTATTTTTGTTTGTTCAAATAAATTGTAATTAATAGGGATATTGATGTGTTGTTTAATATCAGATTTTGAGCCATCTATAGATTTAGTTGAACAGGCTGAAAAAACAAAAGATAATATCAAAAGTAAAATTATTTTTATGCGATGCATTTGTCATCCTTAACATTCGGGTATGTTTATCTCGTCTTGCCACGGGATAACTTAACTACGAAGAGCTCTGTACTTAAATTAACAGAATAATAACTTATAATAAAGTGTTGTTGAAAACTAATCATTACACGTCACTTTTATCGTTCCGTTTAACTACACGCTATGCTTTATCTATGCTAATTATAAGTTGGGTGGTGTAGATGCATAAAGATTAAAGTTGGCTAGCGTTTTTTTTCGCAGATTAAATCAACAAAACACTCCTCATTTGCTATAATCGATACACTTAATTGCAATACCTAATAAAAACGTGGATTTTTCACGCTTTTTTTATATTATTTCTAATCTATGCTTAACCGTATTATTAGTGATAATTCCTTATACGGAGTTTATATAGTTTCATGAGAAAGTTGTTATCTTCACCTGTTAATATGCCCTTGTCTGATGCTGAAAATCAGGTTTATCAAAATGCCCTTAAATATGTCACGCCATTGAGCCTAAATTTAATGGCGGTTAAAGTGACACATCGTCCAGATGATTTTCTGGGCTGGTGTGGCGAGTTGGCCCGACTATGTCGTGAAGAACTTAATAAGGATCTTTTAGAAGATGAGCAACTTTTACCGCTTAAGAAGCTACAAGATATTCTTGAAGCTGGCTTTACGCTTAGTCAGTTTAAAATGGCTAGAATTGCTCCTTGGCCTATATTTGCCAGTTTTATTGAACAACAAAGCACGATTCATGCTTTAGATGAACGTTTACGTTTATTGAATTATCTTGACGAAATTCGCCAACAACCTTTAGCAGACTTAATTGTTGAAGACCGTTTAGCTTTTTCTGGTAAGCACACAACTCAGCATGACTACAGCATTTATAATTTTGATGTTGAATGGTTTGCGGGCACTAAAGGCGCAAAAGTTTTTCATACCTTACTTGAGCAGTCGCCAGAAAAGTTTGATGCAGCATTAGCGCACATACCTTTAACTGGAGAAGTAAGTCATGCAAACTACCAAAGCTTTGTGAATGACTTCCAACAAATTTTTAAAGAATATACCCAAACAAAAGCCCAAGGCGAAAAAGCACCTTTAGCGGTAGCTACCCGTCTGTTAGCGATGCGCAGACCGGATCAATTTATTGCATTAAATAACAATAAAATTGATATTCTTTGCCAAGGCTTATCGATTGCTAAATTAAAAAATACAGATTTTTCATCTTACTGGCATGACATGATTGGTACTATGCGTACTTTCGCATGGTGGCATCAAGCACAACCAGAGATAGTTGAAGCAAACAGTGATGCAAATGAGGGCGAAGAAAGCTCTCAAGATGAAGCTACTGGCAACAAAGAAAATCGTGAACTTATTCTTTGGAAAAATCGTGCGGTATTAATTGATTTGTTTTTATTTGCTGATGCTGATTTAGCACCAAATTCAAACTACATTAAATTACGTGAAAAAATGCTTAATAAAGCGAAGTCGAAGTCAAAGGCGACGCCTAAAAAACGTAGTAAAGAGTCAGCTGAAATATTAGTGGACAAAGCGCTTACCTCAGAAGATCTTCCTGCGTACTTGCAGGGTAAACGTGACTCAATTATTATTCAGGTTAAAAATGGTAAAAGTGTTGAGCAAGCTATCGGTTTAATGCGCGCAATTTTTGGCTAATTAATCGCTATTTTCATGCTCAATTGATCGGAATCAACTAAGGTCCATTCAAATTTGCAGCTAACTCATTTAGGGCGTATTTTAACGTTAAGTTAAATTACGCCTTTGAGTTTTTATCAACACCGTTAATCTTAAACCTTCGACCAAAACTGACGATTCTTTATATTATCAAGAACAAAAGAATGAAGTCTCCTTATTTGAATATGCCTATCACCATCAATTACCCGTATTAATTAAAGTGCCAACAGGTTGTGGTAAAACGCGTTTCATTGCCCATATGGCAGAAAAACTCAATAAGCGCCTTTATACTGTTTCTTGAGTAAAGAACCAGGGATAGACCCCCATTTAGCTTTGAAATTAGTTGAACTTGCCCAAGCTTTTTAGGTAAAAGAAAAAGTAGCTAGTTAAGTGCTGCTATATGTTGATATGAATCAGCAAAAATTGAAAGCCGGTTACTGAAAGGTAACTGGCTTTTTATGTTCAGGATGGTCTTTCTCAGACATCCTGTCTTTCTAGGCATTTCTGTATCCTTGCACGCTAATAGTCATAGTTTGTTGATACGAAAATAGCAGGCATAAAAAACACGAGGCTGATATAATCAATCTCGTGTTTTATTTAATAGACCTATGGTCTAACCGTTATTTTTTGTAGCTAGAAGCAATGTTATCCATGCGTTCATTAGCATTAGCAACAGATGTTTTAACACCTTCTATTGATTCTGTATTCATTGTTTGCTGACTTTTTACATCGGCAACTTCATCCGTTAAGGCATTAACTTTATTAGTTAGTGTATCAACCTTTTGGTTTAGGCTACTTACACTTGCTTCTAAAGCGTCAGTGTTAGCACAGCCTGTTGCTGTCATGATAAGTGCTGCTAGAGCAATAGTTTTAATTAACATAGTGTTTTCCCTTTTATTATATTTAAAAGACAAGTATGGCATAATATAATAAATTTATTACACATTATTTATTAATATTTACTTGGCTGATTTGTGAATAACTTCTTCAATTTTATTGGCTAATAAATCAATTTTCACTTCGAGTTGCTTATTATGATCAAGTATTTCTTTATTTTGTCGGCGCAACTCTCTATTTTTAACGTCTGTGTTAGAAAATCCAAAAAAACGATTAATAAACTGCGCGCCAATAAAACTCATTAATCCAACACCAATATAGAACATACACATAACAACGACCCTGCCACCTGTAGTTACAGGATAGTAATCACCATAACCTATGGTACTAGAGCTCACTTGTAGCGCCCAGAAAGCATCATTATATGTTTTAATATTGGCTGTAGGTGCGGGTAATTCGAAATGCAGTAACAGTTTCGCTGCTCCAGCCATAATCAAATAGAGTGTCAATATTGTTAAGATTAATATATATCGAGATTTATAATTCTTAATACCAAATTCATCGATAGTGTAATGTTTAAGTTTATGGCGCATCATCATAATGTGTATAATTTCATTTTTGCAGTTAATTATTATTGTTTTGCGTAACATGTAGAATTAAATCATCCATTAATTTACGCTTTATTTCAAGTTGTTGTTCAGGAGAAAGGCCGTATTTTAAGGCTAATATTTGGTAATCATCTTGTCCTAAACTTACGGTTAAACGAGGTCGTTTAGGTCTTTTATTCGTTGGTAGGCCAAGAATATCACGAATTTGGTCTGATGGACTCAGACCGGCATGTAATGCTTGAGTACGAATTGCTAATTGAATTTTTTCATCCATATCAAAAGCAACTTGCACCGCCTTGACTGCTTGAATTGAAGATTGCCATTTTTCAGGTAATTTTCTGCTCACAAATTAGCTCCCCGGGAAAATATCGATAATATCAGAAGTTGGACGGTATAACGTAATAAATAAGTCGGTATCACCATCTTGCCATACTTCAATATCAATACCGCGCGATTGCTCTTCATCAAGTAAGCTATAAAGTTCAAATTGCTCGCCTGCTTCATTTCCTTCATAGGCGCTTAAACTTTCACTACGATTATCTCTGCGGTGAAAATAACCTACTTTTGCAAAAACTTGTTGCTGGTATTGTGGACTGCTCCAGCCTGACGTTAATAAAGAATCTGACTTTCTCTCTAGAAAGGCTTGGCCAGGTTCATCAAATATTGTGGCAAACTCATCTAAATCGAACAGTGATTCGATATCTTGGTGCTGAATTTTAAGGGCAAATTTAAGGTAAGTTTTATCATCACTTTCGATGGTTAAGTAAAGTTCAAGGTTGTTCGCACCTTGTAAAACCCATTCAGTTTGTGTGTTATTTTCAAATTCGTAGCAGTTAATGGCTGATACTTGAAACTGTTGTTTACGTAAGGACTCAGGTAAGGCGAAACTGTCGGTCAGCACAATAATATCTTTAATCTTTAACTCTTCAGCTGAGTTAACTTGGCGTTCGTCTTCTTTCTTTTTAAATAGTCGCTTTAGAAAACTCATATTCAGATCCCAAAAATCCGCCTAGTTGTTGGGAGGAAAACAGCTAGGCGGTTAAAACGGTATTCGTTAGTCAATAATGGCTAACGAGCATGTGTGTTACTTTTGTTTAGCTTTTAAACGATCTAATACTGAATTCGCACTATTATCTGTGCCACCAATACCGGCTTGCTTAAGTTGAGCAGCTAATGAATTATCTGAGTTTTCAGATTCTAACACTTCTGCAGCTTTCATTTGATCATCAAACTTCTGCTGTTTAGCTTTAATACGTTCTAAAGAATCTTTAGCATTTAACAGCTTAGAATTACTTGATGAAAAGTTATCTGTGATTGCCGATGTTGCTTTTTGAACACTTTCTGTTGTTTTAACCATAGAAAGTTGACGTTTATATTCACCTACTTGGCGCTCACTTTTCTTCACTAGTTCTTTTAAACGATTAGCACTACCTGAAAAACTATCAAGTGCTTGTTGTTGAGATGCTAGATCATTTTCCAAGTGAGAAATTTTTTCAGCAACAGCTAATGCTAACGTTTCATCACCTTTTTCAAGGGCTTGTACTGCATAGCCTTCATGTTCAATTACTTCGCGCTTTAAACGGTCAACTTCACGGCTTGATGACATTTGTTGAGCCATAACACCAGTAAGGTCACGTTTAGCTTTAGTTAAGTGATTTTCTGAATCACGAATCTCTTGTTCAAAAATGCGGGTAGCGTTTGAATCAACAATTGATTCTCCAACTTCTGAAGCGCCACCTCGAATTGCGGTCATTATCTTTTTAAAAATACTCATAGTTTTTTCCTTAGGGTGGTTAATTAAATTAGGTACTCGCCCATATCATCTATAATTTCCATCGCGTTATTACTTAAAACGCCTAATTCGTGTTCAATATCATGAAAAGATGAATTAATAGATAGGGCACCAAAAATTACGTATTTATCACCAATTTTTGAAAATGATGATAAAGGCATCGGAATATTCATTTCTAACATGCTTACGTGCATGTCTTGAAGGTATTCAGGTTTTACTTCTTCTACGCCCCATAAGTAGGTGATACATAGTATTTGATCATCGGTTACAGAAACAAAAATTGGTAATTCTTCACGGTCGATAACAGTAATTTGTAAAACGTCCACTTCGCCTGAAATAGGCTGACAATCAAAAACCATCCCGGTTTCAGAATTGTCCGCTAAGCTATTTAAGTGATCAGCAATTTTATGAATATTCATGTGATTCCTTAGTCTGTATTTTTCGTTAATAAATCTAAAAGTAAATATCTCTCAGACATATTATGTCGTTGAGGTAAATTTAGCACTTTGACATAATATGTCAAGAGCCGATTTGCATTATTTGTTATTTATTTGTCATTCTTGTAAATAAGCATTGTTCAAACCTTGTTGATCGCGCCATGCTTTTTGATGTAATTGATAAATATTATGGCTACCTAAATAGTTAATAGGAACATCTGCTTGGTTCTTATAAAAGCTTTTCGAAAACTCGAATGAATTAATCACCATAGGTAGTGTTAGCCAATGATGTTCAATCGGTAATTTTTCTAAAGACTGTAAACGGTTAAGGGGGCTAGCACCACGTTTTGATGCTATCGTCCAACCCCATTCGCCAAAGCTTGGCACATTATCGTGATATTGCTGAACGTGAGCGAATTTAGCCGCTTTTACTGTTTTTCCAATCGCAATAAAAGCATCTTTGGCATGATATGGACTTGCCGATTGTATGCCAATTAAGCCGTCACCCGCGAGCAACTGATTTAAGCGCGCATAAAAATTAACAGAATAAAGTTTATTTAAATCAGGGTGGCTAGGATCAGGTAGGTCAACAATGATGCTATCAAAGGTTTGCTGTTGTTTTAACAAGGTATCAATCGCTAAAAAGGCATCTTCATTAATAATTTTTACCCTAGGGTCTTGTAAACTTTTCTGCGTTAACTGATTAAGCTGAGCCGCCAACGACGGTGATAACTTTTCGGTAGGATCCAAAAATATTTGCATCAATTCGGCGTCTAAATCAATTAAGGTGACTTTTTTGGGCGACCACTGCAAGACATCACGTAATGCTAATCCATCACCACCGCCAATGATTAATATATTGTCATGTCTAGCAGAACCAGCCATAACAGGACTGACTAAATAACTGTGATAAATAAACTCATCAGCAGACGAAAATTGTAAACGGCCATTAAGATAAAAATTAATCACACTTGGCTGCTCTGCTCCCATATGTCGTTGGGTAAAGTTGAGTTGTTGATAGCGGGTCTTATCGGTATAAACAACTTTATCTAAATAGAGCAAGTTACTCATTTGATTTAACCAGCTATTACCAGACTGATAAATAACGCCAATGGCGATCAATAATAAAATATGAAGTGAAACTAAGGTTTTTCGCCAGGTGAGTTTATCCCAAAAATGAAAGATAAAAATACCACCGACAATTAAGTTTAAGGCAGCAGTTAACGCACTGGCTTTACTGATATCAATGGATAATAAAAAAATAACCCAAATTGCAGCACCAATACCCGCCCCAACATAATCGGCGCCATAAATAGTGCCTAGGTTATTTTTTAAATGTTTTTGGTGAATTGATTCTCTAATACGTGCGATAAGGGGAATTTCCATACCAATGAAAAAACCTAAGATGAAACCAAAAAAATAGGGACTATTAAAAGCGAGCTGCGATAGTTGTTTTAAAAATCCACCCTGGGGCATAGAGTCGGGTGGCAAATTAAAGGTGTCTGCTAATACCTGCGGAAACGTTTGAGTGAGTGCTATTAAGCCGCCAATAATTAAAATTGAGCTGCAACCTAAAAACGCTATGGTAAGCTCTAACCAAACAAAACCTTTGAATGCACAAGTGATCTTGCGTGCGGCAAAAGCACCCAAACCCATGGCGACAATCATCAAGCCTATCATGGCATAAATAGTACTTTCCATTGCGCCTAAGACACGACCAGCATAATGGGATAAAAGGTATTCATAGATTAAACCACAACCAGCTAAAACGGCCATGGTTAAAATAAGCAGTGTATCGTTCCAAAATAATTGTTTTTTATTCATAGTTATAAAGTACCTAGCACCATCAAATAAGGTCAATGGGTAATACTGTTCTTCCTGAAGATAAAAAAGCTTTAAGTGCTTATGCCCTTAAAGCTTTTTTGGTAAAAGAGGGGAAGGTTATGACATCAATGCGGTTAAAATGAGGGCAATTGAAATACTCGTTGCCATTTCAACACAAGCAACGCCTATATTTTGTTGTTGATCAACTTCTTCAACTAAATTAATTCCCCACAGTACAATACGTTTGGCAATGGCTGTTAATATTGCGACTAATAGAGTCATCACGACCGCAAATACAAACCAAGAGATTAAATTATAAAATAAAGTTTCAGGTGAGTACGTAAGAAAGTGACTGGCTGCGGTAACGGCTAAAGCGGTACTAATTAATTGGCCAGCATAACGTATAGCAATTGCGGTTTGTCCACGTGTAAATGCTTCTTGTAAGCAATCGCCTTGATTATTTTTTGCGTATTGGCGCTCTTTTAAGCGGGTAACTAATAATAAAATAGCTTGAGAGATAATAAAGCCGGCAATGATGGCAATAAAGGTATCAACGTCTAAACCATGCACCCAAAGTAAAACCGCGCGAATGATGATAGCCGTCGCAATCGCACCTGCAGCATCAACAATACCTATGGTTAAATTTTCATTGAGAATCTCTTGTGTTTTATTGATGTGTTGCAGTGATAATTTATCATGGATAACACGTCCAATTTTTATCAGTATCAAGCCTAATGTGCCATAAGCGAACATGCCAACAAATTCCATCCAGTAGCTTGGCGCATTTTCACCACTGATTGCACCTGTAAGAACAATACCTAAGGCGGCAACACTCCCTGCGACACTGATGCCAAAAGCAAAGTTATCTTTTTGTGCTAACTCTTGCGTAGAGTTAACTTTAGCCGATAAACCTGAAATAAAACGCATTGCACCTAATAAAACAATCGCAATAGAAATATCAATAACTAAGTAAATTAATAAATCTTGATTTAGGGCAGTAATTTCAAAAAATGTATTCATGTTAATTCCTATATCCTACTCGTTATTTGCCGCGTCTAAAGCTGCGAGATGTGGTGCTTTTGCTGTTTCTAAAGCTGGAGCTTTTTGAGTAGCTAGACTTCTTTGCGTATGAACTATTGGTACTAAATCGCTTTGCACTGGTTTGTGCCGTACTACTTTGTTTAGAAAGGCTAGATGACCCCGTCCGACTTTTACTGTAAGTACTGTTATATTTTTGACCGCGGCTTTGAAATGATTTTTTTGTACGGGTATCTAAATCATTTTGTTTTTTTAATTGGCTTGGTGAACTATAGCGAGTTCGGCCGTAATCATTATAATAACTGTAGTTTCTTGAACGACCCCAATCATTATATGAAGTGCGGCGAGAACCAAATACATCACCCATCATTGAATACATGCCATACCATGCCCAAAAAGACATACCATTGCTTCCTTGCGTCCAACTACCATAACTTGGATTGCCAATTAACTGTTCTCCGGTACCAAAGTCCTGAGCATTATTGGCTTGTTTACTTTGTGCTTTTGATAACGAGTTAACGCGCGGCAAAATACCATCAGA
Organism: Colwellia sp. BRX8-7; assembly: GCF_014077275.1. NCBI lineage: Bacteria > Pseudomonadati > Pseudomonadota > Gammaproteobacteria > Alteromonadales > Colwelliaceae > Colwellia > Colwellia sp. BRX8-7. Next base: position 147,997 of record NZ_JACGVP010000007.1, on the reverse strand, counting down.
CATGTCAGCAAGCACATTGAGTGGGTCGCTTAATGCGTCGGAGTAAAGTACTGGGTCAGCGGCAAGATAAATGTTAACCAGTTCATTGAAAATATCTTCTTTACTGGCAAACATACTTGGTTGATTTTTAATGGTTGCTAAACGGTCAAGTAGCGATAAATACATTGGACCTTTTGTCGTCGCATCTTTGTTAAATTCGTTAATTAATTGCGTAAGATGTGGCTTTTGCTGTTGAAGTTTTTCAGCATATTGATGAATTAAACTGGCATTACGTACCTGACCATCCGTTAAGGCGTCAGCTAATTGTTGAATACGAAGCTCAGTGATTGGCGTTTGTTGTTTAATTTTTTCTTCGAAGGGATCAGAGCAACCGACTAAGAAAATAATCAAGCTTAAAAAAGCGTATTTGATGTGTTGCATTCCTGCCATAGTGTCCTCAAAAATGCTATTATTAACATATACTCAGGTTATTTGAGTACGAATTTGCTATCTATATGTGTAATATATATAACACGTTATTAATAGCATCATAGACATAATATGTCTATTAATTCGTGATTTCATTTGAAATTCTTCTTCCTTATCTTTTGCATAGTTAACAAATGGGTCATTAAATGAATAAATCAACTCAGCTACCAAATATACTCTCCCTGCAACAGCAAAAAAGCACGCAATTGTTTAATCATCAATACCCCGAAGCAACCGCTAATTTGTCCGATCAACAACTCGCTGATTTTCATCAAGCATTAATGGCAAGTGACTTTATATTAAACAGTGCATTGCAGTGCCCTGACATTGTGGTGTCTTTATTTTCAAGTGAACGTGTTTACCAAACTGACTGTCCCAATTATCAGCAAATGCTTACTGAGCTGATTGCCCCTTGTGAAAGTGAAGAGCAATTACATAAAATCTTACGGCAGTTTCGTTTACAAGAGATGGTTAATATTGCCGTTGCTGACTTGTTATTTGATCTTGAATTAACCTTGTCGTTAGAGCGTTTATCCGAACTCGCTGACCAGCTTATTTTAGCCGCATTAAACTGGTTAACATTACTCTGCCAAGAAAAATGGGGCATACCCAACAGCAAAAATGGTGAGGTTCAACAACTGTTAGTTTATGGGATGGGCAAGCTAGGTGGACGTGAATTAAATTTTTCTTCTGATATCGATCTTATTTTTACCTACCCAGAAATGGGAGAAACACAAGGTGCTAGGCGTAGTCTTGATAATCAGCAATTTTTTATTCGTTTAGCACAAAAATTAATTACTGCCTTACATCAAAAAACGGCTGATGGTTTTGTTTATCGCGTCGATATGCGTTTACGTCCTTTTGGTGAAAGTGGTCCGCTTGTTTTAACCTTTAATGCCATGGAAGATTATTATCAAGAGCAAGGGCGTGACTGGGAGCGCTATGCGATGCTCAAAGCGCGTCTTATTGGTCATGGCAAATATCATGACCAGCTTTCAACCATACTCAGACCTTTTGTTTATCGTCGCTATATTGATTTTAGTGTTATCGATAGCTTACGCCGTATGAAAATGATGATCGCCCAAGAAGTGCGTCGTAAACAATTAAATAACAACATAAAACTGGGTGCAGGCGGTATTAGAGAAGTTGAATTTATAGTACAAGTGTTTCAGCTTATTCGTGGCGGGCGGATAAAAGAATTGCAACACCGCCGCTTATTAACGGTGTTACCTATTTTGGTCGAGAAAGAAGTTATTACCGCTGAGAATGAAGCTGTGCTGACCGATGCTTATTGTTTTTTACGACGAGTAGAAAATATTATTCAAGCGTTAAATGATCAACAAACTCAGACCTTGCCAGATAATATCTTGGATCAAATACGTTTATTATGGGCACTTAATCATAAACAATGTCAAACATGGCCAGACTTTCTTGAGTTTTTAGCGTTGAAAATGAACAGCGTTCATCAGGAATTTTGTGCACTTATTGGCGAAGAGAGTCCTAATCATCAAGCGAAAGATCAGCATTGGACAGCATTGTGGGACAGTAAATGGTCAGATGAGGAGAGTGTTGCTTGGATCGAACAGGTCAGCTTCTTCGTTGATGCTAAAAAAATATGGAGTTTGCTCGCTGAATTTAGAGCTGAGATGGAAAAGCGCAGTATCGGTAATCGAGGGCGTGGCGTACTTGATAAATTAGTACCCGTTTTAATGTGGCACATACAGCAAGAGCATAGTGGTCACTTTACGCTAGAGCGGGTCTTAATTATTTTTAATAAAATATCAACGCGTACCGCCTATATTGAATTATTATTTGAAAATGAAGGCGCATTGAAGCACCTCATTAAACTGTGCCATCAAAGTAGTTGGATCGCAGAACATATTGCTAAGTATCCGATATTATTAGATGAATTAATCGATCCTAAATTGTTACACAATCCGCCAGAGCTGAGTAGTTATTCTGCTGACTTAAGACAAGCAATGTTGCGGATACCTGAAGATGATCAGGAGGCACAAATGGACATGTTAAGACAATTTAAGCAAGCACAACACTTGCGAATTGCGACCGGTGATATTTGTGGGATCTTACCAGTAACTAAAGTTAGCGATCATTTAACCGCTCTTGCCGAAGCCATTATTGAAGAAGTTATTCATTTAGCTTGGCAACAAATGGTTCAGCGTTTTGGCGTTCCCGAGTCGACAGTTGGCGAAAACCATAAAGGTTTTTCTGCGATTGGCTATGGAAAAATGGGCGGTATAGAATTAAGTTATAGTTCCGATTTAGATTTGGTTTTTGTTCATAATAGTCAAAGTAATGAGGTTACCAACGGTTTAAAGCAGATCCCCGCTTCGCAATTTTACATGAAACTAGCACAGCGTATTATGCACATTTTTAATACACGTATGGCCAGTGGTATTTTATATGAATTAGATATGCGGCTACGTCCTTCTGGTAATTCTGGTTTGTTGGTCGTTCATGTTGATACTTTCGCACAATATCAGCGAGAAGAAGCATGGACATGGGAACATCAAGCGTTAGTCAGAGCTCGTACTGTATTTGGTAACCTTGAATTAGCTAATAAGTTTTCAGCCATAAGACAAGAAATACTGACTTGCGTCCGTGAACGAGCAAATGTCAGTGCCGATGTTTTAAAAATGCGTGCAAAAATGCGTGCGCATTTAGATAAATCAACATCGGCTGACACTGACATCAAGCAAGGCGAGGGTGGGTTAGTTGATATCGAATTTTTAGTGCAATTCCTTGTACTTAGCGAAAGTGCAAGGCACCCAGAGCTTTGCAAATATTCCGATAACTTGCATTTACTTAAAGGGCTACAACACTGCGGAGTAATAAGCTCAGAGCAACAAAAGCAGCTAACGACTAGTTATTGCACGTTACGTGATTTTGGTCACCACGCGACCTTAAAAAATGAGCAGCAATTATTGACTAAGGTAGACTTTGAAGTAATAGCTGAAAACGTTGCTGCTATTTGCCTGTCACTGTATGAAAAATCTTTATAGAAATGTTTGATAACTACAAAGACGTTATTATTTAGCGTCTTTGAGACTTTTGCGGTAATAAAATACACTCTTCATCTAGGTAGGGTATATCCAAATCAATCAGTACAATGGCTCGTTGTTGATGACAAAAATAGACCTTAATACCCTCGCGAAAATGTCCTTCAACCGCTTTACCAACTTGGTAAGCTGTTTTGATGATTTCTTTATTAATACGAAAAGGGTCTTTGACCAAAAAATCTCTATTTAACCACCAAATAACTTCTAAACCCTCACTATTTGCATATTCTGAAAGTTTTTGAAAGAGTGTTTCACCTAAGCGAAATGGGTGGTTTTCATTGGTGCCACGCCAGTTTTTTCGTAAGGGACGTGTGACCATGCGCCGAGCTTCTAGCAGTTTGACTATGTCACCCGTTGGCTCTTGCAAGTAAACTATATTATTGCGAATTTTTGGACCTGAACTGCCATCGTCACCATGTAAGTTGGCGTAAAATCGAGATAAACCATCTGCTGCCGCATTGTTACTTTTTATTTTTGAAGTCGAGGACTCTGATGCCAGAACAGCTTTATCTGCTGGTTTAATCGGCGCAACTTCTACGGTTGCCTGGGTATCATCCGACAAAGAAGAAAATAGCTCTTCTTGGTTGTCAAATAATAAAAAAGCTAAAGCAATTAGAATTGAACCAAAAATAATGTTGCGTAACCAAAAGTTCATATAAGGCTGTCTTAGTTATGAGGCCATATGGAAAATTCCAGTATGGTGTACTTATAATAAATACTACCATACTGAAAAGTTGTTATTTATACAATGCTGATGATTTCAACCATGACTTATTTGTAAAGTGAAGGGTCATCTTCATTAGGTCTAGTTTTAAAACGTCGATGTAACCACATATATTGTTCAGGCTTAAACATAATGGCTTTCTCTAGCTCTTGGTTGATGCGAATAACGTCAGCCTCGTCATTATCGGTAGGAAAATTCTCCATCATTGGCTTTATTTCTAAAGTGTATCCGCTGCCATCATCATTTCTGGTCGGTATGAGTATGTGACTTTGTACGTTTTTCTGGCGAGCAAAAATTAATGTACCCGTGGTTGTTGCAGCGTTAGGTACAGCAAAAAAAGGCACAAATAAACTGCGATTTCGACCATAATCTTGATCGGGCAAATAAATACAAACTTCCTTATCACGTAGTGCCTTCATTAAGCCCTTAACGTCGCGCTTACCCAACATGTATTTATTGGAGCGGCCACGACCTCTAAACTGAAAAAATTCCATTAGTTGATTATTGTGGGGGCGATAAAAAACCACCGTAGGGTGCCCAGTACCCATGCCACGACAGTTAATTTCTACACTTAAGTAGTGCATAGTTAAGAGTAAAACACCTTTACCTTCTCGATGGGCTTTTTCTAGGTGCTCAAGGCCAACAATCTTTGTTTTTCGTCTAACTCGCCAATCTGGCCACCACCAGCCCATGCCGGTTTCAAATAAAGCGATGCCGGTATTTTCAAAGTTTTTCTTTAAAATACGGGTACGTTCTTGTGGCGACATTTCTGGAAAACACAGTTGCAAGTTTTTCATCGCAACCGTTTTGCGACTTGAGCCTATTTTATACAGTAAGCGCCCGAGCATCCTGCCGAGCATTAATTGTAATTTATAAGGCAACCATGAAATGGTATAGAGAACAATTACCCCAAACCAAGTTAACCAATACTTAGGTAATAGGAAGGATATTTTAAAATCAGGTTGTAAAACTTTATTTTTACTCACGGGATGATGTCAACTCATTGAAATTCATGTGATACAATATTAACCATTATATCTGTATATCCATAAAGAGTTAAGAGGCATAGGATGAAAGTAGACATTCCCGCTTTTGAGCAAGCAAGTGTGTTGGTTGTTGGTGATATTATGTTAGATCGATATTGGTACGGTCCAACACATCGTATATCTCCAGAAGCCCCCGTTCCTGTTGTTAAAATTAATCAAGATGAACATCGCCCCGGCGGTGCGGCAAATGTTGCATTAAACATAGCTTCTATTGGTGGAAGAGCGACTCTTGTTGGCATTACTGGCGATGATGAAGCCGCTCAGCATTTGAAAAAAAAGCTATCAGCATTAAATATTAATTGTGAATTTGATCAACAAGCTAATATTCCCACGATCACTAAATTACGTGTAATGAGCCGAAATCAGCAGTTGATCCGCTTAGATTTTGAAGAGTCTCTTAGCGAAGTAAATAAAAAAGTACTTGAAGAAAAAGTAGCTGCTCAATTGGTTAATCATGACTTACTCTTGTTGTCTGATTATAGCAAAGGTACGTTATCAGAGGTTCAAAATTTAATTGCTATAGCTAAAAAGCAAGGGAAAGCTGTTTTAGTTGATCCCAAAGGTACCGACTTTGAACGCTATCGTGGTGCAACATTACTAACGCCCAATCTATCCGAATTTGAAGCTGTGGTTGGCGCATGTAAAACAGAAAATGATATTGTCACTAAAGGTCAGGCACTGTTAGTGCACCTTGATTTAGAAGCAATGTTAGTGACGCGCAGTGAACAAGGAATGACCTTGCTCCGTCGAGATCATGACGAATTCCATCTACCGACTCGAGCGCGTGAGGTCTATGATGTAACCGGTGCCGGTGATACGGTTATTGCGACACTTGCTTTGGCTATTGCAGCAAAAGCTGAATATACCCAAGCGAGTGCTTTAGCCAATATTGCTGCCGGTATTGTTGTTGGTAAATTGGGTACATCAACCGTGAGCGAGACCGAATTATTAGCTGAAATATCGACAGGGCAAGAAAGTGGTTTTGGTGTTGTCAGCGAAGAGCAATTAAAAATTGCGGTTAAATTAGCAAAAGCTCGTGGTGAAAATATTGTCATGACCAATGGCTGTTTTGATATTTTACATGCAGGCCATGTTTCGTATTTAGCCCATGCAGGTACTTTAGGCACTCGTTTGATTGTTGCTGTTAATGACGATGCTTCTGTAAAAAGATTAAAAGGCAGTGGACGACCGGTTAACCCTACCGACAGACGAATGGCAGTTTTAGCTGGTTTAGGCGCTGTTGACTGGGTAGTGAGTTTTTCAGAAGACACCCCTCAACGTATTATAAGCAACATTCTCCCCGATATATTAGTTAAAGGGGGGGATTATAAAGTTGAAGATATTGCTGGCGGTAAAGAAGTGATGGCCAATGGCGGCACAGTTAAAGTACTTAACTTTGAAGAAGGTATTTCCACGACCGATATCATCAACTCTATTCGTTTGAAGTAGTCTACCTATTTTACCGGTATTATTAACTCGATTGATACTGAAGTAATAAAGTGAAGCAATGAAAAAGCAGCTATATTAGCTGCTTTTTTCTTTAGAGACATCAGTAACCTAAAGCGTATTAGCTCTCTAAGTAGTCTGTCGCTTTAACATTGAATTCAGCCAGTAAGTCATTAATCAAACGATTAATTTCTCCAGCCATTAAGGCAAAGTCTGCATCAAGTTTTGCTATAACGTCGTCACTATCGATATCGTCATTTTGTTCTTGTAAGACATCAAAAAACTTTAAACGCTTAATCGCTAGATCGTCACAAAGAATAAACGACATTGCTTCATCCCATTCAAGCGCTAATTTCACTACGTATTTATCAGCGTCTAAATGCGTTTTAATTTCATCGCTATCAAGATCTTGATTTTTAACACGAACTACCGCACCATCATCGCCTAAGGCATGAAACTCTGCTTCCATACCTAAAGTAAAGTTGTCGCCAATACTTTTCTCGTTTAACCAGTCAGTCATCAATTCATCAGGCGCTTTTTCTGGTGAAACACTTGTTACGGGTAAAGTACCAATAACTTTGCGCAACAAGGCTAATAAATCTTCAGCTTTACCGCGGCTACCTGAATTTACAACAATAAGGTTATGCTCAGCATTAATGTAAGCATGGGTATCGGTAACACGAGAAAACGCCCGAGGTAGTAGTTCAAAAATGATATCTTCTTTAAACTGTTCTCTTTCTTTTTTAGTTGCGCTGCGCGCTTGTTCAACTTCAAGTTGCGCAACTTTTGCTTCAATCATATCTTTTACAACGGGAGCAGGAAGAATTTTCTCTTCTTTTCTTGCGCAAACTAAAAGGTTACCGTTAGCGGCATGAACCGTTGAATGGCCATGTTTACCCAAAGCATTTACCCAACCAAAATGCGATTGCTCTGTTGACCCACAAGGGGTGAATAAATGTTCAGCTAAGTGTTTTTCTAATTGATCTTCTGATAATGCAAAAGGGCGAGTAAATGTGAAAAAGTATAGGTTTTTGAACCACATAGAAGTTTCCTGCGCCGCTGGAACACTAAGTGCACCGGCTGATAAATTTTAAAAGAGCAATATAGTAACTTAAATATCAGCTATTAGCACTCACTTGCAGAGTCTTACCGTTAAGATATCGCAATGAAGAATTTTTTAACGCATATCATTAAATTCAATATCATAGCTAAGACCTTGTCCAACCTCAGAATGTGCGACTACTGTGCCATTCAATGTATCAGTAACTAATTCGTTAATGATATGAGTGCCTAAGCCTGTGCCTCCAGTACCACTTTTGGTGGTATAAAAAGGGTCAAATATTTGTGGCAATTTATTTTGAGGAACACCAACACCATTATCTTGGTAATGCAGATGTAGCCGTTCACCTTTTAGTTTTGCACTTATGGTAATCATGCCATTCTCTATACCATCAAAGCCATGGATAATAGAATTAATTATTAGGTTAGTAAATATTTGTGATATTGCCCCCGCATGGCAATAAATATCAATATTATCAACACAGTTTACGTTAACCGTATGTTTGGTTTTCTTTAATTTTGGCTGCAAAGATTGAATAATTTCATTTAGGTATTGTGCAACGTTAATCTTGCGTGTTTTATTACTCGTTTGATCAACAGCGACTTGTTTATAACTGGTGATCAAATCAGATGCGCGATTAAGATTGTTAAAGAGTAAATGTAAACTTTGGTCAGCATTTTTAGTAAAGTCATCTAATGAACGTTTGGTTAATTTTTGGTTGTCGACATCATTTTTTAATGAATTTAACAAATCTGATAAATAACTGGTTGAGGTAATACTGACACCAATAGGGGTATTAATTTCATGGGATATTTCAGCTGATAATTTTCCTAAAATAGCCATTTTTTCTGCATCAAGTAAACGTTCTTGCGCTTTTTTGAGTTCTAGAATCGAGTTTTTTAATTCTTGATTGGTCTTTGTTAAGGTTTGTTCTGTTTGGCTGCGGCGAATATTTTCAGCTTTTAACTGTTTTTGTTGCTCGATAAGTTCACGCTGTTGTTTATTCATTTCAAGCATGGTGGTACTTAGTGATGACGTTTTTTTAGCGACTTCTTGTTCTAATATTAAATTTTGATCGTCAAGTTTATGATTCGCCATTAATATTTCTTGTTTTGCGGTACTCAGGCGATTTTGATATTGCACCAGCTCATCGAGCAGATTGTTGTAGGCTCTTTGTAAAATGTTCAGCTCGTTATTTTCATAACTCATGGTATGAAGCTTTGAAGCTTCGGGATCGTCTATATCAAAATGGTTGATTTGTTCAGTAAGTTCATTAAGCGGATTTGTTAATAAGCTGGAAAAGGCGAGGGAAAATAAAATAACTAACGCGGCTGTCTTTACCATCGCATTACCGATTAAAAAATATATACCAACTTCAATACGATCGAAAATCACTTCATTACTTGATAAGAGAACGACGGTCCCCACTTTTGTTGTTCGACCAGAAAACTCAAAGATGAGTTGAAATGAATGGCCGAATAATCCTTCAGAAAAAGAGCTAATGGCAGTAGATTCACTATTTAAGGTTACTTTATCGGGTTGATTAAAAAGTTCACCCTCAGAAAACTCACCTAATTGTGCAATGATTTGGTCATTTTCATCGGTAACAATAATGCCTTTTATCATAGGAATGGCGACTAATCCCACAGCAATATCAACAGCTTGCTGTGTATTTAGCTCCCAAACAGCACGTGTTAAACTGCTGCTAAATGTTTTTTCTAAGGTCAGTAACTCACTGTTTATGTGGCTCTTAGTGTTAATGTACTCAGCACCAATTTGCACGCAGGTGACAATAAAGGTTAAAACAAAATAAACCGAGAGCACTCGGGTCAATAGTTTTCGAGAAATGCTTGTTACCTTCATTTTATCTTCTTTATTATGATACCTATCTTAATTCTAGACATTTTACGGTAGGTTAAAAGTATTTTCTGCTATAAGAATGATTTTTATTCAATATAAGGTGTTTTATCTCTTTTTAAAGGAAATAATTTTTTTAAATTGCTGTGGCTTATACGAAGTCTTTCTTAGCTAAATTTATCAAATTGTCATAAACTTTTAAAAAATAATTCATAATGTCACAAAAATGTCATATAAATTAGGCAGAATATGCGGCAAATAATTAGTTAATTTAAATCGTTCTTAATATAAAAGACTCTGTCACCCAATAAGGTATATATATGAAAATTTCTTACAGCACTCTTGTAGCGGCATTATTATCAACTCTTTCTGTATCAGCGTTTGCTGGTGATGTTGATATCTATGGTAAAGCCAATGTTACAGTTCAGTCATCAGATGACGGTACTGGTACTTACTCTGAAGTTAAAAGTAACGCTTCACGTATAGGTTTTAAAGGTGGTCAAGATTTGGGTAATGGCCTTGAAGTTATTTTTAAAGCAGAGTTTCAAGTCGACCTTGATGGTGATAGTGACAAGGGTGATAGCATTTCTGATCGTAATCAATACATTGGCTTGAAAGGTAATTTTGGTGAAGTATTATTAGGTATTAACGATACCGTATTAAAACAGTCACAAGGCAAGGTTGACTTATTCAGTGATTTAAACGGAGATATTAAACAGCTCTGGAAAGGTGAGAACCGCATGAGCGACACGGTTACTTACAAATCACCTAAGGTTAACGGTTTTCAACTGGGTGTTACTTATATTGCAGAAGATGAGGTTGATGGACAAGATGGCACCTCAATGGCCCTTTTTTATGGTGATAAAGCGCTTAAAAAATCTAAGATTTATGCTGCTATCGCGGTAGACTCAGAAGTAAAAGGTTATGATGCGGCCCGTTTAACCTTGCAGGGTAAACTCGCTGGCTTTACCTTAGGTGCTATTGTTCACAGACAAGAAAAAGTTTCTGATGGCAGTGATGTCGAAGGTTTCTTGTTTTCAGCAAAATATGGCTTTGATAAAATTACAGTTAAAGGACAAGTACAAACGGCTAATTATGATGGCGGCGATCACCGTTCAGGTATGACCGTTGGCGCGGATTACGCCTTAGCGAAAAGTACTAAACTTTTTGCTTTTTACACGAGTTTTGATCTAGACAATGAAGCTGATCAAGATTACTTAGCGGCAGGTATAGAATACAAGTTTTAATTAATTACCGTATTGTAAAAATAAAAAAAGCGACTTTTGGTCGCTTTTTTTATAACTAACGTTGTAGATGATGATTAATAAATTAAGCTTTTGGCTTAAAGATAAATGAATTAAACTTGTTGTGTGTAATATAAATGTCATAAAAAGTTATCACAATGGTCAATAAGTAAAGTGTAGTTAGACAACGGGAAGTTTACATGAATAGACAAATATTGGTTGTTGAAGATGAAGCGCCGATCAGGGAAATGATTACTTTTGTATTAGAGCAAAATGGTTTTAATGCTATTGAAGCTGAAGATTACGAACAGGCAAAAGCAAAGATTGTTGAGCCTTATCCGGATTTGATTTTATTGGATTGGATGTTGCCAGGAGGCACAGGTGTTAAGCTTGCTAAATCATTAAAACAAAATGAATATACGCGATCTATTCCTATTATAATGTTAACTGCCCGTGCCGATGAAGACGACAAGGTTAAAGGTTTTGATGCGGGTGTTGATGACTATGTTACTAAGCCATTTTCGCCGAAAGAGCTTATAGCACGTATCAAAGCTGTTATTCGCCGAGTTTCTCCTACCGCGCTCGAAGAAGCCATTGAATTTCATGGAATGAAACTTGACCCCATCGCCCACCGGGTTTCAATTAATGACCGGTCACTTGAGCTTGGACCAACGGAGTTTCGTTTATTACACTTTTTTATGACTCATACCGAGCGAGTCTATAGCCGTGAACAATTACTTGATAATGTTTGGGGGACGAATGTTTATGTGGAAGACCGAACGGTAGATGTTCATATTAGACGATTACGTAAAGCGATTACTGGCGAAGGGCATGAAGATTTTATTCAAACCGTTCGAGGCTCTGGCTACCGATTCTCCGGAAAGCTTAAAACGAGTGTGTAATACATAAGTATGCATTTTATTATTATATATAGGTAAAAACGACTCACTATGTATTTTCGTTTATCCGTAAAAAGTATTATCACGCGTTTACTGACTATATTGTCGGTAAGCGCGTTCTTTGGTTTTTTAATTGGCCAAACTCTCCTCGTACTCTGTATCAGTACCTTGGTTATTTTATGTTGGCATTATCACCATTTATTTAAACTTATTAAGTGGCTGTGGCTAAGTAAGTCACTCTCTCCTCCACAATCTGAAGGTATCTGGGGGAAAATATATGATGGCCTGTACCGACAAATTAGACAGCACCGCCACAAACAAAGACAGTTAAACGAAAGAATTAGAAAATTCAGGGATGGTGCTGAAGCATTACCTGATGCTGCCTTAGTCTTATCTGATGAACTGACTATTTTGTGGGGTAATAAAAAAGCTCAGCGCATTTTAGGCATTCGTTGGCCCAGTGATGTTGGTCAACGTATTGACAACCTCATTCGTTTTCCTGAATTCTCTAAATATCTAGAACTCGGTAATTTTGAACAGCCCTGTCATATTATTTCACCCATTAACAGCGAATTACAGTTAGAGCTGCGCTTAATGGCATATGGAAGTGACCAAGTACTCTTTCTTGCCCGAGACGTCAGTAAAATTAAAAGATTAGAAGAAATGCGGCGTGACTTTGTTGCCAATGTTTCTCATGAGCTCAAAACACCGCTTACCGTGGTGCGTGGTTATGTGGAAATGATACTGACCACTGAACATGCGCTCGAGCCTCATTGGCAAAAAGCTTTTAGCACTATTGAAACTCAAGTATCACGTATGGACCGCTTAGTAGAGCAGTTATTAGTTTTATCGCGGGTAGAAAATCATGCCGATGAAGAAAATAAACAATTTGTTGATATGCCTAAACTAATTAAAACATTGGTCGACGATGCCACTTGGCTTAACCAAGATAAACAACACAAAATTACTGCTGATCTTAATGATGACTTATGGATTGAAGGCATAGATACTGAATTGAAAAGTGCGTGTGTTAACTTAATATCTAATGCTATTGCTTACACGCCTGCCCATGGTTCTGTTCACATTTTATGGCAACGAAGTGGTAATAAGGCTAAGTTTTCCGTTAAAGATAATGGTCCTGGTATTCGTCCTGAACACGTTAACCGGATCACAGAACGATTCTTTAGAGTAGACAAGTCACGTTCTCGTGACACCGGTGGTTCAGGGTTAGGTCTATCAATTGTTAAACATGTTTTACATCACCATAATGCCGAATTAGCCATTGAAAGCGAGTGGGGCAAGGGTAGTGAGTTTATTATTTACTTTGAAGCATTAAATAAAAAATAATCTTCTGAACAGTACCTTATCCACTAGTGAATAAGGTGCCGATAGCGCTTTATTTGCTAAACGTGGCTTATTTACCAAGGTTAACTAACTTCAACACACGCTAAATTTTTATCATTATAATAATTATTGCCGCGGTATTTTTATCCTAATCTTTTATCTGAACATTCACGGCTTTAATGATGAACGCTATTATTTGATGTGTTAATTCTTATTTCGCCGTAAGTTCCAGTAATACTACTCGTTATAAAATCGTAGCTAGGGTCTAACTATTCGCCTTTATCTTTGAAGGAAGGAGAGAAATTGATTAAATGTTGTTTATATACCCATATATTGATCACTGTAATATAAGTGTCATAAACCTTAAATATAATTGTCACATAAACTTTATATAGTGTTCATAAATTAATTAGCCCCAAACAAATTAATAATAATTTAATGGGACATCACTCTTAGTGGAGAATAACATGGGTTTTAAACGTGCTTTAGGCGTTATAGGTTTAGCAAGCTTGGTGAGTTTCTCATCATTAGCAATGGATAAAGATTTACCTGAATATAAAAAAGTCAGTGGTATTTCAGGTAACTTATCTTCAGTGGGTTCAGATACCTTAGCAAACATGATGACATTCTGGGCTGAAGAGTTTAAGCGCACTTACCCAAATGTGAATATACAAATTCAAGCCGCTGGTTCATCTACTGCGCCACCAGCATTAACAGAAGCCACTTCAAACTTAGGCCCTATGAGCCGTAAGATGAAGTCTCGTGAAATAGAAGCATTCGAAAAGCGTTACGGCTATAAGCCAATGGCTGTTCGTGTTGCTATTGACGCATTAGCGGTATTTGTTCATAAAGATAACCCTATTAAAGGATTACGTATTGATCAAGTTGATGCTATTTTCTCAAATAACCGCAAATGTGGTGCTGATAAAGATGCAGACCGTTGGGGCGACTTAGGTTTAACAGGTGACTGGGAAGCAAAAGACATTCAACTTTATGGTCGTAACTCAGTTTCTGGTACTTACGGTTACTTTAAAAAGAAAGCCCTTTGTAAAGGTGATTTTAAAAACACAGTTAATGAACAACCAGGCTCAGCTTCAGTTGTTCAATCAGTATCTTCTTCACTAAACGGTATTGGATATTCTGGTATCGGTTATACAACTTCAGGTGTTCGTGCTTTAGCTTTGTCTAAAAAAGGTGACAACTATGTTGAAGCTAATATGGCGAATGCTATATCGAAAAAATACCCACTATCTCGTTTCCTATACGTTTATGTAAATAAGCATCCAAACAAGCCATTAGCGCCAATGGATGCTGAATTTTTAACTATGGTACTTTCTAAGTCGGGTCAAAAGATTGTTGAGAAAGATGGTTATATTCCATTACCGAACTCAGTTGTTCAAAAAGAATTGAAAAAATTAGGTATTAAGCTTTAAGAAAAAGCACCAGTACCACTTTGAAAAGGCCTGGCTTATGTCAGGCCTTTTTGTTTCTATTGCACTGGTAAATCCCTAAAGGTTCATCAAACTCTTTAGGGGAGCTAAGGCTATTTTCAGTTAATACTTATTTTTTTAGTTTCTTAGTTGTTTAGTTTAGTAGCTAGGAGTTAACAGTAATTTTACGGGAGCATTATTAAAGGGGAAAGAGGGGGAATCTTGTTTACTCGATCCTTTTTAACATCAGGGTTAAGCCAGTCTATGAATAAAATATCACGGGATTATCAAGCCCAAAGAAGTATTGATAAGTGGGCTAATAAAACCGTGTAGATTAAGTTACTATTCAACAGATTAACGAGAAATATCAATCATTAAATCGTCAGCAAGATCTTCTAATGCATTTATTAAGCTTGGTGTTTGTTCTTTATTAACCGCTAAGGTTATCTTCGCTTTAAATAGTGGCTGGCCAGTATGTGGCGCATTATCTTGCTCGCTGACAAGCTTTATCATGTTACCGCCTTGATGGTGAATAACCGCAGATATTTCTTCTACAATACCTTCTCGATCGTTTGCTGTTAGCTCTAAAACTACCGGTGACTCATCGTTAATTTGGCTAGGGGTAGTCTTTTCGATAATGACTTTAAAACCGTCCAGTGTCGTAATTGCAAGAGTTAGGGCTTCACATTGAGCTTGCGCTACCGCTATTTCAAGTACACCAGCAAAACAGCCGGACAAATGATGCAAACTGCTGGTTTGCCAGTTACCTTGGTGTTGTTTAATGACTTTGGATAAGGTTTCGACTAAACCAGGACGGTCTTTGGTAATAAATGAAATAACTAAGTGATTCATAATGTTCCTCTATAAAGCAAGGCGATTGTCATCATATTAAGCAAGGCGTGATAATTGTGAAAGTTCTTTATGTAACTGGCTTTCATCACCTAAATTTAATTCAACTAACCGTCTTAAATGGGTGACACTGTCAATATCGATAGCATTACATTGCAAGCCTACTTCACACTGTAAACCTAGCTTGTCATTTTCTTCATGAACGACAGCAATATGCATTTCAACGATTGATTCGCCATTAACTAAGTCAAAATGTAATAAGCCTAACTTACCTTTTAATGACTTTTCAGCTTTAGGCATAGTGACCAAAGCGCCATTAAGTGAAATGTCGTGGATAGTAACTGGATAATTCTGCTGTTCAACCTCTAATATCGCATTGATTGAAAACAAAACTCGCGTGAATTGACGTCTATTTTCCATTGCTTAAGTTCAAATTATAAATGGGTATCTTTAGCATAGCTCCCTTTTAGCAAAAAGGCACTTTATTCGTGTGGATTTTTATAAAACCACAAAAATAAAGTGCCGATAACTATTTAATAACTAATAGGTAATTTAAAAATTATCTATTAGCTTTAGGTTAGCCAATTTTTTTGTATCTAATTCTGTGAGGCTCAGTAGCTGCAGGGCCCAATGTTTTCTTTAACCAAGCTTCATAGTCAGTAAAATTACCTTCATAGAAGTTGATTTTACCTTCATCACGGTAATCTAAAATGTGAGTTGCAATGCGATCAAGGAACCAACGGTCATGCGAGATAACCATGGCACAACCTGGGAACTCTAACAACGCTTCTTCAAGCGCACGTAAGGTTTCAACATCAAGATCGTTGGTTGGTTCATCAAGCAGTAATACGTTACCGCCGGTTTGCACTAGTTTAGCTAAATGAACTCGGTTACGTTCACCACCAGACAACTCACCGATGATCTTTTGTTGATCGTTACCTTTAAAGTTAAAACGGCTGACATAAGCACGGCTTGGAATTTCAAAATTACCAATTTGTAATATCTCATGGCCTTGAGATATTTCTTGGTAGACGGTTTTACTATTGTCCATGTCATCACGGAACTGATCTACACTGGCAAGTTTAACCGTATCACCTAGCTCGACATTACCCGAGTCTGGTTTTTCTGCGCCTGACATTATTTTAAACAATGTTGACTTACCTGCGCCGTTTGGTCCGATAATGCCAACAATAGCACCTTTTGGCACACTAAAACTTAAGTCATCAATGAGTACTCTGTCACCAAAAGATTTTGTTAAGTTATTAACATCTAAAACCTTATCCCCTAGACGAGGTCCAGGTGGAATGTAAAGTTCGTTGGTTTCATTACGTTTTTGATGATCTTGACTATTAAGCTCTTCAAAGCGCGCCATACGGGCTTTACTTTTTGATTGACGAGCTTTTGGATTTGAACGCACCCATTCAAGTTCTTGCTTAATGGTTTTTTGTAGTGCACTTTCACCTTTACTTTCTTGTGCAAGACGTGCGTCTTTTTGTTCTAGCCATGAAGAATAGTTACCTTCATAAGGAATACCATGCCCTCTATCAAGCTCTAGAATCCAACCCGCTACATTATCAAGGAAGTATCTATCATGGGTAATTGCTACCACAGTGCCTGGATAATCGTGTAAGAATCGCTCTAACCAAGCAACAGACTCAGCATCTAAATGGTTAGTTGGTTCATCAAGTAATAACATGTCTGGTTTTTCGAGCAATAAACGACAAAGCGCGACACGACGGCGTTCACCACCACTTAGTACCGCGATTTTTTGATCCCATTCAGGTAAGCGTAAAGCATCAGCCGCACGTTCTAAAACGTTATCAAGATTATGACCATCTTGCGCATTAATAATATCTTCTAAATCGCCTTGTTCTTTGGCTAAGGCATCAAAATCAGCGCCTTCTTCTGCATATTCGTTATAGACTTGGTCTAAACGAGCCATAGCATTTTTAACTTCAGCAACCCCTTCTTCAACAGCTTCACGCACTGTTTGGCTTTCATCAAGTTGAGGCTCTTGCGGTAAGTAACCTATTTTTGTACCGGCCAAAGACGTTGCTTCACCTTCAAAATCTTTATCAACACCTGCCATAATTCGAAGCAGCGTTGATTTACCTGAACCGTTTAAACCTAAAACACCAATTTTAACGCCAGGGAAAAATGAAAGACTAATATCTTTAAGTATTGTTCTTTTAGGTGGAACCACTTTTGATACGCGGTTCATCGACATGATAAATTTATCTGGTAATGGTTGTGCCATGAAAAACCTTATTATTTGAAGGAAAAATTAACTTGTCGATATTTTAGGTTAAAGGGGCTGGGCAAGCAAATGTGTTTGAATCGTTTTAGTACTGGTGTTTAAAAAAAATCGCTTTGTAGAGAATAAACTGGTTTGAAAAGAGAGCTTTTAAAACCAGTCATTCGATCTCACCGGTTATACGCCTAATAATATGAATTAAAAAATCAGGTTAAACGTGTACTTTTAATTGCTCAACGATAGCGAAAAAGGTGGGTCTTTTAAACGTATCGGCTTGCATACAACGCTCTTTTATTATCAACAGAGCTTGGTATTGCGCAGTGTTTTCTAAATGAGCAGACAAAGGCAATAAATCATCTAATAAACAGCCTAAAGCTCTCACTTCTATCGCTTGCATTGCTTTTTGTTGTGTTTCAGGCAAAACCTTCAAGTTAGAAGCGGCACCAAAATCACCAAACAGCATATTTGCGTTTTCATCGACCATAGTATTGTGAGCATAGATGTCACCATGGCTGACTTTATTTTCATGCAAATGACGTAAAGTATCAGCCATGCTAAGGACTATTTTTATTATCTGACTTGTTGTTAATGTGGCAGATGTAGGGAACGTATCACGAGTACAGCTTGTTAATGAAGGGGGTAAACCTAAGTTATAAAAACGCTGAGGAATTAACTCCATTATTAAAGAAAGTTGCTCTTTCGACATAATTTTAGCAATGACTTTGATTAAGTTTTTATGTTCACCGGCTTGCAGGCAATTATTTAGTTCATCAATAGGGTAACCATCACTGGTTATTTCACCTTTAAAGATTTTTACCGCTATATCTTCGTCTGAATCAATGGTGATAGGTCTAGTTAACCATGTTGCTTGATGAATTATTCCTGATGCGCCTTCACCTAATTTTTGTTTTAGTTGAAAGTCTTGCGGTGAAACACTCGGTATCTGATCAATCACTGGTTTAACACTGTGTGTTAACTTATTACCCGAAAAAGCCAGCCACGCCAAGTTAGGTAATTGAAATAGCCAATCGGGAAGTGTGATTAACTGATTAGCAGAAAGACGCATTAATTCTAAATTTTTACAGTTCTTCATACTATCGGGCAGTTGCTGTAATAGATTGCCAGCCAATGCTAATTTTTGTAAACGGCTTAGCTTGCCCATTGAATGGGGTAGTGCTGATATTTTATTATCGGTTAATATCAACCAACGTGTTCCTGTTGGCAGCACGTCTTCATCTACTCGGCTTAATTGATTACCTTTGAAACTGATCATTTCTAGTTGTGGGCAAGCCGCTAAGACTTCAGGAATACTTTTAAAGTTATTATCAGTTAAAAATAATATCTTTAACTTCTTCAATGAAGAAAACTCACAGGGTAAAGCCGTTAATTTGTTATTTGCTAAGTCTAATACTTCAAGAGAGTTTGCTAATGAAAAGATTTTTTGCGGAAATTCAGTTAAATTCTCACTGAGGGTTAAATGCGTTATATCTGAATATTTACCTGAATTGAGCTGGGCTAATGTTTGCAAGATAAAGCCTAATAGGGCGCTAAAATTTGCCGCTATTTTACCGCGAAACTGAACTAAGCTAAAGTGCTTTAATATTTTTGGCGTAAATTGGCTGTTCTTATGCGATTATTAATGATTATTTCCTGTTTGGTTATCCTTAAAGCGATTAATGTCATCATAACTTAACCACTTTATTAACCTTAGTTTATTCATTTACCTCACTGATAAAATAAGAGTCACTATGTATAAAATACAAAAAAAAATCATTATTACCAGTGTTGTGATAGCTTTTTTCGTTGCTGTTTCATCGAACGCACAGCATTATCAACAAGGTATTGATAAAAATAGTATTGTAACGTTTAAACAGGTCATGCAGGCATTGTTATCTGACACCAAGATGATCACACAAGGAATTATTTTAGAAGACTTTAGCCTTGTTGAAAGTGCAGCACAGGGGATTATTAATCATCCAAAACCAGCAATGTCGCAACGGAAAAAATTGATGAAAGCCTTAGGAACAAAAGTCGCTACATTTAAAGGTTTCGACGAAGTTGTTCATGGTGGTGCTATCAAAATTAAGCAAGCGGCCAAAGAAAAAAATATGGTTGTTATTGTCGCTGAATATCAAAAATTAATACTGGCTTGTCAATCTTGCCATAGCACTTTTAAAGCTGAACTGACGATAGCTTTGCAATAGTCAGTGCTAGCTTTTACCTAAGTAGATATTACTTTTTAATGATATGTATAAGTGAATATATAAATAAGTAATAGAAAGCTGACAAGGGTATAACCCAAATCAGCCTTTTGTTTGAAATGAATATTGCAATATAGAAACTGACAGTCAATAATTCCCTTTCAATTCTATTTTTCAATTAGTCGCTTATTTTGTCTTACTTAGATTTCAATATTGATAATAGCTTTTCTTCACAGTTACCTGAAGATTTAGAAGAGTCTATTTTTCCGCACCAAGTTCATGCCGCTGCTTTTTCTTGGGTATCACCTAAAAGAACGTCAAATCCACAGTTGGTTACGGCTAGTCGTGATGTTGCCTCAATATTAGGGTTAAGTGAAGAGCAGCTTAAAAGTGATGAATTTTTACAGTTGTTCACGGGGAATGTCGTGCCCAAAGAATTTGCCCCTTATGCGATGTGTTATGGCGGACACCAGTTTGGCCATTGGGCTGGACAATTAGGTGATGGCCGCGCCATTAACTTAGCTGAAGTAAACACTCCCTTAGATGGCCATAAAGTTCTCCAGCTAAAAGGTGCAGGACCAACACCGTTTTCACGAACGGCTGACGGCTTAGCGGTATTACGTTCATCGGTACGAGAGTTCTTATGTTCAGAAGCGATGTTTCATTTAGGTATTCCTACCACCCGAGCACTGAGTTTATCGTTAACGGGTGACAGTGTCGTTCGGGATATGTTTTATAACGGTAATGCGAAAGCTGAATTAGGCGCTGTTGTCTGTCGAGTGTCATCGTCATTTATGCGTTTTGGAAGTATTGAGCTACCGGCTTACCGTAAAGATAAGGCTTTGTTAAAGCAGCTCGTTGATTATTCGATAAAACGAGATTTTCCGCATTTATTAAATGACCACGAAAATGACTCGGTACAAGGTTACTTAGCTTGGTTTGATGAAATTGCCCAACGCACTTGTCGATTGATGGTGCATTGGATGCGGGTTGGTTTTGTTCATGGCGTAATGAATACCGACAATATGTCATTAATCGGTGAAACGATTGATTATGGTCCTTATGGTTGGATTGATAATTTTGATTTGTCTTGGACACCAAATACAACAGATGCTCAAGGTAAGCGTTACAGCTTCGGCAAACAGGGTGAAATTTCACAATGGAATTTATTTCAATTAGCGAACGCTATCTATCCATTGATAGAAGAGTCTAAGCCACTAGAAGTGATATTAAATAATTACAGTAAAACGTATCAACAACAGTGGCATGAAATGATGTCGAATAAACTGGGTATTACGGCTGAAGATATAAACCATAAAGCGGACACAGCCTTGTTTTTAGCACTCGAAACCTTGTTGGGTGATATAGAAACAGACATGACTATTTTCTATCGTTTACTGGCTGATTTTAGTTATGACAAAAAAGTTAAAGCAAATAACGTCAATCATTTTGCCGATTGTTTCTATCTAGACGAGCAGTTAACGCCTCAGCATCAAGCACGTTTTTCTTCTTGGCTAGAAAACTACGCTAATCGAATTGAGCACGACGAAAAAACAGCAGCGCAAAGAAAAGCGGCGATGAATAAGGTGAACCCTAAATATGTATTGCGTAATTATTTAGCACAACAAGCCATTGAGCTTGCAGAGCAAGGTGATTTTAGTAAATTACATGAATTACAAAAGGTTCTGGAAAACCCTTATGATGAACAAGTTAAATATCATCATTACAGTGAGAAACGTCCTGAATGGGCGAGAAATAAGGCGGGTTGTTCGATGTTATCGTGCAGCTCTTAAAACGCTGTTGAATAACGCTTAAAACTAAAACTAAAACTAAAACTAAAAATAAAACTAAAACCTTACCGACCTGTATTTTTCAAGAGGTCGAGTAAGGTAAATTTTGCTGGCGTAGAGACTTTATCAAAGCCATTAACTTAAAAGTTAAGCGACAACGGCTAAGCGTTTATCGCGCTACTTGGTACACTGGTTGGGCTAATATGTTCAATAGGATAACAGCCTAATATTTTAATGAAATTAGTAATTGAGGTTATTTCATTAATTGCCTCTTGCAGTACAGCACTCTTCAAATTGGCTTCAACATCAATATAAAACATTTCTTCCCATGGTCGCCCTTGAATAGGTCTAGATTCAAGTTTACACATGTTGATACCTTTTGCTTTTAAAATAATAAGACAATCAACTAAGGCACCTGCTTTTTGTCCTGTTGCCAAAATCAATGCCGTTTTAGCCGGGATTTGTTCAGCGACATCAATAGGTTTACGAGCGACTAAAATAAAGCGACTGTGATTTTCTGCTTGGTTAGCAATCGACTTTTCTAAAGCATGAAGCTTGTAGAGATGACCACCTTCTTCACTGCCAATAACGGCGACTGTAGGGTCTTGCAACTCATACGCTTGGGCCATTGCATCAGCGGTACTGTCACAATATTCGATGCGAATGTTTTTTTGTTTGTCGAGAAAATTACTGCACTGAGTAAAGGGTTGTCCGTGCGCGTAAATCGTTTTTATTTTGCTGAGTTGGGTATTTACTGCGGTTAATAAGCAGTGCTCAATAGGCTGAGTTATCTCACCAACAATTGACAAGTTAGTGTGTTGTAGGGCGTCATAAACTTCGTTAATACTACCTGAACTGGTATTTTCAATGGGCAGCATACCGTAATCTACATGGCCAGATTCGACTTGTTGCATAATTTCTTTGAAACTTTGGCAACCGTATTCATTGATTTTTGCTGCACGGCGTGAAAAATATCTATGACTGGCTAAATAGCTATAAGAGCCCTTATTACCTAGAAAAGCGACGCTAACCGTAGGCACTTGGATATTGGGGTTGGCCAATGTTTGTAAATAGGCTTGTTGATTTAATACTGAATCTTCAATAATTGTTTGATAAACGCTGGTAACATAGTGAGCGTCTAAACCAAGCACTTTACCTTGGTTAATTAAACGTATTAATAATTCTTGCTCGCGTTGTTGATCGCGAACGGGGCGTATCTGATGCGCTTTACTTTTTGCAACACTGAGAGTGAGAGAACGGCGTTGAGCAAATAACTCTAATAATTGCTGGTCAAGTTTGGTTATTTTTTCACGAATTTTATTCAGATCTAAATCTTCACTCACAGTACTTCCACCCTATATATTATTTTCGAAAATGGTTAAAAAGAAAGAATCCTGATGTTTTAGTAAAGGAAAGTCATGAAGGCGACTAAAACAAGCTATTAGCTAGGATATATAGCATTACTGTAGCGAGGGCGAAGAAATTGTTCAAGCCTTTATTGCTAAAGGCTTGTATTAAAAAAATCTATAATAGAAATAGATTTTTAGCTTTGTGGAAAACATTGCCAAATAATGGCAAAAGAAGACACGGTTGCTACTCCCCAGACAATTGAGCGCAGTAGTCCAATATTGAATAAATATAATAAGTTGTAAGCCACTCGAGCGACAACGTGGGTAATTGCTAAGAAGGTTACACTGTCGGTTATTGTATTTGTGGTTATTGCGAGTAAAACCGCAGGGACAAAAATAATCAGTGATTCAAAAGCATTTTGGTGAGCCGCGAGTGCACGGGCTCCAAAGCCAGTTAGTTTTGCTTGTTGCGCACGCGGGTGGTTATTGTCATAACCATCGAGTTTACTCATAGCTATTGCGACAGGGGCTTTAGCTAAATAAGGCAATAGAGTGGCTGCAAATAAACACCAGATAAGAATCGTCATACTTTTCCTCTTTTTATATTGTAGATATTAATTTTAATGTTGAAAATTTAGCTTAATAGCTCAGTAATGTCAGTGTATATTTTGTCTCACCCGGTAAGAAAGGTGAGGGCTTTCCTTGTACCCAATCATCATGACCTAAACCATAATAAGGGCTCCACGGGTGGCCAGACTGGCTGGTTGGCATATGTAATATTCCTGAGGCCTCATGACCCGGTGAAACCACCATACGTTGAGATGCACCAAAAG
Source organism: Colwellia sp. BRX8-7 (assembly GCF_014077275.1). Classification (NCBI taxonomy): domain Bacteria; kingdom Pseudomonadati; phylum Pseudomonadota; class Gammaproteobacteria; order Alteromonadales; family Colwelliaceae; genus Colwellia; species Colwellia sp. BRX8-7. Next base: position 124,126 of record NZ_JACGVP010000007.1, on the reverse strand, counting down.
ACTTTCCTTGGACACGAGGCATATAGCTATCGCCAGCAAGAGGTATTGGCAGCATATCTAACCAACGACCAATAAAGGGTATAGCGTTACTAAGTGGGTGTTGTATTTTACTGGTGTTTTGTTGCCCCCAAGTCGCTTTAGCCAATGGTTGGTCTTGGGTCATATCCGTTAAGGTGGCAGAGAGTGCTCGCTCAAAAACTTTTTGCCAGTTATCTTCGGGCAACCATAAAAAGTTGCTTGGTTGTTCATTAATCATTTGCCAAAGCGGTGTTTCTACTTGGTGGCGAATGGTGTGAAAAGAGTAGCCATTATCTAAGTGAGTTAAGTTTTCGTTGAGTAGACTAAAAACATCATTACGCACATTCAAGCGAAAATTATTAACAAGGCGATAAGCAACCGAGTCTGTGCATGCACATAAATTATCAGTATTAAGGGTTTCTTTCACTGCTTGCCAACGCGGATGATTGATAATCGCGTCTGGTGTTAGTACTTTATCAATTAAAAATTTCTGCCAGCGTTTTAAAAAAATGGCGCGGTCGTCCAGCGCAATATCAAGTAAGTTTTGTTCTGAAAATACCTCTTTTGCAAGCAATCCCTCTCTGATTTGTTGTGCCCTTGCACCAAGTGCATAACCGCCGTTGCCTAATTTTTCTAACATTTCCCCGCCAACCACACGAGCATTTGCGGTCCATAAACGATTATTTTGCGGATTTTTAATTTTAGGATACAGATCCGCTTTTAAATATCCCTGCCAATGATTGATACCGTCACCCCAATGTGTAGGTGTTTCACCAAACGAGGAGGATTTTTTTGGAATAGGCCCCATGATTGTCCAGCCAATATTTCCCGCTTTATCTCCGACAACTAGATTTTGTGCCGGAATACCTGCTTGGTTAGCAATGTTAAATGCCTCATCAACGCTAGTGGCTAATTCGAGTTGAGTTTGGTGCAGATTTACGGCTTGTACATCATGAGCAACCCAGCGATAAGCTAATAATTGTTGGCTGTTGTTCGTTCCTATAACTGGCCCCCAAATTGTTTCTTTGACTATGATTTCCTGCGCGTCTTGACCTTTTACCGCAATAACATGTTTATGCTCTGTAAAGTCTTGGTAGCCAGCAGGTGTTAAGTATTGGCTGTTATCTGCATTGGTATCTAAAATAATTATATCGCTCCAATCGCCGTAACTATTAGTAAACCCCCATGCAATATTACCGTTACTGCCAGCAATGATATTAGGTGTTCCCGGGAGGGTCAGTCCTGTTACTTTGATGGCTTTATTGTTATCGCTTTGATATTCAAAGGTTGCCCGAAACCAAGTGTTTGGTACGCGTATTCCTAAATGCATATCGTTAGCAACAATAGCACTTCCTGTTTTACTTATTTTCCCCGATACCGCCCAGTTGTTTGAACCTGGGAACTCCTCACCTTGATATTTTTGCTCAGGTATATTTTTTACTAAATTTTGTACCGTATTAGCAGCTAAAGCATCTTGTTCAGATGAGGCAGAAGGCCATGCACGTGTTGGCATTTTACTTGATGGATACTGACTACCATCAATGGCGGCATCCCAAATGCTGCCTTTAGGATTCAAAAATTTAAAGACATCTTCACCTAAGGTGTTTTTTATATTTCCTAAGGTTCTTTCACGGTCACCTGCCGCATATTGTAAGTCCATGTACATACTTAATACGGTTAATATGGTGTCTTCTTCTTGCCAAGAAACGGGAGCTTGTTGAAGTAATAAATATTCAAAAGGAGGTGAGCTTAAATTATTTATGCCCTGATTCACACCACGGGTATAGGCTTTTAATAAGGCTAAATCTTTTTCAGGAAGTTGTGCAACTATGGCTCTAGCACGCTCACGAAAACGATGACGGCGGATCTCTTTATCATGTGGCAAGGCTTTTTCGCCAAATAAGCTGGCGAGTTCGCCTGCTGAATTACGGCGCAGTAGGTCCATCTGAAAAAAACGTTCTTGGGCATGTATAAACCCTGTGGCGACTGCAACATCGTTACGTTTCTTCGCTTTTATGGTGACAATACCCTGACTATCGCGCTCAACAATGGCTGTATCACTCAAGCCAAGTAATGTTCGCTTTCCTTCAAGTACCGGTAACGCGCTATCAATTTGGCTGTAAATCCAAGTACCTAAACTTGTAACAACTAAAAATAAGATCAGCAAGAAACCAATTAATATATGTTTAAATCTATTCATAATGTGGTGTATTTAGGATATTTAGACGTGCTAGATTACCTTATTATTTATAAAGTTAACATTTAATGATAGAAGATTATTATCGGTTTATGTACAAAGAAAAGCCGAGCTACTTTTTTATTGCTATTTTTCCCGATAGAATAGCAATAATTACTATTGATAAACCTAATTAAGGAGTTTGTATGGCATCTTTACAAGATCAGCTATTAAAAGCAGGCTTAACGACTAAGCAAAAAGCGCGACAAGCAAATACAAGCCAGCGTAAATCAAATAAACAAAAACGCAGTGGCGTAGCAAAAGACGAAAGTTTACAAGAACAAGTAAAGCAAGACTTAGCTAAAGCTCAAAAAGAAAAATTGGCGAAAGACACCGCGCTCAATGAAGAAAAAAAGCAACAACTCGCCAACAAAGAAAAAATGCTACGCATCCAACAAATACTCGAACACCATCAAATAAAAAATGTTACCGGTGAAACAGAATATAATTACACCTTTAACAGTAAAATTAAAAAGTTATTTGTTAACGCGGTTACCCATAGAGCTTTAGTTAATGGACGATTAGCGGTTTGTGGGTTAACCGAACAGAGTTATTTAGTAACAGCTGAAACCGCAGCAAAAGTAGCGACTTTAGATGCTAGTGTTATTTTAGTACAAAATGATAAAGTGGAAAGTGATTTAGTTGAAGCTGACGATCCTTATGCCGATTATCAAATTCCTGACGATATGATGTGGTAGATAGCCATTTGCGCGAAATGAAAGCAGTGTTAACCAAGTAGATATGTTAAACTCGCGCAAAATTAGGGTGGCTGTTTTTAGACAGTCTAGTGTTTTTTTTTAAATAAAGAGAAGTTGATTTATGTTTATTGTTCGCTGGATTATTGGTCGTATTATCTTATTGTTAAATTTTGTTTTTTCACCGAGCGGCCCAAAAAGAACAACTCAATTGCAAGCTGAAATAGATACAAGCACACAACACTTGAGCTTATATCAATTACCCGCTTGTCCTTTTTGTGTGAAAGTTCGTCGTTCTATAAAACGCGATGGTTTAAATATCGAATTACGTAATATTAATCAAAATGAGAATTATCGTGAAGAGTTAATCAAAGAAGGTGGAAAACGTACGGTACCTTGTTTGAAAATCACTGATGAAAACCAAAAGGTTACTTGGTTATATGAATCTTCTGCTGTGGTTGATTATTTACATCAATTTGCCCGTTAATTGATAGAACAGTAATATTATTTTATAAATAATGAAGTATTTCTCTATTTCTCGGGTCTATTGGTTTATCGTTAGTTAATTAATAACCTGAGAAGTAGCCATATGTTAATTAAATCTCCTGGAAAGTCAGCACTAAAAGAACATCAAGTTACCAGCGAAAGTGTTTACTTAAAGCGTAGGCAGCTTATTAAGCAAATGGGTTTCTTCGGTGCCGGTACTTTATTATCTTCAACTATATCTAGCACTGTAAACGCCCAAGGTTTAGATTTTTTTTCATCAGAACCAGAAAATACCTTTCAACGTTATCCCTTAAAGTTCACGGCTGACGCTACTAATAATACTGAAGTGTTGACACCTGAAGCTAAAGTAACCAGCCATAATAATTTTTATGAATTTGGTATAGGTAAAAACGATCCCGTTAATAATGCGCAAAACTTCAATATTAAACCTTGGCAGCTCACGATAAGTGGTGAGTGTGATAAGCCTTATACTTTAGATTTAGATGATTTAACGAAAAGTTTTGCCCTTGAAGAGCGTATTTATCGGCTGCGATGTGTAGAAGCTTGGTCAATGGTTATCCCATGGGTTGGCTTTGAATTATCAAAACTATTAAAAAAGGCACAGCCGAACTCTCGAGCTAAGTATGTTGCTTTTGAAACCTTACACGACCCAGAGCAAATGCCAGGACAAGCAAGTAGGCGAATGGGCGGCGGTATTGATTACCCTTATGTGGAAGGGTTACGTATTGATGAGGCGATGAACCCACTTACCCTAATGAGTGTCGGTCTCTATGGCAAAACATTACCAGCACAAAATGGTGCGCCAATCCGTTTAGTGGTGCCATGGAAATATGGTTTTAAAAGTATTAAATCGATTGTTGCAATAAAATTTGTTGAACATCCTCCTGCGTCAACATGGAATATTTTAGCCCCTAACGAATACGGCTTTTATGCCAATGTTAATCCTGAAGTTGACCATCCAAGGTGGAGTCAAGCCAGTGAACGAAGATTAACTTCTGGCGGATTGTTTGCGCGTAACCGTATCGATACTTTGCCTTTTAATGGCTACGGTGAGGAAGTTGCCGATCTATATAGAAACCTTGATTTACGGAAAAACTTTTAAAAATAGCGACAGGGTAAAATCGTGAGTAGGGGCTTTATTGCCCCACTAATCTGTAGTAATAACTTGAGTCGTATCATCTCTATGAAGTATAAAGTTATTTTGTTTAAAGTTTTTGTCCACCTTGCGGCTTTTTTACCGCTAGCCAATGCTTATTATCTGGCTTTTACTGATCAACTAGGCGCTGACCCAGTTGAAGCCATTATTCACTTTACCGGTATTGGTGCGTTTAATTTATTGTTGTTAAGTTTAATGATAACGCCTTTAAGTAAGCGTTTTAAAATATCAATATTATTAAAAGTTCGCCGTTTAGTAGGCTTATATAGCTTTACTTATGCTTTCCTACATTTAACCAATTTCCTAGTGTTTGAAGTGCAGTTTGATTGGTCACTATTTGTGAGTGAAATACTTGAACGACCTTATATTACTATTGGTATGGCGGGCTTATTGATTTTGTTAACGCTTGCGATAACATCAGTTTCGTTATTAAGAAAAAAAATGGGTAAAAATTGGCAAAAGCTCCATAATTGGGTTTACTTAGCCGTTGTTCTTGTTGGGATTCATTTTTATTGGTCGGTAAAGTCTGAAATCATAGAACCGAGTATTTATCTTTTTATTACTTTTCTTCTTTTAGCACTTCGTTTTAAAAAACTAAATAAGTGGATAAAAAAAGACTAGCCAAAAGCACCGGCTAGTCTTAACTTATTTATTATTTATAAAGTAATGACTATAAATAATTTTATGGATTTGCTTGCAATGTTAATGTCATACCTGAAGCTGTACTATAGCCAAATATATCTATATACCATGTACCTGCAGCAGGGGTTGTAAAGCTACAGCTTTCATTGTTACCATTTTTATAAGGTCGACAATCATAGGCAGAAGCTGTTGATTGTGCTCCTCGGCGAATATATAAGTCAGCATCACCTGACCCCCCTGAAAGGCTAATAGTCAGATCGGCATAACCTGCAGGTAAAACTTGAGTAAAGCGCTTCCACTGTCCTTTTGATACAGCAACATTCGACTCTGAACCATTAAGCGCAGGATTTCCTGTAGCAGCTTCTGTAAAACTACCTGTTAAGCTAACTCCCGAAAATGCTGAATAGGCTTTGACTCGAACATAATATGTTCCACCCGTTGATGTACCTGCACAAGACTCTACATTTCCGCCTTTATAAGGACGACAGTCATAGCTTGAATCGGTAGGTGCTGAACCAAACTTAACATACATATCAGCATCACCAGAACCACCCGTTGTTAAAAAGCTGATATCTGTTGCGCCCGATGGAACTTCCATCGTGTAAACAACGTCTGCATTTGTTGACGCACTTAGGTTCGTGGCAGCAACACCATTGGTTAATACATTACCCGTTGGAGGTGTTCCTGTTGTCGGACAAGCACCAACACCTACAGCACACCAAGCCGTTTCTACTGCTGTTTTTTCGGTAGCACCATATAAATCTTGTGCGGCTTGAGCTGTTGCCGCTCTTGCACCCGCAAAATTAGTATTTTGATTCATGTAGGTAACAAGTGCACGATAGAAAATCTTTTCGGCCTTTGCCATACCTATACTGGGTACTTGTGCCGTTGATTTGTTGCGCGGATGAGTACCACCGTCTACCAACAAAACATAAGCTAAATTAGCAATACCTGAGTTACCGTGAACACCACCTTGGTCATTACTATTACTTGGGTTACTTACAAAAGGAATGCGCTCTGGGTACCAATCTTTTGAGTAATTATCTTGAGTTGGATTATCCATGTAACGTAAGGCCTGACCTTGAGTGTTATATAAACCATCTCCCAATAACCATGAAGAACTTGTTGTGCCATTACGGTAAGCTTCGGCTGAGATACCAAGAATATCTGACCAAGCTTCGTTTAAGGCGCCTGATGCATTGGCATAAATTAGGTTTGCCGTTTTATCTGTGACACCGTGTGTTAATTCATGACCTATGATATCAAAGTCACTGGTAAAGTCGTTCATGCCACCAGATGCTTGACCATACATCATTTGTGAGCCCGTCCAATAAGCGTTAACTACGCCTAAATCAACACTAGATACGAGTGTCATTCCATTGTTATCAAGGCTGTCGCGACCAAATTTACTTTGATAATAGTCATACACTTTTGACGCGCCATCATGTGCACGTTGTGCTGCGGCGTTACTGCCACAACTTTGTGTGTTAGTACATAACAAAGTACCTGGAGCCGAGTTTGCCGAACCGCCATTAAGCGTGTATGTCCGCCAATTTTTAGCAGAATGTACTTGTGGCTCTCTCGCTAAGATTTCAGAAGTATTCACATCAAAGTATATAAAATCACGACCAAAGTCTTCACCGCCATTATCCCATGATACTTCTAGTCTATAAGCGAGTTTAGTTTCTTCTGAAAGTGGTAGGTACACGTAAGCAAGCTCTGGAATATTTAACACGTCTCCAACACTTTCAGCAGCAACCAGTGCTTGTGCAGAGTCATTGCTTAATGCACTAGCGTTGTTCATTACTGAAAACGAAGGTAATGAATTAGTGGCTAATTTACCCGTAACTTTATAAACGCTACTTGCACTATTACTTGCGTTAAAAGTATTTATTGGCGAATTAGTATGCATAATCATACTTGTACCATAAACTTTAATACCGTTAATCGTTTGATCAAAGTGAGTATGGCTTTTACCTAATTCATCAGTCCATTGGCGTCGAACTTTAAATTTTTCATTACCAACTGAGCCGTATGAGCTTTGATTTGAAATGATGTTTTGAAAGGCTTGTTCTGCAGGGTTTTTGATTACCAGCGGGTAATTTCCAAGCACTGGACTTGGGCTTGCTGGTGCCATAACCGGTGTTCCGGTGTTTGTTTCTTGTTGCAGTGAACTGGCGCTCATTTCAACAGCTGTTGCGTTCATTGTTGCAGCGGTAAGTGCTGCGCCAATAAGGAATGAAAGTTGAGAAATCTTATTATTATTTTGCATTAAGTGTTCCTAATTTTACTTAATTTATACTTGCATTAAAAGCCAAGTGATATTTTTATTTTCCTCCCTCATTCCTTTGATTAATTTGTCCTCCAATGGCCTTGAGGATTTTTTAGCCAGTCTTTGCTGACAAATCAACCGTAACATTGATTTAACATCTTTAGCAACAAATTGATCTATTATTAATATTTAATTAACAACTCTATCAATAAATTATTGTTTAAAAAAATTTATGCGAAGTGATATTTGTGAAATAGGCAATGATTTATATAAGGAAAAATAAATAAAGATTCGAGAAAATAATGAAAGTATCTAACAAATTAATAAGGTATTAACGCGTTCGTTAATTAATAAAGGTTAGCGTGTTGGGTAGGCTATTGTTTAACGTTACAAAGGTAACCTTAGGTTGTTCTTGGTTGTTAGGTACTATGCCTTCAACAAGCGCGACAATGGTTGTTGATGGTGCATTAGCACTTCTAGACGTTACGACGACAGAAACGAGTTTTCGCCATTGGCAACCAACAAATCCACAAATATCACCAAGCTCGAGTTGCTGGTAAGTTATTTGAAAGTTAGTGATAGATTTATCAGCAAGGTAATGAATTATTTTTTCATCTGCTTTTACCGCGTCAATTGCAATAGAATTAGCTTGGCAGTGATTTGAAATCGATAAAAGAAACATCAATATTATAATTTTTGCCATTGATAACCTTTCCTTTATCGATTTTTAAGCAAGCTGACTATTAAGAGCGAGCCGTTACTTCTAATAAATGATAACCAAATTGCGTTTTTACTGGTCCTTGAACTGTGTTTAAATCAGCAGTGAAAACCACTTCATCAAATTCTGGTACCATTTGACCACGGCCAAATGATCCTAAATCTCCACCTTGCATTTTTGAAGGACAGTTTGAGTGCTCCTGCGCTACAACCGCAAAATCTGCTCCATCTTCGATTTGTGCTTTAAGCGTTAAACATTGCTCTTCTGTATCTACTAATAAATGACGTGCTGATGCTTGTGACATGTTGCTTCCTATATGATGGTGTAAATTAATCCTCTAACTTTACCGTATCTTTAGAAAAAATTAAAGAAATCGATGGATTGAATTAATATTCATCAACTTTATACTCGGTTTATTGATTAAAATGACAAGTTAACAATAAATTTATACTTTTGTCCTCGGGTCCTTATTCGGTGTTTGTTAAATCATAATCGTTTTATTTAATTGTGATGTGATAAATTAATCGTCATTACCCTTTGGACTTTGCCTTATGTTTTTACCGAATCTTAAACATTTACGCTATTTAATTGCGCTTTACCAAGAACAAAATTTTCATCGAGCAGCTAGTGCATGCTTTGTTAGTCAGTCAACCTTAAGCAGCGCTATTCTAAAATTAGAAGAACAGCTAAATTGTCAATTAATTGAACGTGACAACAAATCTTTTATATTTACTACTCAGGGCATTGAAGTTGTTGAAAAATCCCGACAGTTATTAGTCTCGGCCAACGAATTAGTCAGCTTTGCAAAACAACAAGGTAGTGAGTATACCGGCACCGTACGTATTGGTTGTATTCCAACGATTGCGCCATTCCTATTAACCGATTTTGTACGCGCCTGCCAAAGTAAACTTCCTGATTTAGCCTTGTTTTTACGTGAAGATACTACTGAAAACTTAATGAAGATGCTTAGTAATGGTGAAATAGATTTGTTGATTCTAGCGTTGCCAATAGCAGTAAACAACTTTCATTGTCGATTAGTAGGTAAAGACAGGTTTTTTATGGCAGGTAATAAAAGGCTAGTAGAGACCTTTCAACAAACAGACAGTTATAAACATTTACCAGAACAGAGTATTTTCTTATTATCATCAGAACATTGCCTTACTGAGCATGCCTTGTCGGCATGTAAACTTGCTGATAAATCGCGTATTCATTCTTTTTCTGCGTCAAGCTTGTCAACATTGGTACAGATGACCGCTTTTCATCAAGGTTTTACTTTTTTGCCTGAGATGGCGGTAAAGAAAAATATTGGGGAAAATGAGGGGTTAACCATTGCACCATTAGATCAAGATTATTATCGAGAAATTGGTGTGTTATGGCGAAAAACGTCAATGAGAAATGTTTTATATAATCAATTGTCAGCTGTGATAACTGACTTATTAATTTAATTAATCAAACTAACTAATCGATAACTCAGCTCACGGTAACGATTTATTGAACAATAGCTAAAGCATTATTTGCTAGTTAATTATAGTTAAGTGGTCTTTGTTTGTTCTAGCATAAGTTAATTTTTATACTGCTTGTTATTATAGTTGGGTTATCGTTATTTTAGGAAGTTGTAGATGTTATTTTTGTATTTATATATTGGCTATTGTTTGGTTAAACTTTACTCGGTTATTAATGTTCTATCACAGCAAAGTCTTGCTTTGTCAGCCATTATATTTTCAATAGTGGTCTTCTTTATTTGGTCTTTTATACCTGTGTTAGGCTATTTGTTGGCCAAACTTATCGGAGCAAAAGGGCAGTCTAGTGGCTATATTTTATTTATTATCGGTGTGGGTGTTAGCTTATTAGAGAATGCTTTATTTTACTTTAATGTTATTACACCTTATCAGGGAGACACCGGCACATTAATTGTTATGGGCGTATTTTTTATCACCGCTTATTTTTCTTTTAAAACGCCAAGATGTTTTACTCATAATAAAGCCTAAAGCATCACCTTAGACTTTATAACAGGGGTGCTATTCTATCTGGCTAAAAACCATATTAATGTAATCAACCATGCCAACAATTTCATTGTCTGCAACAACGGGGGCTAAGTGAATGCTAAAGCGTTCAAATAACCGAGCGCAATATCTTACATCCATATTTGGGTCAACACTTAAGATAGGTTTTGCCATTATTTCATATAAGTTTACCCGGTCGGGCGAACGGTCTTTTGCTAAGACCTCTTTCGCAATATCAGCAAGCATCACTAAACCGTATTCATCTTGAGGATTACGCTTATTGATAATTAAGGCATTAACATTATGCTTTTTTGCTAATTTAATACCTTCAGCAACAGTCATCATGCCATCAGCAAATTGATAGTTATCAGTGGTCATTGCATCTTTAACTTGTACTAATTTATGGATCATAGTTCTTCCTCAACTTTACCTTTTAAGCGTTCTACTTGATGAGCTACGCCAACAGCATCTTCGACATTTAGTTGAATCGCAATACCTTTACCCGGGTCTTGGTCAAACCCTGCGATTTTACTGATCCGTTCTAGAATTTTTCTAGATAAATGTTCTTCAACGACAAAAAGTAATACGTCTCTTTGTGTCTCAAGTTGCATACCAAAAAAGGTTCTTTGGCGTTTAATACCTTCACCTCTAGCATTATTTATTATCGTTGCGCCAGTGGCTCCAGCCATTCTGGCGCCTTTCATAACTTCGTCTGTTACACCGTCGTCAACAAATGCGACAATTAGTTTGAATTGCATGTGATCACCTGTTTAATTTATCTTGTCTTGAGCTTTTTGAGGGCTCTTGTTTTTTTCTTAAGCTGCGTTTATTAATATTAATTCGTTTTCTGTTTTCACTTTTTCGTTCGATTTGTTGGGCTTTTGCTTGGGTTAATTGTGCATAAGCCATTACAGCAATAATAGGAAATAAACTGGCAAAAGCGATTAAGCCAAAACCATCAATCAGTGGACTACGTCCTGGAATGGTACTGGCTAAACCTAAGCCTAAAGCGGCAACTAAAGGGACTGTGACTGTTGACGTGGTTACACCGCCAGAGTCGTAAGCCAGAGGCACAATTAGCTTAGGACAAAAAAAAGTTTGAATAACGACAACGATATAACCAGAGATAATATAGTAATGAATAGGATGACCAACCACGATACGATAACTACCAAGGGCGATACCGATAGCAACACCAATCGCCACAGATATTCGTAAACTATTGGCCTTTATGGCTCCACCAGAAACTTCTTCTGCCTTTATTGCTACAGCAATCAATGACGGCTCAGCAATTGTAGTGCTAAAACCTATTGCAGCTGCAAAAATATATACCCAGAAGTAATCTGACCAATGAATGCGAGTTAATACCTGTTCGCCAGTATGGATAAATTCTGGCGCTGTTAATTGTGTTGCCATCATTTTACCTAATGGAAATAAGGCTTTTTCTAGACCCAGTAAAAATAAAGCTAAACCAATTAATACATAAATAAAACCAAAGCCGACTTGTTTAATATGTGGAATGGGTTTGCGGATCACTAATAGTTGGAAACCTAAAATAATTGACAGTATTGGCAGTACGTCAATAATGGTATTTTTTAAGGTAATTAAAAACTCAAAAAGTAAAGCCATTAATTGATCACCATGCCGTAAATCATCACAAAAACCATCGGGGTTAATGAAGCTAAAGCGATTAAGCCAAAACCATCGGTCATCGGGTTTCTACCTTTGATTGCCGAAGCTAAACCAACGCCCAGTGCAGTGACTAAGGGAACGGTAATGGTTGATGTAGTCACGCCACCTGAATCGTAAGCAATACCGATTATCCAACTTGGAGCAATCATTGTCATCATCACTACAAGTACATAGCCTCCCAAGATGAGGTATTGAATTGGCCAGCCACGTATAATACGTAATACACCAATCACAATGGCAAGCCCTACGGCAAATGCAACAGTAAAACGCAGTCCATTTGCATAGGAAATTTGTGCGGCTAAAGTATCTTTTATAATGCCACCAGAGGCGGCCACACTTGCTGCTTCTTTGGCTACAGCAATTAATGAAGGCTCGGCAACGGTGGTGCCAAAGCCCAGGCAAAAAGCGAAGGTAAGTAACCAACTAATGCTGCCTTTTTTTGCAAAGGCTTGTGCCATAGATTCGCCAATGGGAAATAGTCCCATTTCTAGGCCATAAATAAAAAAAGTCAGGCCGAGCACAACTAATGCTAAACCTACTAAAATATCACCAATATTTGGCATGGGTTGTTGGAGAACAGCAAATTGAAAAAAAGCGATCACTAAAATTATTGGCAGTAAGTCTTTGCAACTACCGAGTAATGCTTTTAAAAAAACGATAAGCTGTTGATTCATAAGAATAGTGTTTTAGTAGGTTTAGGGTATTATATAAAATGTGAAAAGTATTACTTTGTGCTGAATCAAACTAATTGTTTTATTTAAATTTAAGCTAAGCACAACGGATTAACCTTATATAAAATCAAGATGTCGCCTAACATTGTTAGGGTTTTCAATTATCTGTGCTAGAGTCATACCTTGATATATAACGGTTTGTGACTGGCTAAAGTAATTAACGCTTAGTCGTTAGCCTTATTTTACAAGTATCACTATTAATCATTAAGCGAGCAATAACATGAAAAAAATATCAATAGTATCCTGTGCAATATTTACTGTGTTGTTTAGCATCTCAAATGCTTTTGGCGCAGTTATCCCTTCAAGCAATGTTATTCAACAGCAGCAAAGTTTGTATAACACCCAACAAGTTTTAAGCTTACTTGATGGTGCAGAAGTTCAAGAAAAGTTAGTTTCTTTGGGGGTTAATGTTGCCGATGCTCGAACTCGAGTGGCTAATATGACACAACAAGAACTCAATACTTTTAATTCAACCCTAAACGATATGCCTGCTGCTAGCGGAGTCGTTGGTACTATAGTCACTGTGCTAGTGGTTTTAGCTGTTTTGGATGTAATGGGTATAACTGATGTTTATTCATTCATTAGACCCATAAATTAAATTATAGGTGTTAAATTATACCTTTTGTAAAGCTGGCCTATTGGTCAGCTTTTTGTTTTTAGCTAATGGCTGTGCAACGCCACCGCAAAGCAAGGCACTCTTGGCTTCACCGCCTGACATTAAGGCTAAACATCAAATTAACAACGTACCTTTCTTCCCCCAGCAAGATTTTTTTTGTGGTCCTGCAACGTTGTCTGAAGTTTTTAATTATTATGGGGTGGAAAAAGATCAACAAAGCTTAGCGGCTGAGTTATTTGTTCCAAAGTTAAAGGGTAGCTTTCAAATTGAGATGGTTGCTTCTGCTCGTCAAGCTGGTTTTGTTGCTTACGCACAAGAAGGTAATTTAGCTCAGTTATTGTCGTTAGTTAGCGAAGATATACCTGTTGTTGTTTTGCAAAATGTCTCAACGCCTTGGTATCCGATGTGGCATTATGCTGTGGTTACCGGTTATGACTTAAAAAAACAACTTATTACCCTGCATTCGGGTGACCTTGCTAATAGAGTTGCTGAGTTTAGTGTTTTTGAAAGAACATGGGCTAGAGGTAAATATTGGCTTTTAGCTGCGCTCCCCCCGACTAAAGCCAGTCAGTATTTGAAGCCATTCATTTATACGCGCGCAGCCCAAGATTTAATTTCAGTAGGGAAAAGCTCAGCGGGCATAACAGCGCTTACCCAAGCAACCAAGCAATGGCCAGATTATTGGCTACCTTATTTTTTATTGGGTAATTACTTTTTAAGCCACGATGTTAAACAAGCAAATTTTTGGTATCAACAAGGCTATAAATTAGCAACACAAGAGTCTGCTTACCTCAATAATTATGCTTATGCATTAAATGCGATAGGCTGTAACCAATTGGCAAAACAAACGATTGAACAAGCCTTAATACTCGCACCGAAAGACGCAAACATTATTGATAGCCAACAAGTTATTTATCAAAGTAAAGAAACAGCACAATGTTCGATGTCATCTGTTTCACTGCATTAATGAGTTTAGCTTTTTCATGAACCTTTTAAAATTAATACTATGCGGTCAAGGAGACCTATTAATAACAAGTTTCCCCCTTAGTGTTAGTACCGCTCAGTATTAGTTCACGCTAGTGCCAATCCAAGTAGGGGGGGACTAATGGGGATCACTTAAATAGTATGGTTGCTTTTTCTTTTGGTAATAAGGCGTCTGGCCTTTCTATTCGATAAAGACCATTAGTGTGCTTTTTTAATAACCAGAGACCTTCATTACCTATCTCTAAAACAACATCAGTACTCTTTAACATTCCATTAGCTGTGAAAGGTGGGAGTTCTATTAAAATACTCTGTTGACTAGTTGGCAGTCCTTTAAATACCTGTTCGATATAAATAGCACCCACACGAATAACTTGTTTGTTTGTAAGTGTTATATTTTGTTTAAGTATTAGCTTTCCTGTTACGGCGACATCAGAAGTTTTAATAAGCGCTTGCGAGCTTAAAAATATTTGATCGCCATGAGCGACAAACGAATTTAGTAGCATAAATAAAAAAAGTAAACACGTACGTAGCTTAGTATAAAAGACTATTTTTTTTTGTACTATAGAGCTATTTTTTAATAAAATAAAAGTCACCACTAATATTTTTTTCTTTTTACAACAAGCATAAGCAAGGCAGTTAACAATAACAAAATAGTGCTTGGTTCTGGAATAGCGGCGATTTGAACATCTCGAAGACCTACTCTCGTTATTAAAGTATCGAAATTTCTATTAGAGAAGGCACGGTCTAGTACTCGTTGGTTGTTTGGCATAGACGTTGGTGAAGCACCTGTTGCCATCAAACCATAATCCGACTCACCGGGATTAAGTTCTTTGTTCGTTGGATGTGATAAGGAAAGAGAATGGCCAATTTCATGTGATGCTGTACCGGCTATCAGGTTAATCAGTTGTGTATTATTAGCGGCATAGCTGGCTAAGTATGTTGCTATATTATTGGTAAAAATTGAACCAATAACCTTCCCTTGCCCATACGATGTTAAAGCACATCCTGGGCAGGCATGACCTAAATATGACTCTCCACTGGTTACGTTACCGAATTGAAAATACGAGAATTGACTATCGCCATTGCTTGGGCCTGAACCTATTACGCCAACTTCGAAATTAATATTTAGCTCTTTGCCAGCCGATAAACCAGCATAGCTATAGCCAAAGAAGTCATTGCTGATCGCCGACGATATATTGTTAATAACGTCATTTAAGCCCATGTTACTAAAGCCATAGATAGATTCATCAAAAGCATTAGTCTTGGCGCCATACATATCAGTAGAGTCGATAGTCGTGAAGTCTAAAATGATCGTGGTTGCTGCAGATTTTGGCATAAATAATGCCATTGCAGTAACCAATAACAGTAAAGTGAATATTCTTTTTTTTATTATTTGGTGGTTTTGCATGGTAAGCCTTTGTGTTTGCCAAGTTATATATGAAAAAAATTACTCTATGGAGCTTAAAATCAATTAAAAAATGATTGTAGTTCGTTGTATAATACGACCAAGTTGTAGTTATCGCTATCTTA
Organism: Colwellia sp. BRX8-7; assembly: GCF_014077275.1. Taxonomy (NCBI): domain Bacteria; kingdom Pseudomonadati; phylum Pseudomonadota; class Gammaproteobacteria; order Alteromonadales; family Colwelliaceae; genus Colwellia; species Colwellia sp. BRX8-7. Next base: position 108,326 of record NZ_JACGVP010000007.1, on the reverse strand, counting down.
TTGGTGATGTTATTGTTTAATATAATATTGCGTTATTTTAACGCATAAAAATGCCAAGTCCCAGTGTTGTATTGTAATCTCCATCGTTTTCTTCGTCATAAAAGGGTGTTGATGTTAATAACTTTATACGTCGATTAATGCCCTGTAATAGTTGTGTTACTTAAAGAATTTTTAACTAGCTGGCTAGTCTTTATTTTATTTGTCATTAAAAGGGTTATGGGTAAATTGACACTTAATAGTGCTAGCTGAGCTCTTTTCAAAGACAAGTAAACGGCTTTTAAAATGGGTGATTTCAGCAAGTGCTACTTTAAAGAGCAGATAATAATAATTCATAGAATTTATCCCTAATTAGAGGCCAACTTAAAGACCAATCTTGTTGCAAGTGAAATACTTTAATGTCGCGTAAAAATGATTTAGCGGTTGTCTATGAAATCATCATTTAATTGACAATAAGGTACCAACAGAAGTTGAAGTGTATTCATAAAAAAAACAAGGTAAGCCATGCGTTTAGCGCTAATTAAATGGTCGTAATCACTATTGGGAATGCAAATCAACTCCTCCCCCAATCATTGGTTATTAAAATCAGCCCTATGAGTCACTAACTAGATTATTAAGTCGGTAGGTTTGAAGTTATAACTTTCATTGATAACAACAATAAGCGGCTAATATTTGTTAGTCGCTTTTTTTTAGCTAATAAACCCTTATAATGTCAGCACACTTGCAAGAGAAGTACTTTATGACCATTGTTTATAAAACCCGAACTCAGTTAGTTGTTGAAACCCTTAGAGAGAAGATCCTCAGTGGCGAAATTCAAGCAGGACAACCTTTACGGCAAGCGGCATTAGCCGAAGAGTTAAATGTTAGTCGAATTCCGGTACGTGAAGCGTTACTACAATTAGAAGCTGAAGGTTTAGTTGCTTTTGAACCGCATAAAGGCGCTACAGCTACCGAGCTAAATGCTAGTCAAGTTGATGAATTATTTGAACTACGTGCTATGTTGGAAGCTGATTTGTTGGCGTCATCAATCCCTCGTCTTACGGTTGAAAAACTTGATGAAGCGACAGAACTTCTTGGAAAATTAGACAAAGCGCTTGGTAAAGAAAATGCGGCTAATACCTGGAGCGAATTGAACTCTGATTACCATAACTGTTTATACTCAGGGGCAAATCGTCCGCAAACACAAGACTTAGTAAACACCTTAAATAAAAATGCAGACCGTTATATTCGCATGCATTTATTATGGGCAGGGGGTATTTCAAAAGCAGAATCTGAACACAATGAATTACTCGCTTTATGTAAAGCCGGTAATATTGAAAAGTCTGTTGCTTTGTTAAAACAGCATATTTTGGGTTCTCGTGATGAAATAAAAGCGTTCCTTTGTGCAAGAGAGCTCGCAGAAGGATAATGTTAATTCAGCCTAACCAATAAAGTAGCGGCAAAGTCTTGTCTGTACTTTATATTGTTGGATAGTAAAACATAACGGCTACTATGTTTATTTGGGATGTATTAAATCACTTATAATATTTTTGCGTAGAATTTAGCCTGATAATATTGAGCATTGAGCATTGAGCATTGAGCATTGAGGCTAAGGTTAACAGTCGAGCAGACACGGTAGACATTTAATTATCCAAAAAATCCTTAGTAAGTTTATCGCGACAGTGTCAGAATATCACTCATAACACAGTGATTAAATAAAGTATCACTTTCCCATCGTCATCCTGAATGAATTTCAGTATCAATATGACGGCTTTAAGATCTCGGATCTATTTAAACAAGGACTAAAAATGAGTTTATTAATCACCGGCGGTACTGGATATATCGGTAGTCATACCGTGGTAGAGTTACTTAAATTAGATAAAGATATTGTTATCGTTGATAACTTATCAAATTCATCTACCTTAGTCCTTGATCGCGTTAAAGCGATTACCGGGAAAACAGTAACCTTTATTAAAGCTGATATTTGCGATGAAGCAGCGCTCGATGCTGTTTTTGAGCAATATAATATCGAAGCAGTTGTGCACTTTGCTGGCTTAAAAGCGGTTGGTGAATCAAACGAAATTCCACTGAGTTATTATCAAAATAATGTCTCAGGCTCTGTTACTTTATTTCAGGTGATGGCTAAACATGGCGTTAAAAATTTAGTTTTTAGCTCATCTGCAACTGTCTACGGTGAGAATAACCCATCTCCATTAGATGAAACTATGCCAACTTCTGCGACTAACCCTTATGGGCAAACTAAATTAATGGTAGAACATGTGCTGTTTGATTTAGCGAAAAGTGATAGCGAATGGTCAATCGCATGTCTGCGTTATTTTAACCCGATTGGCGCACATGAATCAGGGACTATTGGTGAAAATCCTAATGGTATTCCTAATAATTTATTACCTTATGTTGCCCAAGTAGCTGTAGGACGTTTACCTCAACTACAAGTCTTTGGAGATGATTACGACACGCCAGACGGCACCGGTGTTCGTGATTATATTCATGTGGTAGATTTAGCGATTGGTCATGTTAAAGCGTTAGAGAGTTTAACAAAAATACAAGGCTGTAAAGCCATTAATATTGGTACGGGAAATGGTACGTCGGTATTAGAAATAGTGAATACTTTTGAACAAATTAGTGGTCAAAACATCGCTTATAAAGTTGTACCGCGCCGCGCGGGTGATATTGGCACTGTTTACGCTGATGCATCATTAGCAAACAGCCTATTAGGCTGGCAAGCAACACGTAATTTAAATACTATGATTGCTGATACTTGGCGCTGGCAGTCACAAAACCCCAATGGGTTTGAGTAAGTTAATTTATTCAGTAAACCGCAATTTTAAGCATTGCACATCAAACTAAAAATCACTAAAGTAGCGGCCTTAATTGCCGCTATTTTTTTATGTTAGAATTGGTCTTAATTACACTTATGCACGCTGTACATAAACTTCATCATTATCGTATGAGTCTGAGCACGACGACTTACAAGTCTCGTGGGCAACGTGTTGTACGTTGTGACTTATGTCGTCTAGCAAAACCCCATTGTATTTGTTCATATTCGCCAAAATCTACCAGTAATGCCGGTTTTTTATTATTGATGTATGACACAGAAGTACTAAAACCAAGTAATACAGGCAAGTTAATTGCTGATGTCGTGCCAGATACCTTTGCATTTCTTTGGTCAAGAACTAAAGAAAATAAAGAAATGTTAGCCATTTTAAACGACGAGCAATGGCAACCTTATGTTGTTTTTCCTCAACAGTATGCACAGGCTGAACGTGAGGTTTTTTGTAATGAAATGACCATACCTTCAGGTAAAAGACCACTCTTTGTTATGTTGGATGGTTGCTGGCGTGAAGCGAAAAAAATGTTTCGTAAAAGTCCTTACTTGAACCAATTCCCCATTGCTGCTTTTGACCCACACTTACTTGACGAAGCGGCTAACACCTCTCGCTATCAAATACGCATTGCCGAAGAAAACTATCAATTTGCTACCGCAGAAGTCGCGGCAAAAATGTTAACAATGGCAAAAGAACCGGTCAATGGACAATTATTGGATCAATGGTTTGATATGTTTAGTTATCAATATCAAAAAAGTGTTTGCCAGAAAAATAAAGGTAACCCCAAAGCCTTAGAAGATTATCTTGATTTTACTAAGCAAAAGGGGATTAAATTAAAAGCAACACTATAGGGTAATACAACTAATGTCATTAACTGTTTCGGTATTCACTGTTTCGGTATATAATGCGACCGCGAATTTAATGAGGGTAAGTTATGAGAATATGTGGTGTTGAATTAAAAGGTAATGATGCAATTATTTGTATTATGTCACGTGAAAACGGTTTGTATGATATTCCGCAAACACGCGTGCAAAAAATATCTTTAGTAGATGCAGGTGATTCCGAAGCAGTACAACACTTCCAATTTACCTTTGCTAAATTGATGGAAGACTATCACGTTGATAAAGTTGTTATCCGTGGTCGTGCTTTAAAAGGTAAATTTTCTGGTGGACCGATCGGCTTTAAATTAGAAGCGTGTATTCAACTTATAAAAGAACTACAAGTAGAAATTATTGCGGGTAGTTTTGTTAAGAAAACCCTGGTAAGAAGTCAAATAGATATTGATTTTCGTGATACCGGCTTGAAGCAATATCAAGAACCTGCCTTTGATACCGTTTTTGCTTTTTTTGAAAGTGACCCTTACATGAAGTAAGTGTTTCTTTTGGTTGAAGCTGATAAAAACCCCAGTAAGTTTGCACTTACTGGGGTTTTTACGTTTACGACGAACAGTAGGATGTGGTGCTAATCGCCAGATTAATATGCTTCAAATGTGCTAACAGATAAAATGATGAGAAACGTTATCAGTCACTTTTGTTAATAACCGTTAATAACGCCGCAATAAGCTCATGGGTGCTAGATTTAATAGCGGCAGAATTTTTTTTCTTAATATTGGACTCTAAGCTCATTGCGACTCGTGTTATGTTGCTATAACCAAACATTTGTGCGGCTCCAGCTAGTTTATGTGCTTGCTTAGCAAGTGCATCATTATCATTCGTTTGGTTCAACAATATGAAGTTTTTATGTTCTGCAATTAAACCCACTTCAAATTTAGCAACCAAATCAGATATATCAATGTTGCTATTAGTTAGCGAGCTATTGTCTTCGTAGTTGGTTTTGATAGGCTGTTCAAAATACTTAGCGATGGTATTGATAAAGTTTTGTCGCTCAAAAGGCTTAGCTTGAAATCCATTAAACCCTAGCGCTAAATATTGTTCTAGATCTTTGGCTAAGGTATTTGCCGTTAATGCAATAATCGGTACTTCACAAGATCTAGCTCTTAGAATTTTTATCGCTTCTATACCATCCATTTTTGGCATCTGAATATCAAGTAAGATTAAATCAGGTTTATTTTTAAAGTAAGACGCTATTACTTCGTAGCCGTTTGTCGCAGTATAAACCTCAAAACCTAGTCCGGTCAGTAGCCTGCTCATTAAATGCCTATTATCATCATGGTCTTCAGCCAATAAAATAGCGCCACTGAAGGTCTTCTTTGTTACTTCGAATTCTTTTACAATCTCAGTTGAACTGGTGGGAGTGAACGGTAATATCAAGGTAAAAATACTGCCTTGACCTATCTCACTTTCAACATCGATTATTCCCCCCATGAAGTCTGCTAATTTTTCAGATAAATTTAACCCTAAACCTGAGCCACCAAAGCGCCGACTAATGCTGGTATCTGCTTGTGTAAAGGCGTCAAACACTCTTCTTAATTGTTCATCACTGATACCTATGCCTGTATCACGTATTTTGAAGGTTAATTCGTTGATATGATTATAATGTTGCGCGTATATTTCAATAGCAACATCTCCTTTTTCAGTAAACTTAATGGCATTTGAACAAAGGTTAATAAGAATTTGCTTTAAACGAAAGCCATCAATATTGATCATAAAAGGGGAGGGCAAAGTATGGTATATGGTAAAATTTAAGCCTTTAGATTTAGCTTGTTCTGAGAAAATATTTTTAATGTCGACAAGTATTTGTATCAGATCTAAGGCCGTTATTTCTAATTCAAATTTATTTGCCTCTATTTTGCTTAAATCTAGGGTATCATTCAATAAGCTCAGCAAGTGCAAGCTATTATTATATATAACTTTTATGCTGTCAGCACTGTTATCAATATCACCATGTAATATCGCTTCAGTTTGGCCAATAATAGAGGTTAAAGGTGTTCTTATCTCATGGCTCATATTCGCTAAGAATTGAGATTTAACTTCATTCGCTTTAATAACCTTTTTCGATTCTTGTTTGATTGAAGCCGTTTGTGTGGAAACTTGATGCTCTAATTGCTTAATAAGGTCACGTTCAAAAATTGCTTTTTTTTGATGAGCCCTAATAAAAAAGACTAATATGAGCAAAGATGAGATGAAATATAAGGTATATGCCCACCAAGAGTTCCAGAACGGTGGTTGCACGGTTATTTTAAGTGAAACACCTTCTTCATTCCAAATACCATCAGGGTTGCTTGCTTTTACTCTTAGTAAGTATTCACCACCAGATAGATTTGTGTACGTTGCTCGGCGATTTTTATAATCGGTCATTATCCAATGGTCATCAAAACCTTCAAGCTTGTATGCATATTGATTTTTTTTTGGGGCAGAAAAATGTAAAGCACTAAACTCAAACGCCACTAAATTTTCTTTGTGGCTTAAAGTGATTGCTGATGTTGCATGGATCCCTTGCTCCAAAAAAAATGTACCATCTTCTGGTTTTGCCTTATTTTTATCGTGTTCTTTATTGGCATCGATAGAGACTGATTGATTCAACAATAGCATTTCGGTGAAAACGACCACAGGTTTATTGTTATCCTGCATTAGCTTATTAGGAAAAAATCGATTAAAACCATTAATGCCGCCAAAAAACAATTCGCCACTGTCACTCTTATAAGAAGCGCCAGCATTAAATTCATTACTTTGTAAGCCATCGGCAACATCATAATTTTTAAACGTTTTAGACTTGGGGTTAAATTGAGATAAGCCTTGATTGGTACTTATCCATAAATAACCTTGATCATCAATCTCTATTGCATAAATGGTGCTATCAGGTAATCCATCCTCTTCGGTAAAACGTACAAACTCCCCTGACGTCATATCCATAAGGTTTAAGCCATTCATGGTGCCTACCCAAAGGTTACCCTCGTCATCTAAAGCTATTGAGCTAATATAATTATGACTTAAAGTGCTTGGTTGAGTCATATCATGACGATAATGAGTAAATACTTCAGTCTTCGGATTGAAATAATTAAGGCCCTCAGCAGTAGCCACCCAAAGGTTTTTTTGGTTATCTTCAGTTATTGCTAAAACATGGTTATGGCTCAAACTGTTTAAATTAACTTCACTATGCTGATAGGTCCTAAATTTTTCAGTTTTAGGGAGAAAATAATCTAGACCATTAGTAGTACCTATCCAAAGGTTATTTTGGCTGTCTTCAGTTATCGCTTGGATACCTCTGCTACCTAAACTGTCTGAATCATCCAAGTTATGCCAATAATTACTGAATACTTCCGTTTTGAGGGTGAATTTATTTAATGCACTCCTAGTGCTAAACCAAATATTGCCTTGGTGATCTTTAGTTATTGCGTTAACCCCGTTATTACTTATATTTTCTGGGTTAGTTTTATTTATACTATAATGCTCAAACTGCTGAGTTTTTTTATTAAAGCGATTAATACCTTCTGAATCAACCCCCACCCAAAGGTTGCTTTGCGGGTCTTCAACGATCGCAGCAACCCAATTACTACTTAAGCTCCCGGGGGTAAGGATATCTCGACGGTAATGTCCAAACTGTTCTATTTTTGGATTGAAGCGGCTAAGACCCGCTTTGTTAGTCCCTGACCAAATATTACCTTCTCTGTCCTCTAAAATAGCCATAACACCACCAGAGCCTAAGCTATTTATATTAGCCTCTTCATGACGGTAATAGGTGAAAGCCTCAGTTTCAAGGTTTAGTCTATTCAATCCTAAACTTGTCCCAATCCAAAGGTTGCCGTTTTTATCAGCCGCTAACGTGAAAACTATTCCATCGCTTAAACTATTAGCATTATTAGCCTCATGGCGGTAATGAGTAAATTGCTCAGTTTGCAGACTAAATCGATTTAAGCCGTTTTCAGTAATCATCCAAAGATTATTTTGTCTATCGGTAATTATTGACCAAACTGGTCCTTGAATTATGCTATTGGGGTCGTTAGCACTGTGAAAGTAATGAGTAAAATTCTCGGTTTTTGCATTAAAGCGACTAAGACCAGCATGAGTGCCAACCCAAATTTCGCCGTTATTATCCTCTAATATTGCCCAGACATTATTATGGCTTAAACTCTTTGGATTATTTATATTATATTTATAATGAGTAAACTGCCCTGTTTTTGGATCAAAACGATTAAGTCCGCCCCGAGTACCTATCCAGATATTGCCTAAGCGGTCTTGAGTTATTGCATTGACAACATCATGGCTTAAGCTATTTGGCTTATTAGCATTGTAACGAAAGTGTCTAAACTGTTCAGTTCTCGGATTAAAGTGATTAAGTCCAAATTCTGTACCTATCCATAGGTTAGCACTTTTATCTTCAAATATAGTTCGAATCACATTGCCTGTTAGTGAGTTCTGATTTTTACCACTATGCTTAAATACTTTAAACGTATAGCCGTCATAACGTGCTAACCCGTTGGAAGTTCCTGCCCATATGAAGCCTTGTCTGTCTTGTAGTATTTGATTTACATCACTTTGTGGTAGGCCATCTTCAATAGATAGACGCTCAAACCGAGTTGATTGCACTGCAGCGAATGAAACGCAGGAAGGGAAAAGTATCAGCAAAAATAAAAACAGCGAAGGCTTTATTTTACGGTTGTTGAAAATAATACTCATTTTTACAAAACCTTTCAATATGAGTAATACAGCAGATTTTAACTTCATAATTGGGGGTTAACTTTAGTGAGCTATATGGCGATGAAAGAATATTATTATTACATTATTAGGTTATAAACAATACAAATAAACTTTTATTAAAAATTTTTAAAGCTGGACGTTATTCTGCTGAAGAGGACTTTATTGGATATAAAATCAGCATGTAAATATAAGCACTTAGCTTTTTTATTACCATAAAACGCTATGTCAGTTAATATCTTTTTCAGCTCTAAATCGTCATGCTGAGACTCATATAAATCTAGTATCAGCATGACGGAGTCTTAAATAACGGATATTAATAATATTAGGGTTAACGTTATTTAGTTGTTGTTAAACCACGACGGTCAAGCAAAGGTTGAACTTTAGGGTCTTGGCCTCTAAAACGACGGTACATTATGGTGGGATCTTCACTACCACCGGGCTCTAAGATATGCTTACGGTATAAATCTGCAGTTTTCTCATCGAATATGCCATTTTCTTTAAACGCTAACCATGTATCTGCATCATAGATATTTGACCAAATGTAGCCATAATAACCTGATGAATAACCGCCAGAGAATATATGAGAAAAGTAACCTGTTCTATAACGAGGTGATATCTCTTTAATTAAGCCAATTTCTGATAAGACCTTTTTCTCAAATACGGCAGCATCTTGCAGCTCTGCTGTTTCTAAAGAATGCCAACTCATGTCAAGTAAAGCTGCACCAAGGTATTCAGTGGTACCAAAACCTTGATTAAATTTACCTGAAGCTTGAATTTTATCAACTAATGCCATTGGAATAACTTCACCTGTTTTATAGTGCTTAGCAAAGTTTGCTAATACTTCTGGTTCAGTCATCCAATTTTCCATGACTTGTGAAGGATATTCAACATAGTCACGTGGTAAAGCAGTACCTGTTTGTGAGCGGTAATAACCGTTAGACAACAAGCCCTGAATTGCATGACCGAATTCATGAAATAAAGTTGACGCTTGATCAAAAGTTAATAATGTTGGCGTATCACCTACCGGGCGTGGATAATTTAATACGTTGTAGATAATAGGGGTAACTTCTTCACCATACATACGATGTTGTTTACGGAAGCTGCTCATCCAAGCACCACCACGTTTACTTTCGCGCACGTAATGGTCAGTCATATAAATACCAACATAGCTGCCGTCTTTATCAAAGACTTCAAAGGTACGTACATCTTCATGGTATTTAGGTAAGTCGTTGCGTTCTTTGAAGGTTACGCCCCATAATTTCTCTGCGGTGAAAAATATTCCCTGTAAAGTACCTTCTAGCGAGAAATATGGCTTAGTTTCTGCTGCATCTATATCGTAGCGAGCTTTACGAATTTTCTCAGCGTAGTACCACCAATCCCAGGCTTCTATTTCAATTTTAGTGCCTTGTGAGTTAGCCAGCTTTTGCATATCAGCTGACTCTTCTTTTGCTCTCGCTAAAGCAGCTGGCCATACTTGATTTAATAAACCAAATACGTTTTCAGGTGTTTTAGCCGTCGCATTTTCAAGGACAAAATGTGCGTGAGTTTTATAACCTAATAACTGTGCCTTTTGGTAACGTAAGCTGGCTGTTTCTGCAGCAATACTCTTGTTATCAAACTCATCGTCATTGTTACCGCGCATGGTGTAACCTTTATATAAGGTTTCCCGTAATTTACGGTTAGTTGCATAGGTTAGAAAGGGATTTTTGCTAGGACGATGAGTGGTGAATACCCATTTACCCTCATGGCCTCTATCGCTTGCCGTAACAGCCGCGGCGGCAATAATATCATCAGGTAAACCGTTTAGATCAGCCTTGTTATCAATAACCATTTCAAAGCTGTTCGTTTCGTGTAATAAATTTTCGCCAAATTTTAAGCTTAATTCACTCAATTGCGTATTAAATTGGCGTAATTTTACTTTGTCAGCATCTGATAAATTAGCACCACCACGGACAAAACCTTTGTAGGTTTTCTCAAGTAAGGTTAATTCGTTTACTTGTAAATTCAGTTGATCTTTTTTGTCATAAACTGTTTTTACCCGAGCAAACAATTTTGCATTAAGATTAATGTCGTCATTTAGCGCTGATAATTGTGGTGATACTGCTTTGGCAATATTACGCATTTCTTCGTCAGACATTGAACCGGTTAAACCGTAAAATACATTACTGACGCGGTTAAGAAAGTCACCTGACTTTTCCATCGCTTCAATGGTATTTGCAAATGTTGCTGTGTTAGTGGCATTGGCAATAGTGGAAATTTCTATTTTATTTTCACTAATAGCTTGCTCAAATGCGGGTAAGTAATCACTTTTTTTAATTTGATCAAAAGGGGGGATGCCGTGTGGCGTAGTAAATGCACTGAACAATGGATTTATATGTTCAGCTTTTTTAATTTTTTGCTGACTTTCTTTGGTTTGATTCTTGTTATCGTCGTACGACTGACAACCGGCTAATGCGATAGCAATAGCAAGCGGGGCGAGTAAGCGCTTTTTCATAAATGACCTTTATTAAATGTTAGACAATTAAATGACTTTGTTAATATCGTATAGACAAAGCTAATGAATTTATTCTATGTTGCACTCGGCCAAGCTACAAGATGCAGCACGTTTAAAAACGGTGAGTAACCGGTTAAAAAAGCTGAATTGTTAAGTTGTCAGCTTTTACCTTGATTATTTTTGTAAAATACAGAATAAGATAAATAAGTAGGCTTTAGTGGAAATAAAAATCCCGTGCGAGCACGGGATTACATAAGTGCAATATGTAGCTGAGCTTAATCAGGAATATAATCAAGTACTAAACTATTTGCAGTCGAATTGTAGTGAATAATTCGCTGGTAGTTTGGCGATATATAACTGTCAACAGAACCAGCAGTATATCCGACGGTAAATAAGGCTTGTTGGTTTTCATCATATTTACTGAGAATAAAAACGCCACTACTATCGAAACGATAGAAATAACTATTATTAGCCGAGTCAATGGCTACGTTAACCGTTCGTATACTCGCTCGTAAAACGCCTTGGTCAGTAAAACTTGTACCATCAAAAGTTGTCCACTCTGAAGTGGTGCTCGCTGTATAAAGGTCTGCACCACGACTACTGGTGACTATATTTGATAAAACGCCACTATAAGCGCTGTTAATATTTTCATTACTGGCAATTTGTTGAACACTTTCAGCAGTAAAGGCATTGTACGCTAAGGTATATTGTAGCAATGCTGAGGTGTTAGCGTTATAAGCAATAACATGATTGCTTGCCGGAACGTCATAGATAATGGGGGAGTTGAAAGTATTTTCTCTATCCCAGAACTGCACCGCTAAGGCTAAGTTTGCATATTCTAACGCTTGACTGATAACAATGGCTTTACCGGCGATCATCGCGATAGTTTTAGGCCTAAATTGTAGATCTATGTCAGCAGCTGGCAGTAAGTTAATACTGAAATCGTTAAGGTTTATTTGATAATGATTAATACGCGTTTGTGGCTGCCCATTTTCATCGTTGTAGTTTTCACTATTTGAAGCTAACAAGAGTGAGCCATCAGGGTGAATAACCAAGTCGGTTAAATCAACACCGCCAAGCGGTGAATTAATCGTTGTTATTGCAGCGCCAGTAATAATATTAAACACTTTTATCACATCACCTTGGCCGATATAAATATTAGGACGCAGTGGGTCTAATACGACAGCTGAGGTATTAGGTGTAATATCAGTGATAACAATTTCACTGATGCTTGTTGTGTCAAAATCGCCTTTTTCAAAGCTGACTTTTATTGTACCTTTGACGCTTTCAGAACTATTGACCGGTGCTAAGGTGATTTCGCCATAGTACAAACCATTAGTCGTTATTTTGCTTGGATCGGCGTCGATCGCTAGGGTATTATTAACGGTATCAGCCGTTAACGTTAACCAATTAACATTACTTTGTGCTTGCCAAGCTACCGCACTGGATTTATTGGTGACAATATCTACCGTATGACTGAGCGTTGACTTGTCCGCTTGTGAAGTAAAGGTTAGTGCTGAAGCGTTACTGAATAACCTTATTTCATCAACCGCTAACTCAATCACTACTTGTACATTGATACCCGTCTCTGGGTCGGTAATAGTAATGATACCGGTAAATAAACCCCAACCGATGATCTCATTTGAATCAATGGAAATAACAAGCGTTTTACTCTCTTGCGTTGTTGTTTGAGTCAAAGATAACCATGAAACATCTGTTGTTGCTTGCCATGAATCACTCACGCCTGAAATAGTCAATTCCTGGCTAGCAACGCTGGTATTGCCTAAGGTAGTATTAAAGGACAACTGAGATGCCGACACATCAAACTGCGCTAAAGTTACCATTTCTATTTGAGTACTATTTACCGCGTTCACTAACAAGCGTTTATTATCAGATGAAATATCAATGCTGGTGGGCTGTTGTCCCTGAGTTTCAATGGTAGCAGTCAGTGCTGATGCTTGGTTGTAAACATTCACAACGAAGCCGCTAGCGGGAACAAAACGAAGATAATGGGCAAAATTGTTATTCGACTTTTCAACAAATAACGTCGTTGCACCGTCTGCTTGGTTGAGTAATCCCATATCTGTAAAAGCGGTGCCATCAAAGCTAATGTGTTCACTTGTTGGGCTAATAAGATAAAGCGCCGTTTCGTTATCATTAACGACAAAGCTTGAAATACTATCGGCTTCAGCTAACCGTTCTGGTTTATATTCATGGGTTAAGCTCGTAATGATTTTATCTTGACTAAAGTCATTAATTTTTGCGTTATAGCGATTTAAGGTTGCCGTTTGAAAGTCTAGTGCATATAAAGCTTCTGTTTCACTGGCTTGGTCAATGGTTGCCGTGAAAAATATATTTTCACGATCCCAAAATAAACGTTGTAACTCTTCATCTGCGTATTCAAGTGTTTGTGTGACAATAAAGTATCGGCCAGAAAATTGTACGTAACGGCTAGGTTCAAACTCTATGGTTGGTGATGCAATTTCAGTAAAACTATAATCGCTTAAATTGATATTATAACGATGAACAACTTCAGTGGTGGTCTCGTCTTCATTGATAACAACTTCAAGCGCTTTTGCTAGTAATTTACTACCGTCAGGATGAACAATAAATTGCTCAAGTAGGGTGTTATCAGGAGCGATAGCGATGGTTGCAATTAATTCACCACTATATTGTTGATAAACAAGTAAGTTGTTTTCTGAGCCAACATAAAAGTAGGGCATGTTAGGTGCTGCTATCACGGTATCGATATTTGCGGCTATGTCCGTGATGACTTTAGTTTCTGTTTGCTCAGTACTTTGAAATAATGATACCGGCAGAACATGCCCAATAACAACTTCATTTTCAATGGCATTGAGGGTTATTTCAGTTTGACTTATCGCCGCTACCGGCATGGCATTCACATCAACAGCAACCTTAAGAAAGTCATTGTCGAGTTTTGTTAAGGTTAACCAGGTTGAGGCGGAACTTGCTTGCCAATTTATTTCAGCGCTGCTGTTGGTACTGACTTTGATGGTTTGCTCAAGCACTGAAATATTCGCGGTTGACGTAAAAGCCAAGCTGGCTTGGTTGGCATACAAATATTGATTATCTAAACCAACTTCTACAGGGATAAGCTTAGTATCACCCGTTGTTGTTTCGGTGAGCATAATATTTCCGCTTGCTAACTGCGCGGCAGTAAAACTGCTAATATTGGGGGTAACGGTGACCGTTGCATCACCTGAGCCCGAAGATATGTCAAAAGTTATCCAGTCAATATCACTGCTTAACTGCCAGTTATTACTTTCACTGGTGATAGCGATTGTTTGGCTAGGAATGCTGACATCACCAAAGGTGCCACGAAAACTGACCAGCTCAGTATCTATATTTGCTTGCCAAATAAGTAATGAAACGTTGATGTCATGATGCACTAGGGTTGCGCCATTATCAGAGAGTTCGCCCGTTGAAAAACGCAGCTTTGTGGCGTATTCACCTAAATTAATTTGGTCTGCTTGGGTTAAATCAATATGAACAGTGGCAGAATTACTGGTTAGGTTTTCAGTTCTAAAGGCTAGCCAGCCCACGGGTTGGGAGTCAGGGGCATAACCCACTAATAAACCGTCGCCAGCAAAAGTAACATTAACGGTTATTGAATCGTCAAACTCAGTAATTATCTCATTGCTAAAGCTAATCGTTGAAACATCAGCGTTAATGGCGTAATTTTTTGATTTATCATTAGAACCACCACAGGCAGAAAGCAATAATGTTATACAAAAAATGGTGAACATTTGACTGAGGTTCTTAAAACATACCTTCATACAGATCCCTGTTTTATTTTGCTGTTTATCTGCAAACTTTACGCTTACTTTTATAACAACTTATTCTGCGTGATTATTCACTCAAAGTAAAAACTTATTATTTATCTAAAATTTAAATAATTGAACACTATAATTATCCGTTAATTTAAAGGTAAAATAAGCGGTAAAACGTCTTTAAAGGTGATGAATCATTGAACAAAGCTATCTTACATTGTTCGGTAGGTATCCTCTCTCGTCGCGAGCATTCTTATGAAGAGTTAATGCAAAAGCTCAAATTTCGTCAACACAGTGAAGATGAAATTACGCCAGTCCTTGAATTTCTAATTAAAAAAAACTATCTGAGTGACCAACGTTTTGCCGAATCTTTGTTTGGTAGCCGCCTTAATAAAGGTTATGGTTGGCTTTATATTAGCAATGAATTGGAACAAAAAGGTGTTTGCGATACTATTATAGTTGAACTGAGTAAAAATCAGCAAATTGATTGGTATCTTCAAGCCGAGCTTGCGTATAATAAACGCTTTGGCGAAAGTACAATTAAAGACCAAAAAGATAAATTAAAACGCATTCGATTTATGCAGTCTCGAGGTTTCTCTTCGGATGAAATCATGATATTGATTAAATATACTTATAGCGATTAAACGAATAAATTCAAGAATTAACTTTTCAGAGAGTGAACATTCCCATGATTAAAACTAGTGCACAATTACGACAGACTTTTTTAGACTTTTATGCTTCGAAGCAACATCAAATTGTTCCAAGTAGTTCATTAGTTCCAGGTAATGACGCGACGTTATTATTTACCAATGCTGGTATGGTTCCTTTTAAGGACGTTTTTTTAGGGGCAGAGAGCAGAAGTTATACCCGTGCAACCTCGTCGCAACGTTGTGTTCGTGCGGGTGGTAAACATAACGATCTAGAGAACGTTGGCTACACGGCGCGCCATCATACTTTCTTTGAAATGTTAGGTAACTTTAGTTTTGGTGATTACTTTAAAGAAGACGCTATACGTTTTGCCTGGGAATTTTTAACCGTCAAATTAGCCTTACCTAAAGAAAAGCTATTAGTGACTGTTTATGACAGTGACGAAGAAGCCTTCGCTTTTTGGCGTGACGAAATAGGTATTCCGGTAGATAAAATTATTCGTATCGGTGATAAGTCACCCAGTAAAAAGTACGAGTCAGACAACTTTTGGTCAATGGGTGATACGGGGCCATGTGGACCTTGTTCTGAAATATTCTATGATCATGGTGAAAATATTTTTGGTGGACCTCCAGGCTCACCAGATGAAGATGGTGATCGTTTTATTGAAATTTGGAACTTAGTCTTCATGCAGTACAACCGTCATGCTGACGGTACTATGGAAAACTTGCCAAAGCCTTCTGTTGATACAGGTATGGGCTTAGAACGTATTTCAGCGATAATGCAAGGCGTGCATAGCAATTATGAAATTGATATTTTTCAAGGCTTAATTAAAGATACTGCTGAATTGTTACAGTGCAATGATTTAGAACATAAGTCTTTGCGTGTAATTGCCGATCATATTCGCTCATGTAGCTTCCTAATAGCCGATGGTGTTATGCCTTCAAACGAAGGTCGTGGCTATGTATTACGTCGTATTATTCGACGTGCCGTACGCCACGGTCATAAATTAGAAGCAAAATCACACTTCTTTCATCGACTAGTTGTTTCATTAGGTAAGCAAATGGGTGAAGCCTACCCTGAGCTTATTAGCCAACAAGCGGTTATTGAAAAAATATTACGTATCGAAGAAGAGCAATTTGGCCGCACCCTAGATCGTGGCATGATCTTACTTGAAGATATTTTAGCGAATCTTAAAGGCGACACTATTTCAGGTGACGATACCTTTAAACTTTATGACACCTATGGTTTTCCTGCCGATTTAACGGCAGATATTGCCCGAGAACGTCAATTAAAAGTCGACCACAATGGTTTTGACATTGCTATGGGACTTCAACGCGAACGTGCTCAGCAAGCAAGTCAGTTTGGTTCTAACTATAACGACCAGCTTAAATCTGATCACAACACGCAGTTTAAAGGTTATACCCGTAATGAATTCTCCGCAACGATTGTTGAATTATTCAATAACGAAGCGTCGGTTGCTGAATTAAAAGCAGGCGAGCAGGGCATTGTTATTTTGGACAAAACACCTTTTTATGCGGAGTCGGGCGGTCAAGCAGGAGACCAAGGCCTTCTTCATATTGATGACGGTATATTTGAAGTACATGACACCACTAAAATGGGTAATGCCTTTGCTCATAAAGGAATTGCTCGCGTAAATATTGGCTTAAATCGCCTAGTAAAAGCAGAAATAAATACTGAGCGACGCGCAGCTATCGTTAAAAACCACACGGCTACTCACCTTCTTCATGCCGCTTTACGTAGCGTCTTGGGTGAACATGTTACGCAAAAAGGTTCGTTATGTGATGCTGAAAAGTTACGCTTTGACTTCTCTCACTTTGAAGGAGTTACCGCGCAAGAGTTGCAAACTGTTGAACGTCTAGTTAACCAAGAAATACGTAATAACTTGTCTCGTGAAACCAACTTAATGCAGATAGACGAAGCTAAAGAAAGAGGCGCTATGGCTTTATTTGGTGAGAAATACGACGATGAAGTACGAGTGGTTACTTTAGGTGGTTTTTCTACCGAGCTTTGTGGTGGTGTTCATGTTGAGCGTACTGGCGATATTGGCTTTGTTAAAATAGTGTCAGAATCAGGCATAGCTGCAGGTGTTCGTCGCATAGAAGCTGTTTCGGGTGAGTGTGCACTTGCTTTTACTGAGCAGCAAGGTTCAAATCTAAGCTTAGTTGCCTCAATGGTTAAATCTGATGTGGCGAGTATGCCAGGAAAAGTTGAGCAATTAATTAGTCGTGGTAAGCAACTCGAAAAAGAAATTCAAATCCTAAAGCAGCAAGTAGCGGCTCAAGCCGGTTCTGATTTAATCAGTGAGGCTGTAGATGTTAATGGTGTGAAGGTACTTATTGCAGATTTAGCAGGTACCGAGTCTAAAGCGCTTCGCGGCATGATGGATGAACTCAAGAATAAAATAGGCTCAGGGATTATTTTATTAGGCACAGCATCAGATGGAAAAGTAGGTTTGATCGCTGGTGTAACTAAAGATCTCACTGGACAGGTAAAAGCTGGTGATTTAGTTAATGCTGCAGCACAGCATGTCGGTGGCAAAGGAGGTGGGCGTCCAGATATGGCACAAGCTGGTGGCAACAAGCCAGAGAATTTACCCATGGCATTAGACACAGCGAAAGCATGGTTAATTGACCAGTTATCGTAATATTATAGTAAGCTAATATATTTCATTAAGGAGCGTTTTAGCTCCTTTTTTGTGGGTAAATCTTTTAAATAGTAAATTAGGTTACTTAGCGGTTAATGCAGAGTTAACATACGTCAACTACAATATTAATAATAACAAATAGTTATAATTATTTCCAAAAAATAACTTTATTGCTTGAATAAGCTTGCTAGAATGCCAATATTGGTTATAAGTGCAAAGTTAATAACTGATTATCACTCGTGGTAATAAAATCTTTGTAAATAGTGGTAAAACTGGGTCTTAGTGAACTTAAGTAACTATTTTTTACAAAGTTTTTAATTTTTATTATGTACTTTTACCAAAATTAAACTAAATTTATTACTAGCTTATAATTTTTTAGTGGACTGGCTTTTAAACATAAAGGATATTTAGGATGTTAATTTTAACTCGTAGGGTTGGTGAAACGTTAATGATTGGTGACGAAGTTACCGTCACTGTTTTAGGTGTAAAGGGTAATCAGGTTCGTATTGGCGTAAATGCGCCAAAAGAAATATCTGTTCACCGTGAAGAAATTTACATGCGCATACAAGCAGAAAAAACAGGAAGTGACAGTAGCGAAGCCGAAACAGGTAATAAATTTTAGCTTTGTTGAACACCTTCATTAAAAAAAGTCGGCAATTGCCGACTTTTTTAATGACTAATATTAATTTTTTTAGCATTAATTTAGTGACAATAATCTTTTTGAGCTTGAAAAATAGCCTTGTTGGTTGAAATCTCGGCAAACAGATTTAAAAGTACAGAAAAATAGAAAATATTGTTGACTTATTTTCTCGATCCATTAGTATTCGCACCCACTGGAGATGTGACCGATTGGTTGAAGACGCTCACCTGTTAAAGGAGTATCTGGCTACTAGCCTGATAGAGAGTTTTTTTCTAAGATGTATTTCAAAGTACGTATTAGAACTCAACAGTAAAGAAGTAAAAATGGAGAGCTGTCCGAGTGGCCGAAGGAGCTCCCCTGCTAAGGGAGTAACGGCTTTAAATCCGTTCGAGAGTTCGAATCTCTCGCTCTCCGCCATTACTTTTATTAAAGGTAACTGCGGTAAAAGTAATAAATGCAAAGCAATTTGCTATCTTTAGACTAAGATATAAAAAATAGTTCATGTGAGGGCGCGTAGCTCAGCTGGATAGAGTACCTGGCTACGAACCAGGCGGTCGCAGGTTCGACTCCTGCCGCGCCCACCACTTTTCTTTATTGAAATGTGGACTAAGCAAATATCATAGCTTATAAAATTAATAGATATTATCTTCAAACGAGATATTAAATAAGGTTTAATGTGGGCGCGTAGCTCAGCTGGATAGAGTACCTGGCTACGAACCAGGCGGTCGCAGGTTCGACTCCTGCCGCGCCCACCACATTTGCTGTAAAGCTGGAATAAACCAATCTTCGGATTGGTTTTTTTTCTTCTGGAATATAGCAGTTAAAAACTCAAGTATCATCCTTAGGAGGTATTTTGAGTTGTTAAGCAAATGCCAAGGCTTATAAAAATAATGGGTGTTATCTTTGAACAAGATAGTAAATAAAGTTTAATGTGGGCGCGTAGCTCAGCTGGATAGAGTACCTGGCTACGAACCAGGCGGTCGCAGGTTCGACTCCTGCCGCGCCCACCACATTTGCTGAAAAGCAGAAATAAACCAATCTTCGGATTGGTTTTTTTTCGTCTAAAGTAAAGTGATAGTGTATCGAACCTGCTGGAGAGATCGAGCATATAATAGCAGCTACGAAACTAACCGCTTCCGATCGCAGGTTCGATTCCTGCCGCGCCCACCACATTTGCTGAAAAGCAGAAAAAAACCAATCTTCGGATTGGTTTTTTTTCGTCTAAAGTAAAGTGATAGTTTATCGAACCTGCTGGAGAGATCGATTATATAAGAGTCGCTACGAAACTAACCGCTTCCGATCACAGGTTATTCGCCTGCTAGCACCGCCATATTTACTAGTAAACTGAGCCGTTTTGTTGGTTATTGTAAACATCTGCTAATAAAGGGGCTGTGCTTAATCAATACGCAAATGATTACGTAATAACATGTGTGTAAAAGATGTTTTTAAATAAAAGCCACGAGGCAGTGTTCGAAAGGGCTCGCCGTGTTTATTAAAGGCTTGTGTTTTAGCTTGGCTATTGGCCGCTTTTGGGCGAAGTTGTAACACTTGGCCATGTTTTCCTGAGATGTTTTCTACTTCACCTAATACAATCATATCGGTAAGCTCTTGCCAGTCTAGGGCAAGTAATTGCTCTTCTTCATAAGACGGGGACCAAATAAAAGGGGTGCCAACTATACGCTCACCTATTGGTATATGTCGTTCAGAAATTACCGGTACCCATAAAACACGCGCCATTTTGTTACGTATATGGCTGGTTTTCCAACTAGCCCCCACTAAGCCGGTCAAAGGTGCAACACATACAAATGTTGTCTCTAAAGGTTTGCCTTGCATTGTAATGGGTAACGATTTTAATTCAATACCTAAATGTGGAAAGTCAGGTTCAGGTTTTGACCCCGCACTAGCGCCAAGGACCTGTTCAAGTAAAAGACCTATCCAACCTTTTTCTCTGGTTAAATTCTCAGGGACTACTACGCCTGCTTCTTCAGCTATTTCAGCTAAATTAAGTCCAGCAAGCGCTTGCGCTCTTTTTAGTAAATCATCTTCGTTAGTAGGGATATTAATTTTAATGAGTAAACTCTTTAGTCGTGACTTTTCTTTACTCAGTATAAAGATTCATAACTTTTGACGCTATGTCTAGATAAAATAAAAAATTAATTAATTGCCCGCAAGCCCATATTATGGAAGAATCAAGATATATTTTATGAAAGTTATTGGGAATTCCTTTGATAGATGCCGAAGGCTATAGAGCTAATGTCGGCATAGTCATAATCAATGATAGAGGACAAGTATTTTGGGCTAGGCGTTATGGTCAACACTCGTGGCAATATCCACAAGGGGGGGTTGATGAGGGAGAAACAGCAGAAGAAACCATGTACCGAGAATTACACGAAGAAGTGGGATTAAAACCGGAACATGTCAGTATTGTTGCTTCGACCAAACACTGGTTGAGATATAAATTACCAAAACGTTTAATTAGGCATGAAAGTAAACCTGTTTGTATTGGGCAAAAACAGAAATGGTTTTTACTTAAGCTAACTTCAGAAGAGTCTGCGGTTGATTTACTTCACTCTGATCATCCAGAGTTTGATGATTGGCGTTGGGTAAGTTACTGGTACCCAGTGCGTCAGGTAGTGTCTTTTAAACGTGAAGTTTACCGTAAAGTGATGAAGGAATTTGCTCAGGCGTCTATGCCTTCTTATCGCCATCAAAACCGTAAACGTCGTAGTTGATTATTATTATGTAGCAGTTTTATACGACAAAACAAAAATGTATAATATACCCGTATCACTTAAAGATGACCCTATATCTTAAAGTGAACGGGCATTTTTATTTAAGGAGCCGTATGTTAACTATCCTACGGAGAATTGTTCTAGAATTTAGCCAAAACGCTGAACTCGACAGTGCATTACATCGTATGGTGGAACAAATAAAAGAAACGATGAATACTGACTGTTGTTCAATTTATCTTGCTGACCACCTCAGACAACATTTTTTATTGGTTGCCTCTGACGGTTTGGCAGAAGGTTCATTAGGTCAAACAACCATCGGTTTTACTGAAGGCTTAGTCGGTTTAGTTGGCCAGCGAGAAGAACCACTTAACATTGCTAATGCGCAAAACCATCCTCAATTTATTCATGCCCCTGAAGTTGAGGAAGACGAATTAAATGCCTTTCTGGGGACCCCCATTATTCATCGACGAAAAGTGCTGGGCATACTGGCGATTCAACAAAAAGAGGCTAGGCATTTTACCGAAAATGAAGAAGCATTCTTAGTTACCTTATCAGCCCAATTAGCTACTTCATTGGCCAATGCTGAAGCTAATGTGTTAATCACAGAGCAAGATGCTAATAGTCATTGGACTAAAGCATTACAGGGTGTTGCTGGCTCCTCAGGGGTAATGATTGGTGAAATGTTTGTTGTGTATCCAGCGGTAAGTTTAGCTTCTGTTTCTTTACAACGAACTAAAACCCCAACGCTAGAGTTACAATTTTTTGAAGAAGCCGTGGCGAAAACACGCATAGATTTTGATTTCATGGCCAGTAAGTTACAAGGGATTATTGCGGAGAGTACTTTAGATATTTTCGATATGTATAAGCAATTATTAAATAATGCAAATATTACTAAAGAAGTTACCCAGAAAATAATATCAGGTTGGACTGCTGAAAGTGCTTTAAAACAAATCATTGATAGCTATATTATTCAGTTTGAAGCCTTAGATGACCGTTATTTGCGTGAAAGGGCCAGTGATATACGCGATTTAGGTAATCGATTATTACTTAACTTAAAAAAACTAAATATAAAAGAGCAACAACTTCCACGAGAATTTATACTAGTTGCTGAAGAAGTAACGGCAGCTATGCTTGCACAATACCAGCACCAAGGCTTAAAAGGTGTAGTCTCGCTTCAGGGCTCCAATAATTCTCATGCTGCTATTTTAGCAAGAGCACTAGGTGTGCCAGCGGTAATGGGTATTGAGAAAATTTCGCTTAGTCGATTACACCAGAAGAACTGTATTGTAGATGGCTTTAGTGGTGAGCTTTTTGTTCAGCCTAATGAAGCCTTACAACGTGAATATCAACACTTAATCACTCAAGAGATATTACTCGCCGATAAGGTTAAAAAAGTAGCGCAATTGCCTGCTATTACCAAAGATGGTCAAACCATTGAGTTGCAACTTAATGCTGGGCTTTCATCAGGGTTTGAATATTCAAAAAATTCAGGTGCTGTAGGGATCGGTTTGTATCGTACTGAAATTCCTTTTATGAACCGCAGCTGCTTTCCCTCTGAGTCAGAGCAAACTGAACTTTATCGTCAAGTATTAAGTGCTTTTCCTGATCAACCTGTAACTATGCGTACCTTAGATGTTGGTGGTGACAAGTCGTTACCTTATTTTCCGATAAATGAAGATAATCCATTTCTTGGTTGGCGTGGTATTCGTATTACACTTGATCATCCTGAAATTTTTCTCTTACAAGTACGAGCAATGTTGCGAGCGAATGTTGGCTTAAATAATTTAGAAATTATGTTGCCGATGATTTCAAGTACTTTAGAGGTAGACGAAGCAACTCGTTTAATCAATCAAGCTTATTATGAACTGTCTGGTGAACTTGATTTTATCGGTGAAGAAAAGCTCACTCGTCCAAAAGTTGGTATAATGATCGAGGTGCCAGGTATTATTTATCAATTGCCTGAATTAGCCAGTAAAGTTGATTTCTTTTCGGTGGGCAGTAATGATTTAACTCAATATTTATTAGCAGTTGACCGAAATAATGCCCGCGTATCAGCGTTATA
Source organism: Colwellia sp. BRX8-7 (assembly GCF_014077275.1). Classification (NCBI taxonomy): domain Bacteria; kingdom Pseudomonadati; phylum Pseudomonadota; class Gammaproteobacteria; order Alteromonadales; family Colwelliaceae; genus Colwellia; species Colwellia sp. BRX8-7. The sequence goes on along the minus strand of NZ_JACGVP010000007.1, from coordinate 84,875 downwards.
TAATTCATATCATCCAGCTGTTTTAAGAGCGCTTAACCATATTGCAGAACAATCAGCTCGCTCATTGGTACCCTTGAGCCTATGCGGCGAGCTAGCCAGTGAACCAGCAGGCGCTTTATTATTATTAGCGATGGGATATGACAAATTGAGTATGAACGCGCATAATATCGCAAAAATTAAATGGGTGATCCGCCATGTTGATTTTCATCAAGTAAAAATGATGTTGGCACATGTGTTAACCCTTTCAACATCCAAACAAGTACACAGTTATTTAAATGAACAACTTGAACAATTCGGTTTAAGTAGTTTTGTACGTGCCGGTAGGTAATGTATCCGGTTAATTTAACTTAAAAAGCAGTAAACAATGTTATTAAGTATCTTTCTAATTTGCGTGTTACTCGGCTCAGTGGTCGGTTTCTCTGCTGGTCTTTTAGGCATAGGTGGCGGGTTGATAATTGTACCCGCTTTGGTGTATTTATTACCGCAGCTAGGGATTGAACCGAACTTAGTTATGCCAATGGCGCTTGCGACCTCGTTAGCCACTATTGTTGTTACTTCACTTTCCGCGGCATTAGCTCATCACCGTAATAGCAATATACCTTGGCCACTTGCTAAGCAACTCATGATGGCGATTGCATTAGGATCGTTACTTGGCGGATTTATTGCTGATATGCTTTCTGTTGTTGCACTAAAAAATACTTTTGCTATTGCTGTTTTTTTACTTTCGTCTTATATGTTTATTGCTATAAACCGAGCGAAGAAAAATAAATTAATTAATCACAACGATGATGAAAAACTACCCAAAAATATCATTGTTAAAGGTATTGGCTTTTTTACTGGTATTTTAGCAAGTCTAATGGGCATTGCTGGTGGTGCTATTCTAGTCCCGGTATTAAGTTACTTTAAAGTTCCTTTACGCCAATGTATTGGTGTTGCCACGGTCAGTGGTATGGTTGTGGCCATATTTGGTGTTAGCGGCTATGTGATTGCTGGTTGGGGAGAAGAGAACTTACCCAAATATAGCTTAGGCTATGTTTATTTACCTGCCTTGCTTGGTATCATTATTACGTCTTCTCTTTTTGCTCCAATAGGTGTTAAAGCGGCGAGTAAGTTACCGGTCGGTACTATCAAGAAAGCATTTGCGATATTTTTGATGCTAGTAGCAGTTAAAATGATATTAAGTTAGTACAATAGCGTTTGTTTAAAATTAAAATTTTTTAGAGAAGGAAAGACAGTGAAAGAATATTTAGATCTCATGCGACATGTTCGTGATAACGGCGTACAAAAATCAGACCGCACAGGTACAGGCACCAAAAGTATTTTTGGTTATCAAATGCGTTTTGACTTAGCAAAAGGCTTTCCACTGGTCACCACTAAAAAATGTCATCTAAAATCAATTATTCATGAATTATTATGGTTTATTAAAGGTGAGTCTAATATTGCTTACTTAAGTGAGAATGGCGTTAAAATTTGGGATGCTTGGGCAACAGAGTCGGGCGAACTAGGGCCTGTATATGGAGTACAGTGGCGTAATTGGCCATCAGCCAATGGCGAAACAATTGATCAACTTACACAATTGATTGATGATTTAAAAAATAACCCAGATTCACGACGTCATATTATTACCGCTTGGAATCCGGCATTATTACCTGATACATCCATAAGCCCTGCAGAGAATGCTGCACAGGGCAAGCAAGCATTACCCCCGTGCCATACGCTTTTTCAATTCTATGTACTCAATGGCAAGCTGTCGTGTCAATTATATCAACGCAGTGCCGACATCTTTCTAGGTGTACCCTTTAATATTGCAAGTTATGCACTATTTACCATGATGATCGCCCAAGTCTGTGATTTAGAGCTAGGTGATTTTGTTCATACTTTCGGAGATGCTCATTTATACTCAAACCATATGGAACAAGTTGATGAACAACTAAGTCGCACTCCGCTACCTTTGCCAACTATGAAAATTAATCCTGAGATAAAAAGTATTTTTGATTTTACTTTTGAAGACTTTGAATTAGTGAATTATCAATGCCACGCTCATATAAAAGCCGCTATATCTGTCTAAATACAAACTTAATCGACTGAGCAATTGCACGTTATTGTTTCAGTCGTAGTAGGTGCTGTTAACCATGCATAGCGATAAATTTAGCTAATAACGTTTGCTCATTTTCATTATGCTTTGGATCTTTTTTGATACAATTAATAGGACAAACGCTAATACAAGTCGGCTTGTCATAATGGCCAACACATTCAGTACATTTATCCACGTCAATTTCATAAATCATGCTACCCAATGCAATGGCCTCATTAGGACATTCTAGATCACACATATCACAGTTAATACATGCATCTTCTATAATCAGTGCCATGGCCCTATTACGCTACTTGATTTTGTGTAAACGGTTGGCGTGTTGTGCCACCTTCATTAAGGTAGCGCATAATAATACCAAAAGTTAAATCGTGCTCGCTTACTAACGAAATTGATACTTTATGACCGGACCCTTTTGCGTCAATAATAACTTCACCTTTGGCGTTCTCCATATGAGATAAAACAAAAGATGTATTACCTAGCGGTGTCATTAACTCTAAACGGTCACCGACTAGAAATTTATTTTTTACTTCTATTTCTACTAAACCTGTTATTTCGTTGCGGCCTAATATTTCACCAACAAATTGCTGAGTATCACTTTTTGAATAACCGTAATCAGAATTTTGTGTGTCACTATGGCGGTGACGTTTTAAGAAACCTTGGGTATAACCTCGGTGAGCAAGATGTTCTAAATCGGTATTTAAATTTTGATTAAAAGGTTTATTACTTAAAGCATCAGAAATAGCTTGGCCATAAATTTGTGCTGTTCGAGCACAGTAATAAAATGATTTAGTTCGACCTTCAATTTTTAATGAATGCACGCCTATTTTTATTAAACGTTCTACATGTTCAACGGCACGTAAATCCTTTGAATTCATTATATAAGTACCGTGCTCATCTTCAAATGCTGGCATATATTCACCGGGTCGACCTTGCTCTTGCAATAAAATAATATCCTCAATTGGTTGTTGCTCTGGAATAATGATTTTAGCTGAATCAGGGATAAATAGTTCTGGTTTTACTTTAATGTCTGGCTGTACCGCTATTATATCACCGGTTTCGTTTTCTTTTGCTTGGTGGCTATCATATTTCCAACGACAAGCATTTGTACATGTTCCTTGATTTGGGTCGCGTTTATTAATGTAACCAGACAACAAGCAACGACCAGAATATGCCATGCATAAAGCACCATGAACAAAAACTTCTAATTCCATTTCAGGGCATCGAAAACGAATCTCTTCAATTTCATCAAGCGATAATTCACGTGATAAAATAACGCGCTCAACACCTTGTTGATACCAAAACTTTACGGTTGCCCAATTAACCGCATTAGCTTGCACAGATAGATGAATTGGCATATCAGGGAATTTTTCCCGTACCATCATGATAAGGCCGGGATCAGACATGATCAGGGCATCGGGCTGCATTGCTATAACGGGCGTAATATCTTTAATAAACGTTGTTAATTTACTGTTATGTGCAGCAATATTATTGACTAAGTAAAACTTTTTACCTAGGGAATGAGCTTCATTAATACCAATTTTAAGATTCTCTAAATTGAATTCATTATTTCTCACCCGTAAAGAGTAACGGGGTTGCCCTGCGTACACAGCATCAGCTCCGTAAGCAAAAGCATAACGCATATTTTTTAAGGTTCCAGCAGGCGATAATAATTCAGGTTTTAGCATAATGAACAACATAGATGATTTATATTAGCGGTATTATAAAAACATCGTTTGTCATAGGTAAACAGCTTATCAGGCGGTTCTTTGATGAAAATCATATTAAGTGATTAAAAACTAGAATTTTAAATATTTGAGCATTTGTCTAATAAAGATACAGTATTGAAAAATTTACTAATATTTGACCTAAAATAATAATATAAGCAAAAAACTGTGCTACTTTTTAATGTAATACAATTGACAAATGATAATAATAATTAAGGTGAGACTATGGGAACTGAAAATGCCCTTTATACAATTTTAGTAGAAAAAATTAAACAAGATGCGCTTGTACTTCCAACCTTGCCAGAAGTAGCACTGAAAGTGCGCCAAGCGGCGGATGACCCAAACATTAACTTAAAACAAATGAGTGATATTATCGGTCATGACCCTGCTTTATCTTTGGGTATGTTGAAAGTAGCGAATAGCGTTATTTTAGGACGTTCTGTTAAAGTTGAAACAGTCAACCAGGCTGTAACTCGCATTGGTTTGCGCCAAATCAAAAGTATCGCAACAGCGATGGCGTTAGAGCAAGTATTTGTTTCAAAAAATGAAATAGTTTCAATGTATTTGAAAAAGTCATGGAAAAAAACCGTCGATGTAGCCGCAGTTGCCATCAGTTTAATGACTTTTTATATCCAAGACCATAAACACACATCATTAACGTTAGACACCTTAACATTGGCGGCACTGGTTCATAATATAGGTGTTTTACCCATTTTAACTGAAGCTGAAAATCATCCTGATGTTTTCGCTAACCCGACTTTTTTACAGCAAGCTATTGCTAAGTTAGCTGCGGATATTGGTGGAGAAGTGACTAAAGCGTGGGGATTCTCAGATGAATTTGTCACCTTAGTAACCAGTTGGAGTGATTTAACGGTATTACCTGCTGAAACTCATTATTTGGACTTCATTCGTGCAGGTGCTATTCACAACGGTATTTTCAAGAATGTATCAACCTGTGAAGTGTTATTAAAAAGCTATGTGAATAAAGGTATTTTACCTGACGTGGACTTTATGAAAAGTGAAGAATTTCAACAGATGGTTACTGATGTAAAAACTATGTTTAGTTAATAACAATAAAGTTGTAGACAATAAAAAACCCTGAAATATCAGGGTTTTTTTATATCTATAACTTTTAAACCTACAATTAATACTTCACAAAGGAAGTTTAATAAGCTTACTTAGCGGCACTTAACCCTTGATTGATGTTGATTAAGTCTTGCTCACTGATTGTACCTGCCGCACGTTTTAACGATAAAATTGATTGTACATAATTATAGCGAGTTGATGATAAGTTACGTTTTGCGTTATATAAATTACGCGTGCTATCTAACACATCAACAATAGTACGAGTTCCTACTTCAAAACCAGCTTCCGTTGCTTTTAATGCACTATCAGCACTAACAACAGATTGCTCAAGGGCTTTGATTGCCGAAACAGCAGCAATAACGGTGTTGTAAGCATTACGTGTATTACGAACAACATTACGATAAGTTAACTCTAAATCTTGGCTGGCAGCAACATAGTTGCTCTGTGCTTCGCGAACAGCACTTGACGTAGCGCCACCAGAATAAATAGGTACGTTTAACGTTATGCCGATAGACTGACTATCTAAAGCAGGGTTTTCAAAAGTGGCATTGTTTACTTCGTTATCTTGATCTCTAGCACCATAACTGCCCGATAAACTTAATGTTGGATAATGACCAGATCTTGCGATATTAATATTTTCTTTAGCAACATCAACCGCTATTTTTTGGCTAATTAAATCTAAATTTTTTGCTTCTGCTGTTTGTTGCCATTCATTTGCACTGTCAGGTATAGGGCGTGAGGTACTGAAACGTTCAGTGTTTAAAACACTTAAGTCTCTTGGATACACATTGGTAATTACCCTTAACGCTTCTTCTGCAGTGTAAACACTGTTTTCAGCGCGAATTTCAGAAGTAACGGCATTATCGTATTGCGACTGTGCTTCATGCACGTCTGTTACTGCTTTTAGACCAACAGAGTAACGTTGTTTTGTCTGTTCTAATTGACGCTCAATAGCCGCTTTTTCTGCTTTAGCAAAATCTAAATCGTCTTTAGCACTCAAAACATCGAAATAAGCGGTCGTTACTCTAACAATCAACTCTTGTTTTGCTGCTTGATAAGAAACATCACTGCGGTGCGCGGCTTTTTTAGCATTATCTAATCTTAACCATGTACTATGATTGTATAATGGCATACTTAAACTCAAGCCATAGCGCAAAGTATCAGATTTATTGGTCAATGTTCTATTTGATGATTGCCCATCATCCGATGTTGGAATAAATTCATCTTTACTTTTTGTATAGCTAGCTGAAGCACTAATCTCTGGTAATAAAACAGCTCTGGCTTGATCTATGCCTTCTTTTGATGCGTTAAATAAAGCCTTTGATCTCAATACGGTAGGATCATTTTTTTGTGCTTGTTGATAAACGCTCAATAAATCTTCAGCGTTAACTAACGTAGTATTAGTTACACAAACCAAACCAATGATGAGTGCCGTAATTGTTTTTTTCATGAGTGAGCTATTCCTTTGAGTGTGCCATGTACGCTATATTGTTATGATACTATCGTATCTTGATTTTTGAATTAGCTAAATATAATAAATGTTTGCGAATGCATTCTAGTGTAACAAAATGTTTTATGCTAGTGGTCGCTTTATTATAATATCTTCATTTATTTAAATTTTTTATATGGGAAATAAAGCCGCTCAATGCCTAACAAAAATACAAAACCATCTAAGTTTTCAAATAAAGACGTCACCATTTATCAACAAAAAACCTGCTACCAAGGTGTTTTTAAAATGGATGAGTATCAACTTAGCCATCGATTATTTGATGGTGGCGAAAGTAAAGTATTAACGCGCGAAGTTTTTGAACGTGGTCATGCGGTAGTCGTTATTCCTTATGATTCGACCTCTGATCGTGTTGTGTTAATCGAACAATTTCGAGTTGGCGCTATTGGTCAAGGAGACACGCCATGGCTATTGGAGTTTGTCGCCGGTATGTTTGGTCAAGATGAATCGCCTATTGATGTTGCTATTCGAGAAGCTAAAGAAGAAGCCGACTTAACGTTAAATGCTAATCAACTCGATAAAGTGCTGGAGTATTTTTCAAGTCCTGGTGGTATGAGCGAAGTTATACATTTATATGTTGCTAATATAGATAGCAAAAATGTCTCAGGGGTGCACGGTTTAGAAACTGAAAGTGAAGATATTTTGTTGCATGTCATGTCAAGAGAACAAGCCATGTCGTTGTTAGAAAATGGAAAAATCACCAATGCAGCAACAATAATTGGGTTACAATGGCTACAGAATAACTTTCATCAACTACAGCAGAAATGGTCTTCGTAAATGATACAGCAAAGTAAAAAATATCAGCCAAGATTATCAACCTTAATGAATCTTTGTGAAGTTAACTATATGTTTTTAGTTCGCTTATTGGCCAGTCATAACGATGAAGAAGCGGTTGGTGATGAGCGGTGTTTTTTTATTTCTGATTTTTTATCTTACAAGATAACAATACTCGAAATTACTCGCTACACCAGCTTGGTGAGTATTCGCCAAGAACTGCCTAAGACAAAAGCAGTCGTTACTGGAGAAGATAACAATAATAAAACGGTATTTGACCACATTTTACGTCCCAAAATGATTATCCGTTTATATCATGATGCTCGAATGGCTGAGGTGATCAGTAATCAAGACATCAAACAAGTTAAACCTCGTTACGATTATCCTAATAGTAAAATGCATTTACCTGATGAAAAAGAGCAAATTAATCAGTTTCTTAAAGAATGGCTGCAACTTTGTTTAAAGTTAGGCCAAGTCAACTTATCACTTTTTGAGTAATCCTTTTGTCTTCTATTTTTAAAATTGCGCAAATAAGCGACTGCCATTTGTTTTCTCAAACAGATGGTTTGCATCATGGTGCTAATGTTTACCATAATTTAGTCAGTGTTTTAGACGACATTAAAAATCAGCATTTAGTCGATGCTATTGTATTCACCGGTGATATAACTCAAGACCATAGTGAAAAGTCTTATCAACTTTTTGTGCAAGCTGTTGTTGAAAGTGACATAGCGATACCTTTTTATTATTTGGCGGGGAATCATGATGAACTCGAGTTATTGGATAAATATTTATCTGTTCCTCCTTTCAATCGTGAAAAAGTCTTTAATGATAAATATTGGCAAATTGTTTTACTTAACAGTAAAAGTGAAACACCGAAAGGTCTGGTAACACCAAGCGATTTATCTGCATTTGAGTCAATCGTTGATGATAAAAAACATCAATTAGTGATGATGCATCATCACCCATTAGATGTTGGTTATTTTATTGATCAACACGGTTTAGAAAATCAAGCAGAGTTTTGGCAAACGATTAATAAGTTTTCGAGTATCAAAGCTATTACCTGTGGTCATGTGCATCAAGCATTAACCTTGTATTCAGACCAATCACCAGCCATTCCCTTATTTACCTGTCCGGCTACATCGATTCAATTTGACACCAATAAAAGCGCTGGTGCTTCAAATGGACAAGGGCCAGGCTATCGTGTTTTTTCGCTATTTACTGATGGAAAAATAAAGTCAGACAGCTACTTTTTAACAAAGGAATAAAATGTCTAAACAGATTAATATTTTATATATACATGGTTTTAATTCATCACCACAATCGATGAAAGCGCAACTGACAAAACATTACTTTAATGAACATTTTCCCGAAGTCTCATTTTTTAGCCCTCAGTTAGCTTCATCACCAACGGCTGTTATCAAGCAATTAACGACACTAATAGACTCAAAAAACGATAGAGAAAATATTTGGTATTTTATTGGTTCATCACTAGGTGGCTATTTTTCAACGTATTTATCAGAGAAATATCAAGGCAAAGCCGTATTAATTAATCCGGCGGTAAAGCCCTTTGAATTATTAGTCGATTATTTAGGTGAACAAACTAATCCTTACACGCAGGAAGTTTATTACATTGAAAAGCATTTTATTGAGTCATTAAAAAGCCTTGAACAACAATTTATTTCGAAAAATAATTACTTGGTCATGGTACAAACAGGCGATGAAGTGTTAGATTATCAAAAAGCTGTCGATAAATATTGTGACTGCCAAATAATTGTCCAGCAAGGCGGGGATCACAGCTTTATTGATTACTCGAAAGTGTTACCTAAAATTGCGATGTTTTTTAATTTATACCCAACGAGTCAATAAAGTAGACCGATAGGTATTAAAACATTTTTTAATCATAATCATTATTAGAATAGTTAAATGAGCGAACAATATAATTCAGACTCCATTGAAGTCCTCAGTGGTTTAGACCCAGTACGACATCGTCCAGGTATGTACACAGATACTTCTCGCCCTAACCATTTAGGCCAAGAAGTTATTGATAACTCGGTTGATGAGGCTTTGGCTGGGCATGCGCAAAATATCACCGTTGTGCTCGATAAAGACCAATCACTGGAAATTATTGATGATGGTCGAGGCATGCCAACCGATATTCATCCCGAAGAAGGTGTCTCAGGTGTTGAGCTTATTTTCTGTAAACTTCATGCCGGTGGTAAATTTTCTAATAAAAATTATCAATTTTCTGGTGGTTTGCATGGTGTTGGCATTTCTGTGGTTAACGCACTTTCTACCCGAGTTGATGTTTCAGTTCGCCGTGACAGTAAAGTGTATGAAATGGCTTTTGAGCATGGTGAAAAAGTTGAAGAGTTACATGAAACCGGTACGGTTGGCCGAAGAAATACCGGTTCACGCGTAAAGTTTTGGCCTGATCCTAAATATTTTGACTCAGCAAATTTTTCAGTGCGTCGCTTAGTACATTTATTAAAAGCGAAAGCTGTTTTATGTCCAGGCTTGACCATCAAGTTTCATGACAAGAATGAAGATAAAAAATATCAATGGTATTACGAAGATGGTTTAGTCGACTACCTGAAAGATTCTCTTAAAAGCTGTATTTGTTTACCTGAAGACCCTTTTGTTGGGACTTTTTCTTCTTCGCATGAAGCCGCTGATTGGGCCGTAACTTGGCTCTCTGAAGGTGGAGAGGGCATTGGAGAGAGTTATGTCAATTTAATTCCAACCATCCAAGGTGGTACACACGTCAATGGTTTACGCCAAGGCTTATTGGAGTCAATGCGCGAATTTTGTGAATTTAGAAACCTCATTCCTCGCGGTGTAAAATTAACGCCAGATGATATATGGGACAAATGTTCATATATTTTATCGGTGAAAATGCAAGAACCACAATTTGCAGGACAAACTAAAGAACGTTTATCTTCTCGACAATGCGCCGCTTTCGTTACCGGTGTGGTAAAAGATTCTTTTAGTTTATGGTTAAATGAACACACTGAAATCGCAGAAAACCTTGCTGAATTTTGTATTTCAAATGCTCAGCGACGCTTGCGTGCCAGTAAAAAAATTATTCGTAAAAAAATTACTCAAGGACCTGCTTTACCCGGGAAATTAACTGATTGTGGCAGTCAAGATATTGCCCGAACAGAATTGTTTTTAGTGGAGGGAGACTCGGCGGGAGGTAGTGCTAAACAAGCGAGAGACCGTGAGTTTCAAGCAATTATGCCGCTTAGAGGTAAAATTTTAAATACCTGGGAAGTCGATTCCGGACAAATACTGGCTTCACAAGAGGTCCATGATATTTCAGTGGCATTAGGCATAGATCCAGATAGTGATGATTTATCAGAATTACGCTACGGTAAAATTTGTATTCTTGCCGATGCCGATTCCGATGGTCTTCATATCGCAACGTTATTATGTGCTTTATTCATGCAACACTTTTTACCTTTAGTGCAACGTGGCCATGTTTATGTGGCTATGCCACCACTTTATCGTATCGATGTCGGTAAAGAAGTTTTCTATGCCTTAGATGAAGCCGAAAAAGACGGTGTTTTAGATCGAATAGAAGCTGAGAAAAAACGTGGTAAAGTTAATGTACAACGTTTTAAAGGTCTGGGTGAAATGAACCCTCTGCAACTACGCGAAACGACTATGGATCCAAATACACGTCGTTTAGTGCAATTAACGGTAGATGAGCACTCTGAAACGATGGAGTTAATGGATATGCTACTGTCAAAAAAACGTAGCCCAGATAGAAAAACATGGCTGCAAAGTAAAGGTGACATGGTCGAAATTTAACCATATTTAGTTTCTTAACACCAAAGCATGAGTTAACTCATGCTTTTTTTTGCGCTTTTATCTAACAACTGTTTTTATTTAAAAAGGTTATTTGCATACTCTCTCAATATGAAATAACATATGTTTTTCCATATATATGAAAAAACATATGTTAAATGTGTATTGTTATTTTATGTATGTTCCAAATAAGCTTTCGAATTAATGCGGTGCCAGTTATGAATAATGATAGGGTGGTTCAATTTTTTAAAAATTTAGCTGATGATACTCGGCTAAAAATAATTTTACTTATACAAATGGAAAAGGAACTGTGTGTCTGTGAATTAACGGCCGCTTTGTCTTTATCTCAACCTAAAATATCACGTCATATTGCCCAACTTAAATTACATCATATTCTCAGTGAACGAAAAGTAGGACGCTGGGTTTTTTATAGTCTCGTTGATGCAATGCCATTTTGGCAAAAAGAAGTCATCGAGTTATCAAGTCTTAACAATCAAGCATATTTAACCGCATGTGTAACAAACCTTATTGATATGGGCAATCGTCCGAGCAGACAGCAAACATGTTGCGAATAACCTTAATAAATAGGAATAAATCATGACAATTAAAGTAGGAATTAATGGCTTTGGCCGCATCGGACGTTTAGTTTTACGTGCGGCATGGCAATGGCCAGAAATAGAGTTTATTCAAATTAATGATCCCGCAGGTGATGCTAAAACATTAGCACACTTACTGAATTTTGACTCTATTCATGGTCGTTGGAAATTTGATGCACAAGTCGACAATAACCAAATGATCGTCTGTGATGAAGATGGTGAACATCACATTAATATTAGTCATAATTTAACCATAGCTGAAACTGACTGGTCACAATGTGATGTTGTTGTAGAAGCTTCTGGAGTGATGAAAACGACCAAACTATTAAGCGCTTATTTAGCACAAGGTGTTAAACGGGTTATGGTTACAGCACCCGTAAAAGAAGAGGGCGCCTTAAATATTGTCATGGGCGTTAATCATCACCTTTATAACAAAGCACAGCATAAAATTGTCACTGCTGCTTCTTGTACCACTAATTGTTTAGCGCCAGTGGTTAAAGTTCTCCAAGACAGTGTTGGCATAAAACACGGCAGTATGACGACTATCCATGATATCACCAATACGCAAACTATCCTTGATGCGCCTCATAAAGATTTACGTCGAGCGCGAGCTTGTGGCCAAAGTTTAATTCCAACGACTACCGGGTCTGCAACCGCTATTACCCATATTTTTCCTGAGCTAAAGGGAAAATTAAATGGTCATGCCGTGCGAGTTCCGTTAGCGAATGCCTCAATTACTGACTGTGTATTTGAGCTAAATAGAGCCGTAACAGTTGAAGAAATTAATCAATTGATGTCTACGGCGGCACAAGGAGACCTAAAAGATATACTTGGCTATGAAGAGCGTCCTTTGGTCTCTGTTGATTATAAAACGGATCCACGTTCATGTATTGTTGATGCGCTATCAACCATGGTTGTTAATGACACCCAATTGAAAATGTATTTGTGGTATGACAACGAATGGGGTTATGCCAATCGAGCTGCAGAGTTAATGTTGTTAGTTGGACGATCTGATATTAAGGACTAGTCTTTGAGAATATCGACATAGACTGCGTTTTTAAAAGAATAATATCTTGGCGTTACGCTAATGTTTAATACTCTTGATTATTTATTAGCATACGCCAACATCAATCGAAAATACCATCATTGGTACCTTTATGTTAAACAGAATAACTGCACTGCCTAGTGCGGTAAAACAGTACCTATTAATTACCGCTAACTATTGGTTTTTCACCTTAACCGATGGTGCTTTGCGTATGCTGGTATTATTACATTTTCATCATCTAGGTTATTCCCCGCTTGCCATTGCGATGTTATTTCTATTTTATGAAGTTTTTGGCGTGATAACCAACCTAGTTGGCGGGTGGTTAGGAGCAAAAATTGGTTTGAATAAAACCATGAATATTGGTCTGTTCAGTCAAGTTTTTGCTTTATTAATGCTAACAGTTCCTGAACAATACTTAACCGTTATCTGGGTTATGTTGGCACAAGCGCTGTCGGGTATAGCTAAAGATCTTAATAAGATGAGCGCTAAAAGCAGTATTAAAACGTTGGTACCAACGAGCAATAACAACCAAGATCACGCTGTTCTTTTCCGTTGGGTTGCTTATCTTACAGGATCAAAAAACGCCTTAAAGGGTATCGGTTTTTTCCTAGGTGCCTGGTTACTAAGTACCGTGGGATTTTCAGTAGCCATGCTAATAATGGCGAGTGTGCTAGCGATTGTTTTTGTGCTTAGTCTGTTATTATTGCAAGGTGATTTAGGTAAGGCAAAGCACAAAGTTAAATTTAAAGAGATATTCTCAAATCACTCATCATTAAATTATTTGGCGGGCGCGCGCTTATTTTTATTTGCTGCTAGGGATATTTGGTTTGTTGTCGGATTACCGATATATTTGGTCAGTAATTTAGGTTGGCAACATACTAATGTTGGGATATTTATGGCGTTATGGATTATCGCTTATGGTATTGTTCAAGGCTCAACACCTAAATTTTTTATTAAAAATAACCAACATAATATCAAGGGTCATTTGTTATTTACTTGGGGGATGATTTTATCTGGTGTTACCTTGTTGTTAGCACTGTTGATGTTTTATGCGACCAAGCTCAACATCAGTACTGAAATCATTATTATTGCAGGCTTATTTATTTTTGGGGCTGTTTTTGCTATTAATTCTGCGCTACATAGCTATGTGATTGTAGCCATGGCGAAAGAAGATGGCGTTTCTATGGATGTTGGCTTTTATTATATGGCTAATGCCCTGGGAAGGTTATTAGGGACTGTTATGTCAGGTGTTATTTATCAATTTACTAACTTAATTACCTGTTTAATCATTTCCGCTTTGTTTGCTGGACTTTCAGCCTTATTGATTAAACGTATTACTCTGTCAAACGAATAAGGCGCAAAACAGTGACAAGGTTAACGTTACCAGCATGCTGGTAACGTTAACATTCTATATAGCTATGAAGTTAGTAACGCACCGCTAAATCATTTAATTGGATGTTACCCAGTAATTGCCCGTCAGTAGTCATTGCCTGTGCGCTTTGCTGAGACACTTGGGTTATTTTTACTGTGTAAGGGCTAACGTTAAAACCGGCATAGGTTTTTCCTGAGTCAGTAATGATATTATTTAAGTGTAATAGAGAAAACTCATCACCAACTTTTACGCCATGCCTTTTACCTAAATTAATCGTTAACGAATTACCGGCTATTTGCACTACCTTGCCACGAGTAGGTTGACACATCATATTTTCGTCGATATCAATGATCATATCCCCTAACACTTTTTCAATGGCCATTCCGTATTGGCTTTGCCAAAATACTTCGCTATGAACATCAACTTGCTGACGTTTGCCAAATTCCCATGGGGCAGAACTACGGTACTGCTTAGTGAAGACAGATTCACCATTAGTACCGTTGTAAATATATAGGCTGACACTAAACTGACGGTTAAAAACATCTTCTTGCCAGAACTGCCAACCGTTGGTTGAGGCTTGTGCAAAGCTAATGTCATTAATTTCAGAATACATGACATACTGAGTATCGCTGATATTAGCTAACGACATGGTGAGATTTTTTATTGCTTCAACTTGTAAGCTGTTATTTAATCTTGAGAACTGAGACTTCTCTTTTAATAACAATCGGGTGTCGAGATAAATACCTTGGTTGTTAATTTTATAAGCAAGCTTAGCCATCAATTTATTATCAAGAGCATAAATTTTACCGATACTCGCTTGCTCTCTATGCATTAAGTTACTACGGGTAATTAATAAAGACTTTCGATAATCAGAAGAGAAGCACTGTTTACTTTGTGGGAAGATGTCAGCACGAATGGTTACGGTGACCAAATTGCCCTCATAATTTTCATCAACCAGCTCAAAAGAATTTACGGTACCACTGGCGCGAATATTTATTTCATTTTGTGTCAATAATCCGTTAACCGTTTTTTGCACACTCGATACGGAAGCTCCGGCAACGAGTAAGGCTTTTTTTAATGCATTCTCTATGGCTAATGTTTTTGCTCGTTCGGCATTGCCCTGCATTATTACTGACTTTCCCTGAGCTTCATACCACTGGGCATCAGCAGAATGAGTGATAAAAAATAAAAGTAGAGCTGATATAAATAAGCGCATATGAAGTCCGTCAGTAAAAAAGGTTTAATATCTACTGTCGAATATGCAGTTTCTATGCCCACTTATTTTAATACGCAAGTAACTTTATAGATTGGCGCGATTTGTGCTTTATTTATATTAGAAACTATTTGATGTCGTTTATCGATATTACTGCAAAACTGATTATTCGCTTTCAGAGCGATCAAGGGGAGCTCAATGAAAAAGTGGCTTATTCCATTATTTATTCCAACGTTGATGTCGTGTTCATCAATGAATATGATGAGTGATGAAGATAATTTTTATAAATCAAAGCAAGAAGTACGAGGTGAAATTGACAGTTTCAATCTACCTCGACATGCGATAGCAGATGTTGTTAAAGGGCTTACTTATCAGATGCTTGAAAGCAGCTCTTTTGTAAACCCTAAAACACCTATCGCGGTAGCTTCTTTTGTCGAATTAGAAAACCTTGAGTCAACTAATTGGCTGGGTAATCAAATATCAGAGAACTTTGTTCATGAATTACAGCGCCATGGTTTAGTTGTTATTGATTTTAAAACGACGGGACATATTCGTGTCACTGCTCAAGGTGATTATGTTTTTAGTCGCGACTGGAAAGAGCTGCCAGAGCGGCAGATTATTGACTATGTTGTAACCGGTACCATGATGGAACAAGAAAATGGTGTGATGATTAATGCTCGGATGATTGGTATGCAATCACGTGTTGTTGTTGCCACGGCACAATCTTTTATCCCAAGCTGGGTAATTGGTGAACAGATTAATCAAGATGAAAGTGTTCGGATAAAAGATGGATTAATCATTCGAAACAGCGTTATGTTAGCAGAAGACGAACGTTCAATTAAAATTGTTAATTAG
Source organism: Colwellia sp. BRX8-7 (assembly GCF_014077275.1). Taxonomy (NCBI): domain Bacteria; kingdom Pseudomonadati; phylum Pseudomonadota; class Gammaproteobacteria; order Alteromonadales; family Colwelliaceae; genus Colwellia; species Colwellia sp. BRX8-7. Next base: position 68,801 of record NZ_JACGVP010000007.1, on the reverse strand, counting down.
TTTTTTATATTGATGTAGGACTAACTTTTGGTATTTATGATGAAAAAAATTATTCTTAATATATTAACCGCTGGTAGTTTAGCTTTGTTACTTGCCAGCTGTTCTAGTGTTTATGACAAACACGTACAATGGCAAAGTGTTAAGCCTGAAACCTTCCCTGTGTTACATGCTATTGGCCAAGCGCCGATAAGTTTGCAAAACTCACAACATGAAACGCAGCGTATGTTGATGGCGATTAATGCCTCAAAGCTTGCCGCTTATGCAGAACTTGCAGAACAAGTTTATGGGCAAAAAATAAATGGTGAAATGACCATGTCACAACTGATAATGGGTAAAAATGAAGTGTCAGCGTCAGTTCAAGGTGTCATCCGCGCAGCTAAAGTGATTAAAAGCTATCCTGTTGGCGACAGTTACACCACAGAGTTAAGTTTAGACTTTGAAGATGTTTATAATATTTATTTAGCTTCTTCACCCAAACGTGAAATTAAAGCGGTTACCTATTATTAAGTGTTAACAGCACACCCTTAAAAATCATATTGCAGACTTGCATAAAAATATGCGCCGTTAAAACCGAAAGGAGCTGATCGGCGTGAATATTTGAATACACCTGTGCTATCAACAATGATATTACCTTGTTGATCTTCAATCGTGCCTCCTCGAGAGTTTCCTATACGATTTTTGTCAGGCATAACATCAAATAAATTATGACTACCCACAGTGACCGCAAGATTTTTTGACATTTGATGGCTAACGCTAATATCAGTTAATAGCTCTGCGCCATAAGTTTGTTTACCACCATCGGTTATCGTATATTTACCATAGTGATTGAACAATATATTGATGGTCCAGTGCTGGTTTTTATAAAGGGTGTTTACACTTACTTTATTGCGTGGTTGCCACTCTTCAATGATAGAAATATCTTGCTGTGAAAAAATTTCTTCAACGCTAATGGTATGCAGTGTGCTGTGATCAGGTGTAAATAACTTGGTTACCTCTGTATTGGTAAAGTTTGCCGCTAAGGTGAAGTTAATATCTCCAGCAAAAGCTTGAGTCTGCCAAGTAGCAACAATATCAGTGCCTTGAGTTGCGGTATCTGCACCATTTAAGAAAAACTGTCCTTTGGTAACAGACTCCTCAGTAAAAGCTTGGTCGAGTAGAGGTGATATTCCCATACCCAATTTACTACTAATGACAATACGATTATCAATATCAATCTGATAAAAATCAAAGCTAATATCTACATTCTCAGTAGGGCTGTAGATAAAGCCAACACTGAGGTTGTCAGATTCTTCTTCTTTTAAAGAAGGCACCCCGAGTCGAGTGGTCAAAGTACTATCATTTCTGAATGTTTCCACTTCCTCACTCAACAATGAGCCACTTTCGTCAACAATAAACTGTGTACTGATATTATTGAAATACATTTGCTGCATAGAAGGTGCACGAAAACCTGTGCTATAGGCTCCGCGCAAAATAAGTTGCTGGTGTGCTTGCCAATGCACCGCAAGTTTTGTATTGGTGCTGTTACCAAATATATCATAATCATCATAACGAATGGCCGCACTGAGCTCGATAAAGTCATTGATTTGGGTCACAGACTCCGCAAAAAGTGAAACAACATCACGGCTCTCGTTAACCGCAAGTTCAGGTGCAACCCCCGGAAAACCTTGAATACCACCAGCGGCATCTTGGTCAAACAATGCTTGATCATTGTCGGTATCATAATCCTGAAAGCTGTAGGGGTTACCTGGTATTATTTGGTATATTTCTTGGCGAAACTCTGCGCCTAACGCGAGTGAATAATTTTCATAGTCTTGGCTAAAAAGTAAATTTACTGTCTCAAGTGACAAGGATAGCCCGTAAGCAAAAGCAGACTTTGGTAATTGAGCACGTAATTCATCTACTGTTAAGTCACTGGTTTGTAATAGATAGTTAGCGTAAGAAGCATTAAGTGAATCTTTAGTCGTATAGTCTATTTGGTTCTTGCCATAGGTATATGAAATATCAATGGCGCTGTCATTATCGAAAGCCACTTTATAGCCAAAATTGTATGACATATCTTTTATATCTGAATCTATTTTGGGTAAATAACCCTGAGGAATCGTTGCTTGACCATCGCTTAATAGTGGGTTTTCATTGTTATTCGCGCTGTGACGAAAAAATGCGGCAGATTGGTTTTCTCGATGTGAATAGGTTAAAAAGCCATAAAGTTGCCCGTTATTCAGTTCAAATGTACTGTTTGCGGCAAAAGAAAGTTGTTGATACGAAGGGTCGCCAATACGAAATGTTGCTCGGTTAGCGGATAACTCTCGAGGATCATCGGTTTGCCAATGACCATTGTCCAATTGAATGCACTGGCCAAATTGGCAGGCACCATGTAAACCTGAGCGGTTGGTACTTTGATGGTCGACTAAACTTAATGTGGCATTAATAAAGCCGTCATCACCCAGCGGTAAACCTTGCGTATAAGATAGCTGATAATCTTGACCATCGCCTTGCTGATAAGCACCTGCTGATGTTGTTAAGGTCGCTTGCTCACTACTATCGTTTAGCACAATATTAATAACACCCGCTATGGCATCCGAGCCATATTGTGCGGCTGCACCATCACGTAAAATTTCAATACGTTTAATGGCTCTTACTGGAATGGCGTTCATATCTGTACCAGCTGTACCTCGGCCAACAGAGCTATTAATATGAATTAAACTCGCTTGATGACGACGCTTACCATTTAATAAAATCAGTGTCTGATCCGGTCCTAAACCACGCAATGTTGCTGGCTGTAATACGTCACTGCCATCACTTATTGCTGAACGAGAAAAATTAAAAGAAGGTACTAGTGCTTGCAATATTTGACCAAGGTTAGTCTGGCCACTATTACGCAGAGTGTCAGCAGATATAATATCAACAGGAACAGGTAACTCTTTTACGGTTCTGCCATTAATATGACTACCAACAATAACTATTTTTTCAATGGCTTTGACTTTTTCTGTGGTCTTAATTACTTGTTTAGATTTGCTCTGCGCTGTAACGTTATTTTTCTGCTTTATCGACCATTGGCCTTTATTATTTATTTCTGCATGAAGCCCCGTGTTTTTAAGGAGCTTCCTCAAAGCCAAAGAAACTGAGTAATAACCCTCTATGGCATTACTGTTAAAACTTCGGGTTAAATCATAAGAAAATATAATGGTTTGATCGGCCTGCTGGGCAAGTTTAATTAATGCTTGATCAACGGATTGAGCGGCGACAGTAAAGTGCGTTATATTGGGTGCAATAGCTTGTACTTTAGCTTGAGTGGTTAAACTAAAAGATAATGGAAAAATAATAAAGAATGAACAAAAAAAATGTGTCAATTGTTTTGTTAAAACAGCACGGTGTTGCTGTTTTTTTCTTTCTTTAAATAAATAGTTTAGCAAGGTGTCAACTAGTGCTTTGATTGTGATCGTTGAATACAGAAAGCTCACCTTCTATTTATAATTTTTATTCATTGTACTTATCTATAGCCTATTTGAGGCGTTGACCATTAAATTATGGCGTCAGTTGCTTTGGTGATAACTACAGTGTTGTGACTTGTCTTGGTATATTTTAGGTCGAAATTATAGCTAATTGAATCTAATAAAGTACCAACATCGTCTGACTTAAAATAACCGGACACTTTCATTTGGGCAAGCGCTTTATCTTTGATGGTAAATTTAACATCGGTATAGCGACTAATTTCATCAAGTGCAGTGGCCAGTGATTCACCATCAAAAATAAGTATGCCTTTTTTCCAGGAAAGTTCCTGAGATAAAGTGAGTGATGAAATTTTATTTGTCGGTGATTGAATTTTGTTGATTATAGTCGATTTTTCACCTGCAACTATAATGCTATTTTTTTGTGGAAATTGAACCGTACTGGCTATTTTTTTCGTTAATGCCGGTAACGTTTCATTCGAATCAGCGATTAATACTCGCCCTTCGGTAACAATTAACTCTAACTGATTATTATCGCTTTTTTGTACATTAAAAATGGTGCCTAAAGCGGTAAATGATTGTTGCCCAGACGTAACACTAAAGGGGCGTAATTTATCTTTTGCGACTTCAAAAGAGGCTTCGCCTTTGATCAAATTTAATTGACGATGTTCTTCACTGAAGCTAATAGTGAGTAAACTATCAGTGTTTAACTCGACATTTGAACCATCGGGTAAGGTCACTTTTTTATGCTCGCCTATTTTTGTTGAAAATTGATCATAAATAACTTCAGATGACGTTGATTGAAAAAACGAAAATATAGGTTTATTTAAAAAAAACTCACTGGTGATGATACCAAAGAAAATAACACTGGCAGCCATTGATAATTGCATGAATAATTTTTTAGAGTGAGGAGAGTGTTTTTTTTCTAAAGGAAATAAACCATTAAACTCGGCAAGTAACTTAGAAATTTTGGTCGAAGGTGAGTACTTATGAAGGGCTAAGTGATGATTGTTTTCTTGATTAACCCAAGCAACAAAAGCTTGTCGCTCTTGTTGCGACAATCCTTGTTCAATGCGAGATAGCCAATATTTGGCCTGCACTTCTATTTCATTATTATATTGTATTTTAGCCATAATAAATATTTTGTCTTCATTCGATTCACGCAAACATCGATATATTTATTCGACCATGCCGTGCATCCTAGCGTAATAGCAAACGGTTTTTTATTATCAAGTAAAACTTACTTTACCTAACAAATCAATATGATAATCAGGGCTTTCAAAACTAGAAAACCCTCCTATATTTTCTACTCTACCTTTATTTCTTTTTGTTTGCACGTTTTGCTTGTTTTTTCGCCTTAGCTTTTTTCTGTGATTTACTAATTTTGATCTTAGGTTTTTTCAAGGCAACTTTAGACTCTTTATATTGTGGTTTTAAGCCTTCAATATTTCGACGTGATAAACGCTCGTCCATGTAACGTTCAATCTTGGCAATGACAGGCATATCGTGTGCTTCAACTAAAGAGATAGCCGTACCTTTATTACCCGCTCTGCCTGTACGACCAATACGATGTAAATAAATATCTGCTTTGCGTGGCATATCAAAGTTAATAACATGAGTAATGTCATCAATATCTAAACCACGAGCAGCAACATCAGTAGCAACCAATACTTTTACCATACCTGAGCGTAAACGATTAATGGCATGATTACGTTTGTCTTGTGGCATTTTACCTTCAAGCCAAGCACAGGGGATTTCTTCAGCGTAGAGTTTTCCTGACAAATGCTGGACCGTTTCACGTTTGTTTGCAAAAACAACCGTGCGTTCAAAGCCTTCTTGTTTTAACAAGTTGATTAATAATTTAAATTTATGTTCTTTGTCATCTGCTAAGTGAAGCCATTGGTGAATTTTGGCTTTTTCTTTTCGTGATGGGTGAGACTCTAAAAATACTGGCTCGTTAAGTACTTCTTTTGAAAAACGTAAAACACCCGCACCTTCGAGGGTTGCTGAGAAAAGCATGGTTTGCTTACGCCAGCGAGCTTCACCAACAATACGGTTAATCGCATCAGAGAAACCCATATCAAGCATACGGTCAGCTTCATCAAGTACAAGAATTTCAATGTCGCGGGCTTCAAATTGTTCTGATTCAAGATATTCAAGTAGACGGCCTGGCGTAGCAACTAGAATATCGGTGTTCTTAGTTAAGACATCTTTATGGCTGTCATAACTAACACCACCAGTGATCAACCCAGTTTTAATATCAGTTAATTCAGTTAATTGTGTACATTGCTCACTGGTTTGAATAGCAAGCTCGCGCGTTGGTGACAAAATAAGTACCCGAGGAAAACCTGGGCTTTTACGCGGGTAATCTAGCAGATGTTGAGCGATAGGTAATATAAAAGCAGCTGTTTTACCTGTGCCCGTTGGCGCTGAAGCTAAAACATCTTTACCTGTCATGGCGACAGGTAAAACCAACTCTTGAATAGATGTTGGTTTTTTATAGCCAGCATTTGTAATGCCGCCTAGTAGTGCTGAATCTAGGTCAAATTGCTCAAACATAAAGTATAATTTCGGTCAGGATAATATTGCCGTGAATTATAAAGCGAAACAGGCTATTTAGCTAAAGCTAAAGCTATTTATTTTTAGTTTTTATTCACTTTCAATAATCTCAGCTATTTCTCTTTGAATTTGTTGACACCACAATGCAATACGTTCATCACTTTGTTCGTATTGATTGTCTTCATCTAATGCCAAACCGACAAATTGACTATTATCTTCGGTGAGCGCTTTAGAGGCTTCAAACTCATAACCTTGGTTGGGCCAAAAACCAATAACAAAACCATCTTGGGCGATGACTTGTTCATGCAACATGCCCAGCGCATCTTGAAACCACTCGGTATAACCAATTTGGTCACCCATGCCATAAAGGGCGATAATTTTTCCTGATAAATCTAAAGTCGCGATATCATCCCAGTGGCCCTCCCAATCTTCTTGAATTTGACCATAATCCCAAGTAGAAATACCCATGATAACCAGATCGAAATCGTCAATCTTACTTAGTGGTGTCTCTTTGATATTAAACAATTCAACGTCGAACTCTGTCTTGAACTTTGCTTTGTCAGCAAAATATTGTTGAATTTTCTCCGCCGCCATTTCAGTATAACAAGTGGTAGAACCGTAAAATAAACCAATTTTCATGAGGTAGCCTTTAGCATCTTTTTTGAGCTTAGAAGTAAGATATTGACCGATTAACATTAGGGTCACTATTTTTGCGAGAGTTTAACAGATAGTTTATATCAAGGCAGTAAAATATATATATCGTTATAAAGTGGCTGTTTACACTTATTAATAGAGTGATATGACTAGGTTTATTGCATTTTATTTCAATTCCCTGTAATTTTACTCACTAAGAAACGGTCATGTTATATAGCTCAATTAATCTTGTGTAATCACTGAGATTACCGATTGTTAGTTCTACTTTTAGGAAGTCATTAATGTTTAAGAAAATTTCCCTTGCCCTTACGGCGGTTTGTATCGGTGTTGCTGGTTTAGTGTTTGCTGTAGAGCAGCCGACTGTGGTTGCAAGTAGCGCCTCAACCACCACATCTACCATCAATAATCCTACCGAATTCGATGCGGTTCAATTAAAAGCAAAGCTTAGTTTAATGTTAGGCCTAGAAATTGATGCTGTTAAACCATCAGCTATGCCTGGTTTAGTTGAACTTATCACTAACCAAGGTTTATTCTATGCGAGTGCCGATGGTCAATTTTTCATTCAAGGTAAACTTTATGGTTTAGGCGGCAAGGTTGTCAATTATTCAGAAGCAAGTTTAGCGCAAGTTCGACTTGATGGTTTGGACAAGTTTGCTGATGCGATGATTGTCTATCCAGCAAAAAATGAAAAGCATGTTGTTACCGTATTCACCGATATCACTTGTGGCTACTGCCGTAAGATGCATGAACAAATGGATGAATATAATGAAAAAGGTATCACGGTACGTTATTTAGCTTACCCTCGTTCAGGTGTGAAAGACCGTTCGGGTCAATATTCTCAAGGCTTTAAAGATTTACGCTCTATTTGGTGTCACGAAAATCCAGCAGATGCGTTAACAAAAGCTAAAATGGGTTCAAATGTTGCACAACGTATATGTGATAAACCCATTGAAGATGAGTTTGATTTTGGCCGTCAAGTTGGGGTTAGTGGCACACCGGCTGTTATTTTAGAAAACGGTATGATGTTACCTGGCTATCAAGAACCGGATGCGCTTGTTGCTATAATTGAACAGATGAAAGCGGCAGGATAAATTATAATCGTTTGTTAATGATTTAACCTAAGTGGCAGGCCAAATAGCCTGCCATTTTGCTCTCTTAACCTCTTTGAATTAATCATCAGAAACTCTCCTTATGCAAAAGCAAATAGTACGCCGTGTCAAAGTTGAAGATAACCATCTTCCCAATCATCTTCATCCACTTATTAAGCAGATATATGCCAGCCGCGGTATTGATAAGGCAATTGAACTCGAACTTAATGTCAGCCAACTCTGTGCCATTGAAAGTTTAAAAGGGATTAATCAAGGCTGTGAGGTTTTATATGAAGGCTTAGTCGCGAATAAAAACATTGCCATTATTGGGGATTTTGATGCAGATGGTGCGACTAGCACTGCATTAATGATGGAAGCTTTACGTTTGTTTGGCTGTGATAATTATCAATTCCTAGTACCTAATCGATTTATATATGGTTATGGTTTAACACCTGAAATTGTCGAAATAGCTGCTAAGCAAGGCGCTGAGCTATTAATAACCGTTGATAATGGTATTAGTTGTGTTGCCGGCGTCGCTAAAGCCAAGTCTTTAGGATTAGGTGTTATTGTTACCGACCATCACTTACCGGGCATGACACTACCTGATGCCGACGCTATTATTAATCCAAACCAAGTTGGCTGTGACTTCGCCAGTAAAGCGCTGGCGGGTGTTGGTGTTGCTTTTTATTTTATGATGGCAATGCGTAAATATTTACGTGAGAAGAACTGGTTCGTTGACAAAAAAATAGCAGAGCCTAATATTGCTCAACTCCTTGACTTAGTTGCCTTGGGGACCGTAGCCGATGTTGTTTCTCTTGACAACAATAATCGAATTTTGGTTGAACAAGGCTTGAAAAGAATTCGTGCGGGAGTTACGCGCCCAGGCATTCAAGCGTTGCTCGAAATAGCCGGTAAAGATCAGAAAAAGATAGTTGCTAGTGATTTTGGTTTTGCTTTGGGTCCAAGAATAAATGCCGCAGGGCGTTTAGACGATATGTCGTACGGTATTAATTGTTTGCTTGCCAAAGACCTTGCTTCTGCTCGAGTAATGGCTGCTGATCTTGATGATTTGAATAAGTCGCGCCGAGAAATCGAGCAGGGCATGCAGCAAGAAGCAGAACAAGTGCTGAAAAGCTTAAATTTTTCTGATGATAACTTACCGCACGCGATTTCTTTGTTTCAAAAAGATTGGCATCAAGGGGTTATCGGTATTGTTGCTGGTCGTTTAAAAGAAAAGTATCACCGACCCAGTATTGTTTTTGCTGGCACGAGTGATGACCTTTCTCTTGAGAAAACAGGAAAAACCAGTGAAATTAAAGGTTCCGCACGCTCTATTCCTGGTTTACATATTAGAGATTTACTGGAACATATTGACACGCAGCACCCAAATATCATTATTAAATTTGGTGGCCACGCCATGGCAGCTGGCTTATCAATAGCAGAAGAAAACTTTGAAGAATTTCAGCGCTTATTAAATCAATATGCCGAGCTTTGGTTAAGCAGTGACGATCTCAAAGGTACCCTCGCCTCCGATGGCGAACTACCCACCAATGAAATGACCTTATCTTTTGCTCAGCTATTACGTGATTCTGGCCCTTGGGGACAAAACTTTATCGAACCTTTATTTGACGATAAATTTAAGCTGGTTCAGCAACGTATTGTCGGTCAGAAACATCTGAAACTGGTTGTTGAAAAAGCGGGGCAAGTTTTTGATGCTATCGCTTTTAATGTTGACTTAAGCCGTTGGCCTGACCATCAAACTCAACAAGTCCACCTTGCTTATCGTCTCGATATTAATGAATTTCGTGGCAAGCAAAGTGTGCAATTTATTGTGGAATACCTTGAATAAAAGCCTGGCGATTCATTGCTTTATTTTCAGCCAGTTTAGTCAGTTAAATCGTTTATTTAGCGATGAAATTACGCTATAATGCGCGACTATTTTATTTTATTCTTTCGGGCGTGCATCTTGACGCCAAATTTGCGATGTAAAATTATAAACTATGATTGAAGCTAACCCGGTATTAAACAAGATTAAAGACATCCGCGAGCGTACAGATATGCTTCGGGGGTATCTTTGACTACGACCAAAGATCAGAACGTTTGGTTGAAGTGGTGCGTGAATTAGAGTCACCTGAAGTTTGGAATGATCCTGAACGAGCACAAGCACTCGGTAAAGAGCGCTCTTCTCTTGAAGCCATCGTTGAAACCATTGATGAAATGGATCGAGGCTGTGAAGACGTTGAAGGTTTAGTTGAACTTGCTCTAGAAGAAGACGACGAAGAAACCTTTAACGATGCGAACGATGAAATTCAAGCGCTAGAAAAAAGTTTAGAAAAATTAGAATTTCGCCGGATGTTTTCTGGTGAACATGACGAAAATAGCTGTTATTTAGATATTCAATCGGGCTCTGGTGGCACTGAAGCACAAGACTGGGCTGAAATGTTAATGCGTATGTATTTGCGTTGGGGTGAAGCACACGGTTATAAAACAGAAGCGATTGAAGTGACTGACGGTGATGTTGCCGGTATTAAAGGGTGTACGATTAAGTATACCGGTGAATACGCTTATGGCTGGTTACGTACAGAAACAGGTGTTCATCGCTTAGTAAGAAAATCACCATTTGATTCCAGTGGTCGTCGTCATACCTCATTTGCTTCGGCATTTATTTATCCTGAGATTGACGATAATATTGAAATCGATATTAATCCTGCTGATTTACGTATTGATACCTTTCGTGCCTCGGGCGCTGGTGGTCAACATGTTAATAAAACTGATTCAGCTATTCGTATTACCCATGTTCCAACGGGCGCTGTTGTCGCTTGTCAAGCTGACCGCTCCCAACATAAGAACCGTGCAACGGCGATGAAGTTGTTAAAAGCTAAGCTCTTTGAAATGGAAATGCAAAAGAAAAATGAAGGCAAGCAAGAATTAGAAGATGGTAAATCTGACATTGGCTGGGGTAGTCAAATACGCTCATACGTTTTAGACGACAGCCGAATTAAAGATTTACGCACAGGCGTTGAAAATCGAAATACCCAAGCAGTTTTAGATGGCGATTTAGACAAATTTTTAGAAGCCAGCCTAAAATCTGGTTTATAAAGTAGAAGAGCCTTGCGTGGCAAGGTTCGACAATCAAAACTTAAAAAGTTAACGAGAAAAAAAATGACCGACCAAGCACAAGTAAATCAGCAAGATGAAAACAAATTAATCGCCGAACGTCGCGGTAAATTAGCGAAAATTCGTGAAAACTGTCCGGCTAATGGCCACCCAAACAAGTTTGACCGAAAACACTACGCTGCTGATTTACAAGCTGAGCATGGTGAGAAAGATAAAGAAACACTTGAAGCTGAAACCGCAACCTATAGTATTGCTGGTCGAGTTATGGCTAAGCGTGGGCCATTTTTGGTACTACAAGATATGTCTGGTCGCATCCAAGCTTATGCACATAAAACAGTGCAAAAAGATATTAAAGAGCGTTGGGGCACTTTAGATATCGGCGATATTATCGGTGTTACCGGCACTATGCATATGTCTGGTAAAGGCGATTTATATGTCAATATGGACGAATATCAATTACTCACTAAGTCATTGCGTCCGTTACCTGAAAAATTCCACGGTTTATCTGATGTTGAAACTAAGTATCGTCAACGCTATGTTGATTTAATCATCAATGAAGAAACGCGTAATACTTTCCTTATACGTTCAAAAATTGTTGAAGGTATTCGTCAGTTTTTAACTGTTCGTGGTTTTATGGAAGTTGAAACGCCAATGCTACAAACTATTCCCGGTGGCGCAACGGCTAAACCTTTTGAAACTTTTCATAATGCCTTAGACATTCAAATGTATATGCGTATTGCCCCTGAGCTTTATTTGAAGCGCTTAGTCGTTGGTGGTTTTGAAAAAGTATTTGAAATTAACCGTAACTTCCGTAACGAAGGCTTATCTTCACGTCATAACCCAGAATTCACTATGATTGAATTCTATCAAGCTTATGCCGATTACATTGATTTAATGAATATCACTGAAGATATGTTACGTACTCTTGCTGAAAACGTACTAGGTAGCTCTGTTATTCGTAACACAGTTAAAAATAGTGATGGCGAAGTCGTGGAAGAGAAATTTTATGACTTTGGAAAATCGTTTACGCGCTTATCTATGGTTGATGCTATTTTATTATACGGTAACGACCTAGACGAAAACATTTTACGTAATCCAGAAGCAAACTTCGACGCACTTAAAACTATGGCCAAAACTGTTGGTGTTAAAGAAACTGAAGCATCAAAAGTATGGGGCCCAGGTAAATACATTTGTGAAATATTTGAAGAAGTTGCTGAGCATATGCTTGATCAACCTACTTTCATTACAGAGTACCCTTGGGAAGTTTCACCATTAGCACGTCGTAATGATGACAACCCATTTATTACTGACCGTTTTGAATTTTTCGTTGGTGGACGTGAATTAGCGAATGGTTTCTCTGAGCTTAATGACGCAGAAGACCAAGCAGCACGTTTCCGTAACCAAGTTGAAGGCAAAGATGCTGGTGACGATGAAGCGATGCATTATGATGAAGACTATATTCAAGCGCTTGAATATGGTTTACCGCCAACTGCGGGTGAAGGTATTGGTATTGACCGTTTAGTGATGTTGTTTACTGACTCACCAACGATCAAAGATGTTATTTTGTTCCCTCATATGCGTCCTTTAGCTGAGTAACCTTTATAAAGAACGCTTTTAGAAGCGTTCTTTAAATTTATAAAAGCCGGATAAGTTAATCACTTATCCGGCTTTTCTGTTTAGAAAGAACGAAGGTGTTATCTGGTTGATGAAGCTAATATCAAAATACCAGGTTGCGCTTAGTTGAACTTTGTCTAGTTATCCCTTTACCGTCATGCTGAATTTATTTCAGTATCTGCTTTTGTGTTGTTAACGACGAGATCCTGAAACAAGTTCAGGATGACGGAGGTGGTATCAGGATGACGGAGATGGTTTTAGGATGATGAAGTTAGAATCAAAATAATAGCCAGGGTTCAGACTAACAGTGTCTAGTTATCCCTTTACCGTCATGCTGAATTTATTTCAGTATCTGCTTTTTGTGTTGTTAACGACGAGATCCTGAAACAAGTTCAGGATGACGGATGCTTATCCCTTTATCGTCATGCTGAATTTATTTCAGTATCTGTTTTTGTGTTGTTAACGACGAGATCCTGAAACAAGTTCAGGATGACGGGTGAGTTTTCAGGATGACGGAGGTGATATCAGGATGACGACGGATACGGTATCTGGTTGACGGAATCCAGATCAGCATAACGGGCTTATATCAGGGCAGGGTAACTGAAACTGTTAGTTAAATATCTGTTAAGCCCCAAACGAAGGCAATTACACCTGTGAAGCCAATAAGTATCATATAGGCGGTGCCGATAAACGAATATTTGATAAAGGTCAAAAAATAACCCTGTTTATAGACGCGCTTTTGCATGATAAATAAATATATCGGGATCCAAATTAATAAGGCTTTACTGGCAAATTCAATCGAGCCAGTAAGTACAGGGAGGACTGTTTCACTATAGCCAGCAAACACATCTAGTAACTCTACCAACAATATAGTAAAGAAAATAAAACTATGGCTGTGCAAGGCAACCGTTAAATGTTCCATATACAGTCGTTTGGAAAATATAAACATTATTTTTAATAAAACAGCAAAAAGAGGTAGTAAAACAAACATTAATTGCGGTAATTTTCCAATAACTTCTTGCACTAGTGGCGTTGCATCAGAGCGGAAGGCATTTTCTGCTTTCTTGATCAAAGACTTTGTAAACACATTAAGGCTTTTATTATTCTCGTCACTTAAAAAATCAAAAGACAAGGTACCATCGGCATTATTGCCTATGGTCGTAGAAGTTTTTTCTACATTATCTAGTTCCTCACCATTTTTAAATTTTGCAATATTTGAGGTTAATAAATCATAACGTTCTTTTTTATTCCCGCTAAGTGCTTGTCCATCTTTAAATTGTCTTAATTCTAAATCGACAAGTGTTTTGGTCATATCAATTAACCGTTTATTTTTTTCAATACTGTAATCTTTATTAATATCGGTTAAATAGGTTTCAAATTTTGCGATACTTTTTGTTGTTTCTGACAAATCAACGGTATTATCTGGTGAGCCATCAATGGCTTTAAGCTTGTTTTTTTCAAGTAAAACAAGCTGATCTTTGATTTGAGTGATTGATGTCTGATTGTCGCTTACCGCGAGAAGAGTATTACTGTCTGAGAGCACAAAAAATTTTAAGGTAATAAAAAAGACAATACTCACAAAAAGGTACAGACGCAGCGGAGGCACGTAATGCACGCGTTTTCCCGCAATATACTCATTAGTTAAAAAACCAGGACGAGCAACTAATGGCAATATAGTTCGGGCGGCACGAGAATCAAAACTAAAAATATCATCAAGAAGGTGTAATATCACCACCCAAAAATATTTCAATGTTGATTCTGCATGTTGACCACACTGACCACAAAAAGGACCGTTGAGTGGCTGATGACAATTATCACAATTGTTATTTGCTGAACTTCTCATGGTATCAGGCTGTTCAGAGACTGATGGCGTGATATCAAGATCACTATTTTTTTTAACTAACTCGGTATTTTGCATAAAAGTTTCAGAATAAATACAAACAATAGAACAAAATCATAGCATTATGTTTATAAAAGTGTGAATGAAAAGTTATAAATATTTACAAATTAATTGAGTTAACTGCGTGCTGTTTGTATAACTATCTGCTAAATTTACTCTAATAAGAAAAATAGGGTTGAATGTACTATGTTTACTATTATGCAAAAAAGTAAATAATAAACAAAGTGTAGTAATAGAAAAGCCAAATACAGGAGAATTATAATGGCGTTTGAAGTTAAATTTGAATTAACAGAGTCAGACTTAGACCACTTCCGTGATGTAATGCGTAAAGCACAATCAGGAGCTGCAAAACTTAGTGAAGCAGTTATTTTAAGTAACGCTAAGAGTATTAGCCAAGATATTAAAGGAAGTGTTCCAGAATTTGTCAGCGAGCGCATTAAAAAACTAGAAACTTTAGTGGCGATGATAGAAGACTCTGAATGGAAAATTCCAGCAGAAGAGCGCAGTGATGTGCTAAGTGCATTGGCTTATTTTAGTGATCCAGAAGATTTAGTACCTGACCATATTCCTGTATTAGGCTTTTTAGACGACGCTATCATGATTGAATTAGTTGCCGAAGAACTGAAAGACGATATTGAAGCGTTTCTAGAGTTTTGTGCTTATCGTAGCCGAGAAGAAGGTCGTAGTGGTGATGCTACAGTGACTCGTGAAGAGTGGCTAGATTCTAAACGTCGCGAACTTCATAGTCGTATGAGAAACCGACGCTCTACTCGTCGTAGCGGTCGCTCATCATTTCGTTCAGTTTTTTAAACACTACTTTAAAAACATTGAATTCTAAAAGCTTACTCATTTTTTGAGTAAGCTTTTTTTATGTGTTTTTTATGAGGAGATCCTGAAACAAGTTCAGGATAACGGATGTGGTATCAGGATGACGACGGACACGTCATAAGGATGACGGAGGTGTTATCAGAATGACTGAGGTGTTATCAGAATGACTGAGGCTTATCCCTTTACCGTCATGCTGAATTTATTTCAGTATCTGCTTTTTGTGTTGTTAACGACGAGATCCTGAAACAAGTTCAGGATGACGGATGTGGTATCAGGATGAAGGAGGGGGTATCAGAATGACTGAGGCTTATCCCTTTACCGTCATACTGAATTTATTTCAGTATCTGCTTTTGTGTTGTCAACGATGAGATCCTGAAACAAGTTCAGGATGACGGGTGTGGTATCAGGATGAAGGACAACGGAGGTGTTATCAGAATGACTGAGGTTTATCCCTTTGCCGTCATGCTGAATTTATTTCAGTATCTGCTTTTTGTGTGGTCAACGACGAGATCCTGAAACAAGTTCAGGATGACGGATGTGGTATCAGGATGACGGATGTGGTATCAGGATGACGGAGTTGTTATCAGGATGACAGAGGTGTTATTAGGATGACTGAGGCGGTATCTGGTTGACTGAGGTGGTCTCATAACGATGGATTTGGTATCAGGATATCAGCAGTCGTCATCCGTGAGTAACGTATATCATTACCACTAAAAATCCAATGAGTACGGTATTTAAAGCAATAATATAAGCAAAACCTTTCACACCTTCTTTTACACTAAAGCCTTTAGCATCTAGATATCGCCACCAAAAAAGGCACATGATAATAGGGAGTAGAAAGAACAGTTTAATCATATTAATTCCTCGGTTTTATTTTTTGTTTCGAAAGGGACTTTTTCGCTCCAAGGAGCAACTTTAAATAACATAAGCATTCCTGGGATCGCGAGGAAAGTACAAAGAAAGTAGAACGATGTCCAACCTATTTGCTCTACAATAAGGCCAGTTGTTGCATTGGCAAAGGTCCGAGGCAAAGCGGTTAGCGCCGTAAAGAGTGCAAATTGCGTTGCAGCAAAAGCGGGGTTGGTTGTTCTTGCTATAAAGGCAGTAAATGCAGCAGTACCTAAACCAACACCTAAGTATTCAAAGCCCATCGCAAAAGCTAGAGCGTAAGTATTATGACCTATTTCTGCTAAAGCGGCAAAGCCTAATATGCTGATGATTTGCACAAAGCCAAACAACCATAATGCCTTATTTATACTGAGCTTTATCATTACAATGCCGCCAACAGCAAGCCCGATAGTCATCGCAATAAGCGACGCTGTTTTAGCAACCACACCAATTTCTGTTTTAGTAAAGCCTAAGTCTATAAAAAAGGGAGTTTGCAGGGCTGTAGCCATACTGTCGCCTAATTTGTATAAAAATAAAAAAATGAGAATT
Organism: Colwellia sp. BRX8-7; assembly: GCF_014077275.1. Lineage (NCBI taxonomy): Bacteria > Pseudomonadati > Pseudomonadota > Gammaproteobacteria > Alteromonadales > Colwelliaceae > Colwellia > Colwellia sp. BRX8-7. The sequence goes on along the minus strand of NZ_JACGVP010000007.1, from coordinate 52,155 downwards.
TGTAAGGCACTTTTAAAACCTTTTCGTGAAATAAAATCTCTAAAAGGCAATACAACAGCATCATGTAATGTTTTAGGAGCAAGATGTTCGCTTTTACTCTCTTTAATACATAAGGTCAGTAAAATACCGATGAGCATAAACGCAGCAACAATAAGAAAAACTGACTGCCAGCTGATATGGTCAGCCAATATAAAAGCTAACGAGCCCGGCACTAAGCCAGATAGACGGTAAGCCTGTACATGGATAGAATTACCTAAGCCCAGTTCGTGTTCTTGCAATAACTCCCTGCGATAAGCATCAAGAACAATATCTTGGCTTGCACTAAAAAAAGCAACAGCAGCGGCTAGATAAGCGACAGACCAAATATTTATAGTAGGGTCTATAAAACCAAAACCAGCGATTGAGAAGAGTAATAAAACTTGCGTAGCGAACATCCAGCTTCGACGTCGACCTAGCATCGGAAAAGAATACCTGTCCATCAATGGAGACCAAATAAACTTCCAAACATAAGGAATGCCAATTAATGAGAATAAACCTATCTCAACTAGACTTACTCCTTCTGATCTTAACCAACCAGGTACCAGTTGATATAAAATAAATAACGGCAAGCCCGAAGTGAATCCGGTGAAGATACAAATCAACATTCTTTTATTGAGAATAGCTTCTTTGAATGTTTGTTGAGTGGTCATGCAATTGCCTACAAAAATCTTAGTAGGCATAGGCTATCAAAATGTTATTGAAAACAGAAGTTTATTCTTGAGTTCTGTGAGCAAGTGTCGAGGATTTTACTAACGTTAGCCTAAGGTAACGGACGCCAGCCAATACAGTCAATAGGATAACTGCCAGTACCTGTGAAGAAATCTAAACAGGTCGTTATTTCACTTTTAAAATACAAGTCATGGCTCAGTGATTGTGCTCCATGTAAACTCATCTCATGGACTAAGTGCCAAAAAACGCGCTCTTTTGCACTACTCGGCATTTCATCATTTACCTTGAGCAATGTCCATTCCTCCATGGTATCAAGGATGAATGTGTCGAGTTCGGTATAATGCAATGATTGGTTAATCACAGCTTTAATATAGTAAGCTATTTGTTGTGTTTTTTCGTTGATAAACGGCTCAATTATCATGGCACCCTCAGTTCACTTTCGTATTTAAATCATTCGAGTAGGAAAGTAGCTACCACTTTATTGAAATGGTGAAAATAGTTGTTATTGTTTATTTACTACCTTATATATCGTAGATTAAAAACAGTTTGTCAAAGGTGTAGGCAATTTAATTTTCATTTAATTGTAAGAACGTACAAAAAAGAATGTTTATTATGGCATTATTATAGTCAGAAATATTGCCTCCTGACTATAATTTACAGCTGAAATTTTATTGGATAAATTTATTCTTCTGGTAATAAAGTGGCTTTAATTAAGGTAATAGGTTCTACGGGCACATCGTCCCAGCCCATCGCATCGCTATAGTGTGTTTTAGCTAAATTCATAGCATCAACAACTGCCTGACCTTCAATAATGGCGCCAAATACGGTATATCCCCAGCGACGGCCTGGATCTAAACTTTTATTGTCAGCCATATTAAAAAAGAATTGACGATTTGCGGTGTGTGGGCGATTTTCTTTTGCCATAGCAATAGTGCCACGTTCATTTTTTAAACCATTACCTGATTCATTAACAATATTTTCAGTGACTTTTTTAAAATTGAAGTCCTCATCATAGCCACCGCCTTGTACGATAAAGTCTGAGACAATACGATGAAAAATCGTATTGTTGTATTCACCTTTAACCACATACATTAAAAAATTATCAACAGTTAATGGCGCACGAATGCGGTCTAATTCAACAATGATGACTCCTTTTGATGTTTCTAATTTCACTTTTGGAAATAAGTTATTAGGATCAATGGCAATATTATTCGCTGATACAGTGCCAGATAAAAATATAAGTAAAAAAAATAAACCTTTCATTATCATTTCTTCTTTTAAAGGAGCTGTTAAAAATTACTTTATAAAACGCTGAATTTCAATATTATTAATAACTTGAGATAATAACTGAGTAAGTTGTTGACTAAAGTCTCGCTCTAATACCGCAATATCTGCGCCCAATGGGCCTTCACTAGTTCCGCGAACTTTAAAGGTGTTGCTCAACGTTTGTGAGCCATTGTTAACAGTTACGCGGATCACAAGTTCATTGTTAACTTGATATTTCATCATTTCTTGTTGCACGCTGCTCAAGCCATTATCAATAATTATTTCAATTGCATTACCCGCTTGAGCGTTAATGTCTAAGCCCTGTTTTTTAAATTCAGCGGCTAACGCTTCCTCAACAATACGGTTTAATGGTTGCTGACTAGAATAAACCTCTGCTGCTTCATCTTTTCTTAATACTTGCACAACATGCTGGGCACTTCGCAAATCAGTGACCGTTAAACTCGCTTGTTTATTTTGATAAGCACTTTGGCTAGATGCACCATTATTTATGCTTAAATCTGGAGCAATAACTACGTAAGTGGGTTTGTTGGCACAAGCCGTCAGTACAAGCAGTAAAGTTGTTGCGGCTAATGTTTTAATTTTATTGTTAATGAATATATTTTTCATGATCTGATTAACTCCATTATTTTATTGATGAAAGCGTGACAAATTTATCATTGCTGGCAATGAGTTTTTCATTACCAAAAAGTCGTTTAAGTTTAATATGGTATCCGAGTTGCCGATTACCAATAATGCGTAACTCACCACCGTTCTTTAATGCTCTATGGCTATCGCGAAACATCTGCCAAGCGATATGGTCTGTGGTTGCATTTTGCTGGTGAAAAGGAGGGTTACACAAAATCAAATCAACACTATTAGGCTCCATGTCGGCTAAGCAGTCATTTATCATGAACTGACACTGTTCGAGTTGCTCTGGTAAGTTTTTACTGATATTAGTCTTTGCAGAATCAACAGCCATATAAGATTCATCAACAAAAGTAACTAATGCCTGGGGTTGCTCTGCCAGTACGGCTAAACCAATCACACCATTGCCGCAGCCTAAGTCAATAACACGACTACCTGCTTTGACTTCAGGAAGGTGCTTAATAAAGTGGCGAGCACCAATATCAAGTTTTTCACGAGCATAAACCCCTGAATGATTACTGATAATAAAAGCGCTATCTTCTAACGGCCAAACTGTTGGAAAAGGTGAAGATAAAACTTGCTGGTTATCAAGTTGAGAGAATACTAAACGTGCTTTCTTTACCGCTAAAGACGTTTTTGTTGTCCCTAAATATTTTTCAAATAATTTTAACGTCGAGCTATGGATATCTTTGGCTTTATCGCTAGCAATAAAAATAAGTTCTTGATTATATTTAGCTTTAATCGATAAAAGTTGATCGATCATTAATGACTTACTTTTAGGTATCTTGTACAACACCACGGTAATATTATCGGGTAGGTCATCCAAACTTGTTATTTGGCTAATATTGTCAAGCGACAAACCGTTTTGCTCAATATTATATTTTAACCCTTGGTGGCTTATCCAAGAATCGGAAACCGTAGTCACATTTGACTGAGTAAAGTTAGCAGTAATAGCGCCAAAGCTATCATTGAAAATTAGTAAGTTGTGCTGGCTATCCGCTAAACTTTGCTCATTAACATAATTAATTAAATACTCGTCGGCTGAATCCCAAGCAACTAGTGCACGGTTAACTTGACCAACGGGGTAGCGATCTAAAAAAAGGTTCTTGTCATAAACGCCATCTGCGTTAACAATAAAAGGGCTGATCATAATAAAGAGGTTCGATTTTCACCTAGAAGAATGTCAGCTATTGTGACAAAATATAGGGAATTGAGCCAGTGATAGTTGCCTTGGGCGCTTAAAAACTATTTTATAAATAAATGAATTTTTTTTTATCAATAATGGCAACTGTTTACTCACCATTAATGCCAATGAAACGACTATAGCCATCCAGACTGATGGCATATTGTCTGTAACAAACTAAAATTACTCCACTACAGAAAAACACATCAGGGATTTAATAATGACCATTGAAGCTGTAATAGAACAAAAACTTCTTTCCGCATTTTCTCCAATACATCTCGATGTTATTAATGAAAGCCATCAGCATAATGTTGCACCGGGCAGTGAATCTCATTTTAAAGTGATTATTGTTACCGACGACTTTATCGGAGAGCGCTTAATTAAACGTCACCGAGCCATTAATTCGTTACTTTCAACAGAGCTTGCCGAAAAAATACATGCGTTAGCGCTTCATACTTATACCAAAGATGAGTGGGACAAGTATTATGCAGATAATACCCCTTTGTCGCCTAAATGCTTAGGTGGTGGTAAAAAAACAGCGTAACTTTTGCAAATAAATTGGGTAAAACGCTAGCTAACCATGATTCGTAATTTTACCCCTAATTTATTCTACCCTCATAATTGTATTCACTTTTCGTGAAATACCTGTTATTTACTCTTATCATTATCTATGTAAAATGAATAATATTTGGCAACAGCTATGTCACTTAATGGGTTAATTTAGCTAACAAGGTTATTGATGGGTCACCGATAACTCGAAACAATCATTTCAGGATTATTATGACTGATGGTGTGATTTACTTTGCTCATTGTGGTGTTGCGATTTAACTTTAATGTTGCTGGGATGCGGTACAAGATTTTGCATTGTACTTCCATGCTAGGGTCATTATGTTAGGCGCTGTTTATACGTTAAAAGCTGATGGCCGTGTTTAGGCAGATGTTTTTTATTAAAATAGCTAGCGGCTTTAATCCTTTATTTTGAGGTAAATGTTTACTGGTCATACCTCGTATTCTTTTTAGTAGCGTAAACTATGCGACAATTTTTAAATTTATGTCGCAATAAATATTGAATAATTACTAAATTGCCGAGTCGTTTGGCGATAAAAATAGTATTAATTAAAAGGTCTTCTTATGGTTATTAAACCTAAAATTCGTGGTTTTATTTGTACAAATGCACACCCAGCGGGCTGTGAAGCTCATGTCAATGAGCAGATTTCTTATGTAAAATCTCATCAACAGGCTAATGCCAAGCCAAAAAATGTTTTGGTTATTGGTTCATCTACTGGTTATGGCTTATCGTCACGTATAACCGCCGCATTTGGTAATAATGCTAAAACATTAGGTATTTTCTTTGAGAAACCGCCCACTGAAAAGAAAACAGCCAGTGCAGGTTGGTACAATACTTCGGCGTTTCAAAAGGCTGCTGAACAAGAGGGGCTTTGGTCTAAAAATATTAATGGTGATGCGTTTTCACATGAAATTAAAGCAAAGGCTATTGAAACCATTAAAGCTGAATTAGGTGAAATTGATCTAATCGTTTACTCACTTGCTTCGCCTCGTCGAACTGATCCAGATACCGGTGAAGTTTATTCATCGACGCTTAAACCTATTGGTCAAAGTGTAACCACTAAAAACCTAAACACCTCAAAGCGTGTTATTGATGAAATTTCTGTTGAAGCAGCAAATGAAGCTGAGATACAAGGTACCATTGATGTAATGGGAGGCGCTGACTGGGAACTATGGATTAAGGCATTGAATGAGGCTGGCGTTCTTTCAGAAGGATTTAAATCAGTAGCTTATACCTATATTGGTAAAGAATTAACTTGGCCAATATACGGAAAAGCGACCATAGGTAAAGCGAAAGAAGATTTAGACCGTGCTGCATCGGCAATTAACAAAGCTACTGCTAACCTTAAGGGCGAAGCCCATGTTACCTCATTAAATGCGGTCGTTACGCAGGCGAGTTCAGCAATACCTATCATGCCACTTTATATTTCAGCAATGTTTAAGGTGATGAAGGCAGATGGCACTTATGAAGGGTGTATCGAACAAATTCAGAACCTATTTGTTGATAACATCTACAGTGAAACACCTCGCTTAGATGATAAAAATCGTTACCGTCAAAATCATAAAGAGCTTGAAGATAGCGTTCAAAAACGCGTGACAGACATTTGGAATACCGTTGATTCTGATAATATTGATGAGTTAACTGACTATGTTGGCTATCATCAAGAGTTTTTAAAGTTATTTGGCTTTAGTGTTGCAGGTGTTGATTACGAAGCTGATGTCGATACAATGGCAGAAATTAAGCATCTTTTATAACGATTAACTTTCATTATTTACGATTAGCATCAATAATAAAAAGCCGACATAAAATGTCGGTTTTTTTAGGTCTGACAAAATTTTTGGCTGATAAATGAGCGAAATCAATAATATTCAACTAATTTGTAATTTAAGTAACTGAGATCGTAGATAGCCTTAGAGTTTTTGTGTTAAAATCGCGCTAGAAATTTTAACTTAGAGCCAGTGGGTCTTTTTTATTCTAAAGCAACTTCCTTTGTTGCCAAGAAAGAAGTACTTACTGAAATACACTGAAATCGATAATTTGCTTTACCTAAATAATATTGATTACAAGTCATCGTAAAATAGTTTGTTTAGGTAAGTAGATGATTGGTTTTGATACTCCCATCAAAAGTAGTGCATGTGTTTATGATTACAATAAAAAAAGGTCTGGATGTTCCTGTCGTTGGTTCTCCCCAGCAGGTAATCCATGATGGCAACGCCATCAAAACCGTTGCAGCATTAGGTGAAGAGTTTGTGGGTATGCGACCAACCATGTTTGTTAAAGTGGATGATCGTGTTAAAAAAGGTCAGATTCTTTTTGAAGATAAAAAGAACCCTGGCGTTAAATTCACAGCTCATGCTGCCGGTGTTGTTAAAGAAATCAACCGTGGTGAAAAACGTGTTTTGCAATCAGTCGTTATTAAAATTGACGGCGATGAGCAAATTACATTTCCTTCATACACAGCGAATGAACTTAACTCAATAAAACGTCAAGATGTTGTTGATAACCTTGTTAATTCAGGTTTGTGGACAGCATTGCGTACACGTCCATTTAGTAAAGTTCCTGCCGTTGATTCAACGCCAACCGCCATTTTTGTTAGTGCAATGGATACTAATCCGCTAGCCGCTAACCCTGAAGTGATTATTAATGAACAAAGTGAAGCCTTTAAAAATGGCTTAACAATACTTACTCGTCTAACGAGTGGTGAAGTGTTTGTTAGTAAAGCGCCGGGTGCTAATATTCCCGTCGAAGCTAATGTGCAAGTTAACGAATTTGCAGGAAAACATCCTGCTGGATTAGTTGGCACACACATGCACTTTTTAAAGCCGGTTAGTGCAGAGAAGTCTTCGTGGAACTTAGGCTATCAAGACGTGATTGCTTTTGGACAGTTATTTACTACTGGTGAGTTAAATAACACCCGTATTATTTCACTTGCTGGTCCTGCTGCTAAAAACCCTCGTTTAGTGCGTACTATTTTAGGTGCAAATACTGACGAATTAATCGCTGGTGAATTTGCCGACGGTGAATTACGTATTATATCGGGCTCTTTACTTTCAGGAGCAAAAGCAAAAGGTGTTCACGCTTATTTAGGTCGCTACCATGTGCAAATTTCGTTGATTTTAGAAGGTCGCGAAAAAGAGTTTATTGGTTACATGTATCCTGGACCTAATAAATTCTCGGTAACACGTGCATATATGTCTCATTTCTTCCCAAAGAAATTATTCAATATGACCACTACAACTAACGGTAGTCCTCGTGCCATGGTGCCAATTGGTAACTTTGAACGTGTGATGCCATTAGATATTCTCCCAACAATGTTATTGCGTGATTTATGTGCCGGTGATACCGACAGCGCGCAGCAACTTGGTGCTTTAGAGCTTGATGAAGAAGATTTAGCCTTATGTACATTTGTTTGCCCTGGCAAAACAGATTACGGCGTTATTCTTCGTGAATGCCTAACCACAATAGAGAAGGAAGGTTAGACATGGGCTTGAAAAAGTTTATTGAAGATATTGAACCGCAATTTGAAAAAGGCGGTAAGCTAGAAACGTGGTACGCTTTGTATGAAGCTGTAGCCACCGGTTTATTTACTCCTGGTCAAGTGAACAAAGGTGCTACTCACGTTCGTGACAGCATTGACTTAAAACGCATCATGATAACGGTATGGTTAGCTGTTTTTCCTGCTATGTTTTTTGGTATGTACAACATTGGTTTTCAAGCAGCTGATGCTTTAGCTGCTGGTTATGCTTTACCTGATACTTGGCAAGTAGGCTTGTTCGAATTCCTTGGAGGTAGCTTATCTGCTGACTCGAGTGTCTTCGGTATGATGCTTTATGGAGCAATGTTCTTCTTACCTATTTATGCGACTACCTTTATTGTTGGTGGCTTTTGGGAAGTTCTCTTTGCTTCAGTACGCAAGCATGAAGTTAACGAAGGTTTCTTTGTTAGTTCAATCTTGTTTGCCTTGATCTTACCTGCAACAATTCCATTATGGCAAGTTGCTATTGGTATTACTTTCGGTATTGTTATTGCTAAAGAAATCTTTGGTGGTACAGGTAAAAACTTCTTGAACCCTGCGCTAGCGGGTCGTGCATTTCTGTTTTTTGCTTATCCAGGTGAATTATCAGGTGATGCTGTTTGGGTTGCTATTGATGGTTACTCAGGTGCGACACCATTAAGTGCAGCAGCAGCAGCCATTCCAGGATCGGTTGATTTTGCAATCAATACTAACTGGTGGAATGCATTCTTGGGCTTTATCCCAGGTTCTATGGGTGAAGTATCAACAGCTGCTATTTTCCTAGGTGGTGCATACATTCTGTATAAAGGTATTGCTTCGTGGCGTATTGTTTTAAGTGTTTTCGCCGGAATGGTGTTCACTTCATTACTGTTTAACAGTATTGGTAGCGATACTAACGCAATGTTTGCTATGCCATGGTACTGGCATTTAGTCACAGGTGGTTTTGCTTTTGGTATGATGTTTATGGCTACTGACCCTGTCACTATGTCTTTTACTAATACGGGTAAATACTGGTTTGGTGCATTAGTTGGTGTAATGGTTGTACTCATACGTGTAGTTAACCCGGCATACCCTGAAGGAATTATGTTAGCTATTTTATTCGCTAATTTATTCGCCCCTCTTTTCGACTATTTTGTTGTTCAAGGGAATATCAAACGGAGGCTCGCTCGTAATGTCTAGTAATAAAGAAACTCCAATTAAAACAATCGGCTTTGTGTTTTTAGTTTGTCTGGTTTGTGCTGCGTTAGTCTCTGTTGCTGCGATTAGCTTAAAACCGTTACAACAAGCTAATAAACTACTTGATAAGCAAACTAAAATTCTTGAAGCTTCCGGCTTATTAGAAAAAGCAGGTACTGATATTGTTGGTACTTACAACAAGTATGTTGTTGCTAAAATGATTGACCTAGATTCAGGGGAAATTATTGAAGGTAACACCGATATATTTGACGAACGTGCAGACGCTCGTAATGCTGCTAAAAGCTCAAAGCTTACTAACGATACCGCAGGTATTAATCGCCGTGCTAACCGCGCTGTTGTTTACTTAGTTAATAACGAGCAAGGTCAGCTAAATACTTTAGTTTTACCTATTGTTGGTTCAGGGCTGTGGGACTTAATGTACGGTTATATTGGTTTAGCGCCAGATTTAAATACCGTTCGTAGTCTTATTTATTCTGACTTAAAGGAAACTCCGGGTTTAGGCGCTGAAGTACTTAACCCTAAGTGGAAAGCTTTATGGCCAGGTAAGAAAATTTACAATGATAGCGATGAAGTGGCTATTAAAGTGATTAAAGGTGGTGCTAAAGCCGGTGATGTTCACGGCGTTGACGCATTGTCAGGCGCTACATTAACCAGTAATGGCGTGCAAAACACCTTACATTTTTGGTTAGGTGAGCAAGGTTATGGACCTTTTATTACTAAATACCGCAGTGTTGCTAGCGAAGGAGAGATGAACTAATGTCTTCAGATACTAAAAAAGTACTATTTGGACCTATTGTAGATAACAACCCTATCGCTTTACAGGTACTAGGTGTTTGTTCTGCTCTAGCGGTAACCAGTTCAATGGCAAACGCTTTGGTTATGACCATAGCGGTAATGCTAGTTACTGGCTTTTCTAACTTTTTTATCTCACTTGTGCGTAATCATATTCCATCAAGTGTGCGTATTATTGTGCAAATGGCGATTATAGCGTCATTAGTAATTGTGGTTGACCAAGTATTAAAAGCCTTCTCTTATCAGTTGTCGAAAGAGTTGTCAGTTTTCATTGGTTTGATCATTACTAACTGTATTGTAATGGGCCGTGCAGAGGCCTTTGCTATGAAAGAAAAGCCGGGTGTTAGCTTTTTAGATGGTATTGGTAACGGTTTAGGTTACGGCGCAGTTTTGATGATTGTTGCTTTTTTCCGTGAATTATTTGGTTTTGGTGAGATCTTTGGTATTGAAGTGTTTAAATTAGTTCAAAACGATGGTTGGTACCAAGGTAATGGCTTATTAGTCTTACCATTTAGTTCATTCTTCATTATTGGTTTAATCATCTGGGCTGTACGCCAGTGGAAACCAGAACAAGTAGAGAAGGATTAGCCCCATGGAACATTATTTAAGTATTTTTATTAAAACCATATTTATTGAGAATATGGCGTTAAGCTTCTTCTTGGGTATGTGTACTTTCTTAGCTGTGTCTAAGAAAGTAAGTACAGCCATTGGTCTGGGTGTTGCGGTTGTGGTGGTATTAGGTTTAGCTGTTCCAGCTAACCAAATTATTTATCAAGCTATTTTAGCGCCAGGTGCTTTAGACAGCATGATGGGAATTACTGAACAGAAAGATTCAATTGATTTAAGCTTTTTATCATTTATTACCTTTATCGGTGTTATTGCTGCTTTAGTACAAATTTTGGAAATGATTTTAGATAAATATTTTCCTGCTTTGTATCAAGCCTTAGGTATATTTTTACCTTTAATCACTGTTAACTGTGCAATTTTTGGTGCGGTTTCTTTCATGGTAGCGAAAAACTTAACTTTGGGTGAAAGTGTTGTTTACGGCATTGGCTCTGGTGTTGGTTGGATGTTAGCTATTGTACTATTGGCTGCCATACGTGAAAAGATGAAATATTCTGACGTACCAGACGGTTTGAAAGGTTTAGGTATCACGTTTATCTCCGCTGGATTGATGGCTTTTGGCTTTCTTTCTTTTGGTGGTATTTCACTTTAAAAAATATCGGTCTAAGTCACTTATTACCAAAATAATTTGAACTTAGGCCCTAGATAATTTAAGGAAAAGTCGATGGAAATCATTCTCGGCATATCGATGTTTACCGCGATAGTGCTAGCATTAGTTTTAGTTATTTTGTTTGCTAAATCTAAGTTAGTCTCTTCAGGTGACGTAACAATTAGTATAAATGGTGACCCAAATAAATCAGTAGTAACCGCTGCTGGTGGCAAGCTTCTTGGCGCTTTAGCAGATCAAGGGATTTTTATTCCTTCTGCTTGTGGTGGTGGTGGTACTTGTGGTCAATGTCGTGTTGACGTACATTCAGGTGGTGGCGATATTTTACCAACTGAAACGGGTCATATCACTAAGCGTGAAGCTAAAACAGGTTGTCGTTTAGCCTGTCAGGTTGCTGTTAAGCAAGACATGGTTATTGAAGTAGAAGATGAAATCTTCGGTGTTCAACAATGGGAATGTGAAGTTATCTCTAATGATAACCAAGCAACTTTCATTAAAGAACTTAAACTTCAAATACCCAATGGGGAATCTGTTCCGTTTAAAGCCGGTGGTTATATACAGATAGAAGCTCCAGCTCATCATGTGAAATATAGTGATTTTGATATTGATGATCAGTACAAAGGCGATTGGAACCATTTTGGCTTTTTTGATGTTGAATCAAAAGTTAATGAACCAACGTTACGTGCTTACTCAATGGCTAATTATCCAGAGGAAGAAGGCATTATTATGCTTAACGTGCGTATTGCTACGCCTCCTCCAGGACGTTTACATTTACCAGCAGGTAAAATGTCATCATATATATTTAGCCTTAAGCCTGGCGATAAAGTCACTATTTCTGGTCCGTTTGGTGAGTTTTTTGCTAAAGAAACAGATAATGAAATGGTGTTTATCGGTGGTGGTGCTGGTATGGCGCCAATGCGTTCGCACATCTTTGATCAACTTAAACGTTTACAATCTAAACGTAAAATGTCGTTCTGGTATGGTGCTCGCTCTAAACGTGAAATGTTCTATGAAGATGATTACAATGGTTTAGCCGCTGATAATGATAACTTCAAATGGCATGTTGCGTTATCAGACCCACAAGCTGAAGATAACTGGGAAGGCATGACAGGTTTTATTCATAATGTACTTTATGAAAACTACTTAAAAGATCATGAAGCACCAGAAGATTGTGAGTACTACATGTGTGGTCCTCCAATGATGAATGCTGCTGTTATTCATATGCTTAAAGATTTAGGCGTAGAAGACGAGAACATCATGCTAGATGACTTCGGCGGCTAATCGTTTATTTTAACTTGCCTATTGGCTTTATTTCGTCGTCGGCTGTGCTCATTGACTAACGTCAACTCCGCGCAGCCTTCTCGAACTAAAGGCAATATACAGGGTTTAAATTAAACATTTACTCAATGAATGAAAGCTTCAAATAAAAGACGACTTTGGTCGTCTTTTATTATTTATATAAGACGTTTTCCCTAGACGTTTTACCTAAATAATAAATTTATAGGTATCAAAATGATTAAAGTAAAAGTATTGATGATCAGTTTTATGCTGGTGTTTTTTGCCGGTTGCTTTCCAAGTAGTGATTTAAGTAAGCAAGAAGTCTTGTTGCAAGGTCGTACTATGGGGACTACGTATAATATTAAAGTGGTCATCGAGAATAATGCGATTGATACTAAACAAGTCCATACAGGCATTGATGCACTATTGGTGCAATTAAATCAAGAAATGTCGACCTATATCGTTGACTCTGAATTATCACGATTTAACACATCGACATCACTTACGCCTGTTGCAATATCTGTTGGGTTACAACGCGTTATTAAAGAAGCGATTCGCTTGGGGCAATTAAGTGAAGGCAATCTTGATATTACTGTCGGGCCTTTAGTCAACCTTTGGGGATTTGGCCCAGAATATCGTCCAAATACTATACCAACGGCGGAGGATTTACTGTTAGCGCGCCAACAAATAGGTTTGTCAAAGCTGGTGTTAGACGGGAATAAACTTTCTAAAAAAACGCCTAGCCTTTATGTTGATTTATCAACCATTGCCAAAGGTTATGGGGTCGATTTAGTCGCAGAATATTTAGAAGAAAAAGGCATTAATAATTACCTAATAGAAATTGGTGGAGAAATGCGTTTAAAAGGTTTTAAACACACCGGTGAACTTTGGCATGTCGCGATAGAGAAGCCTATTCAGGATGCAAGTGGTGAGCATCGCTCTGTTTATCAAGTGATCATTCCAAAAGACAATGCAGTGGCAACATCAGGCGATTACCGTAATTATCACCAAGCCAAAGATGGTCAACGTTTTTCACATATTATTGATCCAGCGACGGGCAAACCCATCAATCATAAGTTAGTCTCAGTAACGGTCATTCATCCGTCTTCTATGACCGCAGACGGTCTGTCTACCGCGATGATGGTTATGGGTGAAGTAAAAGCCATCGACTTTGCCGAGAAAAATGGTATAGCTGCTTACATTATTGCTAAGACAGAGCATGGCTTTGTTGAGCAAAGCACGGTAAAATTCATGCAGTATTTAAAGTAACTGGTTAAAGCGAGTTACTGTTTATTCATCTTAATAGATAAAGAAAATAAGTAGGTTAGTTTATGATGATATTTATGATCACTTTAGGTTTTTTCCTTGTAGTTGTTGTTGCTATGTCGGTTGGCTATATCTTTCAACAAAAGTCATTAGCAGGCAGTTGCGGCGGATTAGCGACAGTGGGTATTGATAAGTCGTGTAATTGCGATAACCCTTGTGAGAAACGCCAAGAGCGCGAACGTATTGCTGCGGCTAAAGAGCAAATGATTGATATTAAAATTATCTAGCTGAGTAACACTTTTATTTTAGCTTGAGAAACATAATCAGTATCTGCTAACTGTGGATACTGTTTAACACTAATGATTTTAATAAAATTGGTTATTAATTTACAACACCAATAACTTGCTAAGCCACACTTAACTTATTCATAATAAGAATTACCATCCCCTCCAATGCTACATTTCGCCTACGATTAAAAATTATATGATTAACAAGCTCGATAGCATACTTGCAGGTATGCGCAGTTAATAAACGACTACAAGTATCGACAAAGCTTACCTGAATATTCATCTTCTAAGTCATTGTTACCCGGGGTGATGAGCGCTTTTGCAGTACTCAACTATAAACTTAGATGAGCATTACTATATAGGTTAAATCACTGCGTAATTTAGGTGATAGCTAGCATGTGTAAACGTCTTAAAGAAGTGCTTAGTTATTACTTAGTCGCGATTATGATGGGTGTAACACTAAGTGCAAGATTGTTGAAAAGTGGTAAATCATTGAAGTCCGCAGATGTGTCTATGCGCGTTATTGTTATTATAAATTTACAGCGAACTGTTTAATACCATCGCTTAATCATCATAGGATAGAATTAGGCGACTTAGATAAAAATCGTCTTCTCTTACTAGGCGCGATAGTGTCAAATGTTTGTACTTTTTAATTCTTGCCGATTTTTTGTGATAAATACGGAAAATTGTTATTGTGTTCGGCTTACCTAGCCAAATTAAATTCACCTCTATTCTTGTATCCTAAATCGTTGATTTACTGTTCAAGCCCGCGTATACACTGGATCCTACTAACTATACTTATAGATGTTAGTTTATTTTTTCATAACCACTTCCCTTACTGGGCATAATTTTTGCTTTATTATTTTTATATAAGCTATTATCTAGATAACACATTATTTTTAATGATATTTCTTACTGATGTTATTTCATTACAAATTAATTTATAGTAGATTTACTACATAGAAAGTAAATGATTATTTCTTTCAATTCATTGCATATCACAAGTGTTACTAAAAGAAATTAAAGCAGATATGACTACAGATTTTTTAAAGTACCAAAAGATAATTGAACAGTTTCGTGGGAAGGTTTTAAAGAACGATTTTGAAACAAATTTTTCTGCGATGACTCAACATATCCCGAAAACAGAGCGCTTTTTGCTTAAAATGGAGCTCAAGCGTTTAGCTGTTGCATGTACGCGTTTAATCGATTTGCGTGGTCATGTTGATGGTGAATGTCGATCTTTTGAGCATGATGGACGCGTTCACTATCTTGATGATATTGCGATTAAAGTTTATCAAGAAAATATAGGTTTTTATCAGGGATATACTTTTGGTGTTTACGAAGCAGTAATGAACACTGAAAATAACTTTCGGGTTATATATCAAAAAGAAAAAAGTAACATGGGTAAACCGGTACAAGTTGAGACGACTAAAGTCAGTAAGACCTTTGAAAAAACGCAGTACCCAGCAAGTTTGTTTACTTTTGGTCCGTATCATAATCGTAGTGAAGAGCGAATGAATTTTGCTATTACCTTAGACATACTGCTTGAAAACGATAAAAATGAATACGAGTGTACGAGTTCAGATATCAGTGTTGAAGGGTGTAAGTTTCGCTTTAATTTCAAAAATACAATTACGGTTGGACAACATATAAGTATTCGGTTTCGAGGTCTCGAAGACGAATTTCAATTTGGTAAAGAAAAAAGTTTTCAATTTGAAGTTAAAAACATACAAAAAATTGATAAAACTCAGTTAATTGGCTGTCAGAGAGTTTACTCGAAAGATAAACGCGTTGACGGTTTTCAAACTTTTCTTCAGGGCTTCATCCAAGGCAATAAACGTCGTTATAAAGTTAACCTAGACAATACTATTCATGCTATTCAATCACGTAGCTTTGAGCAATATAGTTTACCTAAATTAAATGAATTACCGATTTTTGTAGAAGATAACAAAGGCGATCTTTTACCTAGATACGCGCTCACCTGTCATAATAACCAAGCCACTTTTCAATATTGGCAAGATGAAAATCGCCACTCAACCTTATACTGTCTGATAACACCTGAACGCTTGCTCAGAATGAGAAAAGCCCATGCTTTAGGTAAGTCATTATTAGTCTATAGTTTCGTGCACAAAAGCCAAGGTAAATCATTTTTTTATACGGCAGATGTGGAGCAATTAAATAATGATAGTGATTTTAAGGTACAATTTTTAGGATTTGCTGCGTCAAAGCCGAGCTTTGCTATTACTCAACTATCGATTATGGACGTTGATATTGATAAAGCGCATTCGCCGTTAACGTTATCGAATACGCTAACAAAAAAGAATGAATACTTAAATCTCCCTATCCCTAGTGATGCAATAGAAACCCTTCATAATCTGCAAAGTATCGTGGTCGCTAGTGATGTAACCAACCCAGCATCAACTAAGCAGTATCAACAACTATCATTTGAAAACATTGATACAATTCGGTTAAAAAACTTTGGTCATAAACGACTTACATCACCGCTATTGATGGATGAAGTGGGCATTAATTATAAAAATCAACGACAAGAGTCAAGATTTAAATATGTTACTCCTGTTGAACTTGAAATTGCAGGTGTTCGTTGCTCAGGTAAATCGCATGATTTTTCCATTTTAGGTTTAAAACTAGAACTTGATAAACCCTCGGTATTAAACAAAGGAGACGTTGTCTATTTAACTTTTCCTGGCTTGCAAAAAATTACCTCTGCCTTTGATTTAAAAGGTTTGCCTTATGAAGTTATGCGAGTTAATAAAAAGAAAAACATACTTAACTTACGGGTTTATGTTGAAAAGCATCAACACATGGGAAGAGCATTTTTTAAAGCATTAATTACAAAAAATCGTGACAAGTTAACGCCAGATGAATATGCCTTAATGATACCTGGCCTCGCTAAGGCATTAAGAAATATTTACAGTAGAAGTTTAACTATTCCGACATTAATGGTACAAACCAGTGGCAGTCGCTATAAGTTAGAAGCTATCGTTTGTGGTACTGTTAAAGATAAGTTATTGCCGGTTATGAAACAGTTAAGTGATTCGCCATCACAGTATAACCTATACCCATTACTCAATAATTTACAAGCAACTAGTACCTTAACCTTACCATTGAAGAAAATGCAAACCGATGATACTCCGGTGCTTGAAACATTATATATTGCTGTAAATTTAGATAATGAAATCATTGATCAAGCGGTTACGACCAAAACATCAAGCGAATTAGAGTCGCCGATGTTGCAGCGAATGTTTATATCGCGGGCATTAAATCGTGGTTTATTCTTTTGCGTACAGGTTAGATTATCTCGAACAGATGACCCCGATATGGACCATCTTAATCCAGAATTAAGCTACATAAGTTCCTATGCTATTCACCGTGGTAAACAAATAGAGCAAGATATTTGGAGTGTTGCTGGCGTTATGCAGTTTCTTGATATTACTCAAGAAACTTTAGTTCGTCATGAGCTATTAAGTAACGTTATTTAAAGGGCCCTACGCAAGCCAATGTAAAAGACAATCAAGACCATCGGCATTAATGGCAGTGTCTGCCTTTGCTAAAACTAGTGGCTTAGCATGAAATGCTACGCCCAAATGTGCAGCGGCCATCATGACTAAATCATTGGCACCATCACCCATAGCGACGGTTTGCTCCTTAGCTAAGTGATATTTCTTTTGTAAAGCGACTAAACAATCTGCTTTTGCCTGTGCATCAACAACATCCCCTAAAACTTTACCCGTTAACTTGCCATCAATAATTTCTAAGGTATTAGCGTGGGCGGCATCAAGTGACAGTAAACCTTTTAAGTGATCGGCAAAGTAAGTAAAGCCACCTGAGGCAATCGCAACTTTCCAACCATGGGATTTTAATGTACTAACAAGTATCTCTAAACCAGCCATTAACGGGATATTCTTAGCAACCTCAGCCAAGATGTTTTCTGAGGAACCTTTTAAGGTGGCGACCCGTTGATGCAAGCTTTGTGCGAAATCAAGTTCACCAAGCATAGCAAGTTCAGTAACGGCTGCCACTTGTTCTCCAACACCTGCAAGTATTGCGATTTCATCGATACATTCAATCTCTATGGTCGTGGAGTCCATATCCATAACCAAAATACCTGGTTCTGATAATTTTGGCGCGTTTTCAATCAGTGCGGCTTCGATTTTATTGCTGAGGGTAAAGTTGACTAAGCTTTCTCTTGCAGTTTTTAAGTTTGCACAACTAACGCTAAAGCGATAACTAGTAAGATTATTCCTTAGATTGATAGCATTTACCGCCCAAATTGATAGTTGGCATTGACTGATTAAATTACTGAGCATACTAAGACTAATTTCACTGAAAACTACAAGCTCTAAGGCTGTTTTAGCGTGTATCTTCTCGGCTAAACACGTTTGACCACATTGTTGTTGGGTAAGGCGCTGATCAACGCACCAGTCACTACCTTCGAAAGTGGTAAAGCAAGGTAAACATTTTTCTGATGTTGTTGAAGAAATAAACTCAGCCAAAGTAAGTTGTTGAATATGCTCAAGGGAAAAACGTTTAATAGCAATGGACACAGTACCGCCTTTTATGTGAATGTTAGTTTTAGCGATTATTTTCAATGAATAATGCTATAGTATAAAAATGAACGTAATGATAAATTTTATACATTTGTAGTGCTTATGACACAAATAGAACAGCCTTTATACCCTAAATTATCATCCATTTATAATAAAATTATGCAATTAGCTATAGCGATTGTCTTTATTGTCGTGCTAATGAATCTATGGATATACAGCCAGACACAAAATAAGCAAACTATCGATCAACATTTTTATGATGTTGGTCAGCAGTATTTGCAACAAGCTTCAGCAGGTTTATCTGTATTAATCACCGAAGTTAACACGAAAGAGAGTCGACAATTACTGCAAAACTACGTTGATGAATTGCAACTGGCTGAGGTAATAAAAGAAATTCATCTCTATGATTTATCAGGGCAATTAATTATTAGCAGTCAAAATGCAAAAAGTGTCAAAGCTCTTTTTGGGCTGTCTGAATATAAATTAAATAAGAGTGAATTCGCCGTGCCTTTCGTTAGTGAAATCCGTAAAGAAAGATTAATTGGCTACGTTCGTTTAACCCTAGACAAAAACTATTTAACCACTAAGTTATTAAAAAATAATGATCAACAGTTTACGCTGTTACGTTTAATGATGATAATCGCTGGCGTCGTTGGCTTTCTGCTTACCAGAGGTCTCAACCGGTTTAGTCGTCAGGGGTTTAGATTAGTCGATAAAGATAAAAGGCTGACTTAAGTAGGCATCATTTGATGGAGCTAGTTAATCCGTTTCATCGCTGAGCCAACTGAAAGAGGGTTGAAATATTATCTTCAATTTTTTCGGCTATTTCTTCTTTGCTCTCTTGGCGCAATTCGGCTAATCTTTCAAAAACATCAATAACACGCAGAGGTGAGTTATCTTCGCCTTGAAAACCATTTAGCGGCATCGAAGGTGCATCTGTTTCTAATACTAGGCTACTCAAAGGTAAGCGCTTAATGGCTTTTATTGTTTTCTCCGCTCTAGGGTAGGTGATTGTGCCACCGATGCCTAACTTAAATCCCAAATCTATATATTGGCAAGCCTGCTGGTAGCTTCCTGAAAAAGCATGAATAATACCTCCTCGGGAAACTTTTATTTGTTTTAACAGTGTGATCGTTTCGTTGTGCGTGCGCCGGTGATGAACAATAATCGGCAGTTGATGCTGTTGTGCAAGGTTAAGTTGGAATTCAAAAAATAACATTTGTTGGTTAATATTATCTTGCTGCTTTGCGATAACGCCATCAAGCCCAGTTTCGCCAATTGCAATTATTTGCGTTTTATTCTCTAATATTTTTTGCGCTAAGTCATCGAGATTTTTTTGCGCTAATCCCTCTAAAAACCAAGGATGAATACCTAAGCAGGCAAAAACATTGCAATCACTCAAAGGTTGGTTTTTATTATGATGGGCTAAGGCTAAAACATTTTGCCAGTTATCTGGTCTAACCGCAGGAACAATAATTTGATGAATACTTTCTTTTGCACATTGCTCAAGCAGTAAATTTGCTGAAGCACTACCTTTATGGGTAAAAGCTTTGAAATCTAAATGACAGTGGCTATCGGTAAATTTCATAAATTAATCGGCTTTACTTGAAGTGTAAATAATGGATGTGTGAAATTATAGCTTATCTAAAGTTTAGCTTGGTGATTACTGCCTTAGCTTTGCTGCTCTTTTTTCCAAAGCGCCAAGCACATTTTCTAATTTAAAATGCTCGATAAATTTTGGCTCGGGTTGTTGCTCTCTTAATAATATATCGGCTAGATAAACGGCTTGTGCGATACCAAATGATTTTTTTAAGAGCTTCTCCGGCTGATGATGCATAACTACCGCCTCAATTAAATGATAAGAAAAGCTCCACAGGTGCAGGAGATAGCCACCAACATGGTTATGATCTGTGCCAAATATTTTTTGCTCTAAGGCATTATTGTTGGCATTTTTAAGCCGATATTCAAAATATGTTTTTGTAAGTGTTGGGTCCATCTCAAATAGTACAATTTTACCAATGTCGTGCAATAAACCCGCAAGTAGAGCATCTCGCTTAAGTTCCACTTTCACCATTGAAGCGGCCAAGCGGGCCGTTGATAAACAGTGTAGTTGTTCTTTGATCAATGAAAAGTCAGCAATGTCGGGTTCATAAGAAAAAAGTTCAGCCGTCATAACAATACAGCAGAGTGTTTCTAGTCCCATACGTGTTATTGCTTCGCTAATGTCGTTGATTGGCTTGCCTTGGTTCATAAAGGAACTATTGGAAAACTGCAATACTTTAGCGGCTAATGCTGGGTCTTGAGAAATTATCTCTGATATTTTTCCTGAATCGGTATTACTTTCTTCTAAAATTGCATTGAGTTGTAAATAGACTTTGGGTGGGCTTGGTAATGTTTTAACTTTGGCAACTGCCTTGATAATATGATCTTTGGTGATCGCTTTATTATCATCGCCAAGGGCTGTGATGGTTTGATGAATATTTTCAACGTTAAGCGGCAGTGCGTAAGTGTAATGGCAATTATTAGCGGCTTGACCATTAAGCTGGCTCTGTGCAATGTTATCATTAGTAATTGCTATTCGTATCATAGCAGGGTGTTTAAGTGCTATGGCTTTAAGAAGATCTAAGCCACTTATTTGTCCTAAATCCAATACGCTAATAATAGCGTCAAATTTATATTTCTTTAAGGCTTTCAGGGCATGTTTGCCGTTATCAACATAAGCGGTTTGGCAAGGACCATTATAAAATGCCTGCTTTAATGGCAAGAGTTTTTGGTCTGTATTATCAACGATTAGCACTTTCATTTATTGACACTTCCTACCTTAATACTTGCTCTATGCTGAAACTATTTCAATTTTTTGGCATTGACCCTTGAGTAAACAAGGGCTAATGCCATATGTGCTTTTATGCAGACTACATGCGTTCCATAACGTCAATGCCAAGAATATCTAAGCCTTGTTTTAAGGTTTTCGAGATACTTAAACAAAGTGCTAAGCGAGACTGTTTTACATCTTGGTCAATACCCTCTTTGAGGATAGGGCAAGCTTCGTAGAAACTCATGTATAAACTCGCTAACTCATATAAATAATTACACAAAAGGTTAGGCATAGATTCGCTAATGACCGCATCTAGCACTTCTTCGAGCTGGAGTAATTTTAACGCTAAGGCTTTTTCTTGTGGTTCAATAATGGTGATATCAGCGCTAAAGTTTACTTGTTCAATTTTTGCCTTGCTGAAAATACTTTGAACACGTGAATAAGCATACTGCAAGTAAGGAGCCGTAGCGCCTTCAAAACTCAACATGGTTTTCCAGTTAAAAATATAGTCGCTGGTTCTATTCTTAGATAAATCAGCAAATTTAACCGCGCCAATACCTACTTTTACTGCAATTTCATTTAGTTTATCTTCAGGATAATCTGGATTTTTTTCTTTAATGACCGCTTTTGCACGAACAATGGCTTCATCAAGTAATTCTGCTAATTTTATAGTACCGCCAGTTCTTGTTTTAAATGGCTTACCATCGTCACCCATCATCATACCAAACGGGCAATGATCATAACCAACATGTTCTGGCAGTAACCCTGCTTTACGCGCTACAATTTCTACTTGTTTAAAATGTAAGCTTTGACGGGCATCGGTAAAAATAATGATACGGTCAGCTTTTAGTTCATCGCTACGGTAGCGACAAGCAGATAAATCTGTGGTCGCGTATAAATAGCCACCACCGGTTTTTTGGATGATAAAAACGGGGGCATCACCGTCTTTATTCGCCATTTCATTAATGAAAACCACTTTTGCGCCTTCGCTAACTTCAGCAATACCCTTAGTCATTAATTCATCAACAACCTTGGGTAAATCTTCGTTATACGCACTTTCGCCCATGATATCGTCGCGGGTTAGGGTAACATTAAGTTTTTGATAAATATCTTCACTGTGGGCAATAGATATATCAATGAATAATTTCCATAAGACTAAGCAATCTTTGTCGCCACCTTGCAGTTTTACCACATAATCACGAGCACGGTCAGCAAAGCCTTCTTCGTTATCAAAACGTACTTTCGCTTCGCGGTAAAAGTTTTCTAAATCAGAAAGTGCAGTTTCAGCAACTTCGTTGGCATTGAGTTTGTCGCTTAAATGCGCCAATAACATGCCAAATTGTGTGCCCCAGTCACCCATGTGATTCTGGCGGATGACTTTGTCACCACGAAACTCTAATGCACGTACTACTGCATCACCGATAATGGTTGAACGCAAGTGGCCAACATGCATTTCTTTGGCAAGGTTTGGCGCTGAATAATCAACGATAACCGTTTGTTTTTTGTCTTCTTCAGTGGCACCACGCTGGGTTACACCTAATTTTTCATCATCAGTCATTTTAGCGAGTTGAGCGGCTAACCATGATTTGTCTAAATGAATATTAATAAACCCCGGTCCGGCTAATTCTATATGGTCAGCAATACCAGCTAAATCTAAGTGGTTAACAACGGTGGTCGCTAATTCGCGTGGGTTCATTTTCAGTTTTTTAGCTGCACCCATAACACCATTTGCTTGGTAGTCACCAAAATTAGGGCGACTTGACAGGCTTACCGCTGGGTTAGTGCCTTCAGGCAATCCAGCCAAAACCATGGCCGCAGATACTTTTTCACTTAGTAATTGCTTAATATTCATTTTGATCTCTGTTTTCTTTTAATAGAAATTATTTGCTCATTTTTTGCAAGTATATGGCATTTTAGCAAAGCGTTTGTTACTTTTTATTGGTGAGTTTAGTTTACTAAATAAGCCAATAAAAAGTATCGAACAACGCGGGTAAAATACCTACTACGCAGAAAAGTTTAGTGTTCTCGGGTCTTGTGGAACTGAATGTCAGGATGACGCTCTTGTGCCAAATTCAAATTCACCATAGTTGGAGCAATATACGTTAAGTTATTACCGCCATCTAGTGCTAAATTGTCATAAGCTTTTTTGCTAAATTGCTCTAGTGTTCTTTCATTATCACAAGTACACCAGCGCGCAGTTGCTACACTTATCGGTTCGTATATAGCGTCAACTTTATATTCAGTTTTTAAACGTTGTACAACGACTTCAAACTGCAATACACCGACCGCGCCAACTATCATCTCGTTTGAGTTGAAAGGTCTGAATACTTGCACAGCACCTTCTTCTGAAAGTTGTATTAAACCTTTTTGTAATTGTTTAGCTTTTAATGGATCGCGTAAACGAATACGACGAAACATTTCAGGGGCAAAGTTTGGAATACCACTAAATTTCATCATTTCGCCTGAAGTAAAGGTATCACCAATTTGAATACTACCGTGGTTATGTAAACCGATAATATCGCCGGCGTATGCTTCTTCTACATGTGCACGGTCTCCAGCCATAAACGTTACGGCATCGGCAATTTTTACATCTTTGTTAATACGTACTTGACGCATTTTCATGCCTTTTTCGTATTTACCTGAGCAAATACGCATAAAAGCAATACGGTCACGGTGTTTTGGATCCATGTTCGCTTGAATTTTAAAAACAAAGCCAGTGAATTTTTCTTCTTGAGCTGTTACTTCTCTAACATCAGTTAAACGAGGTAAAGGTTTTGGTGCCCATTTAGTTAAACCATTAAGCATATGGTCAACACCAAAATTACCTAAAGCCGTACCAAAGAATACTGGCGTTAGTTCACCTTTTAAAAACTCTTCCAAATTAAATTCATGTGATGCACCCGCAACCAGTTCTAATTCTTCACGTAAATCGTCAGCATAAGTTCCAATGACCTTATCTAACTCTGGGTTATCAAGCCCTTTGATAATTCTTTCTTCTTGGATCATATGGCCAAGTCCTGACTTATATAAAAATATTTCGTCAGTTAAAATGTTATAGACACCTTTAAATTCTTTACCCATACCAATCGGCCAAGTAATAGGGGCACATTTTATTTTCAGCACATCTTCCACTTCATCCATAACTTCCATTGGGTCACGAACATCACGATCCATTTTATTCATAAAAGTAATGATGGGCGTATCACGTAAACGCGTTACTTCCATTAACTTAACTGTTCGTGCCTCAACACCTTTAGCTACGTCGATAACCATCAAACATGAATCAACCGCGGTGAGTGTTCTGTAGGTATCTTCTGAAAAGTCCTCGTGACCAGGTGTGTCCAGTAAATTAACTAAACAACCGTTATAAGGAAATTGCATTACAGAGGTCGTGATAGAAATACCACGCTCTTTCTCCATTTCCATCCAGTCAGACTTTGCATGCTGGCCTGATTTCTTACCTTTTACCGTGCCGGCTCGTTGTAAAGCCTGACCAAAAAGTAATACTTTTTCAGTGATGGTGGTTTTACCCGCATCAGGATGAGAGATAATTGCGAAAGTACGTCTTAGATTGACTTCATTAGCCTGTAGCGTTGTCATGTTTTAAAAGTTCTCTTTGGTGTACATGCTGATGCACATAAAATGCTTTTTTTAAATACTGAAAGGACATATGAACAATCCTAAATTTTGCGCGCATTGTACCATAAATATAAATAGCCGCATTAGGGGACTGTCTTTAAATGATTATTTTTAGCAAGAATCCTAGACATTAACACTTTTTATTTTGTTATTTGATTAAGTGGCAAGTGATCGTGCAGATAATAATTATTTGATTGGTTATTTTTAAGGTTGAGATTCAATAATAAATTCAATACACCCTGGCTTTTTCTGAATTTAATAAAGAGATTAATAGTCATATTATTTGAAAGTCTTGATCAAAATCAATATCTCACTTTCGAGTATAAGATAAATTACGCTTGGGTAGAAAGTCTGAAATATGATGTAAAAATAACGAGATAGCATGGTTGATTTAGCTAGAAGAAACTTTTTTAAAGCAAAAAAATTAACAACCGCTCCGGCAATCAGATTGCCTTGGGTGCTCAATGAAGCCACTTTTATTGATGGCTGCACACAATGTGGTGACTGTTTAACGTCTTGTCCTGAAAATATCATTCAAAAAGGTGATGGCGGTTTCCCTGAAGTTAACTTTTTAAAAGGAGAGTGTACTTTTTGTCAAGCGTGCGTTGAAAATTGTCAGCAGCCACTTTTTGCCGAGCGTGCACTTGCTCCAGAAATTAATGCTTGGGATTTAGATATCTCCATAAAGGGCGATTGCTTAGCGGTTAACGATGTGTTTTGCCAAAGTTGTCAAGATAGCTGTGAGACAGAAGCTATATCTTTTAAATATATAAATTCATCAGTACCACAACCCCAGATAAAACTTAGTGACTGCACAAATTGTGGGGCCTGTGTTTCTATTTGCCCGCAATCATCTATTGAATTAACACCAAAAAATTCTGTGGGTGAGCAACCCACACATACTAATAGGAGAGTTATATGAGCGCTCTTGAACAAATGATTTGGAATATCTTAGGATATTCATCGATGCCTGTTATTTTTTTAGCTGGTTTTGCCGGTACCGCTTTAGTCGCTATCGCACTTTTAAAAATGTTAGGTATTAAGCCTGCTGGGGAATAATCGTGATCAATCTACTAGAAGAAAAACCTATTAATATTGCTGGTGTGCTTTTTGTTGCTCAGCCAAATAATACCGCCAAAGTGGCCGAAGAACTGGGCGGATTTCCTGGCGCTGAAGTGCATGAGATTGCTGATAACGGCTCTATGGTGGTTACCATAGAAGAAAATGATTTAAACAGAGGTGAAAAAGGCAAAGGCCTTATTAACACCATTACAGATATGAGTAATTTACCGGGTGTGATCTCTTCATCATTGATTTTTCATCATAATGATTATGGGCTACCACAACATCAGGGGATAAAGGTATGACATTAACAAGACGTGATTTTATAAAAGCGAACGCCATTGCAGCAACAGCTGTCGCCGCAGGTATCGCCGTGCCATCTTCAGCTTCAAACTTGCTGACTAAATCGTCAGATACCACCATTAAATGGGATAAAGCCCCTTGTCGTTTTTGTGGCACAGGTTGTAGTGTGCTTGTTGGAACACAAGAAGGAAAAGTGGTGGCGACTCAAGGTGACCCTCAAGCAGAAGTTAACAAAGGTCTTAACTGTATTAAAGGTTACTTTTTATCCAAAATTATGTACGGGAAAGACCGATTAACTCAACCGTTATTACGGATGAAAGATGGTGTTTATGCCAAAGAAGGTGAGTTTACACCGGTAAGCTGGGATACTGCCTTTGATGTTATGGCTGAAAAATTTAAAGCCGCTTTAAAGAAAAAAGGCCCGACCTCTGTTGGTATGTTTGGTTCGGGTCAGTGGACTGTTTGGGAAGGTTATGCTGCTTCAAAACTAATGAAAGCGGGCTTTTTAACCAACAACCTTGATCCTAATGCTCGTCATTGTATGGCGTCAGCTGTGGGTGGTTTTATGCGTACCTTTGGTATCGACGAACCTATGGGTTGTTATGATGATTTAGAGCACGCCGATGCCTTTGTCCTTTGGGGTTCTAATATGGCGGAAATGCATCCTATTTTATGGTCGCGTTTAGCTGACCGTCGTTTAAGTCATCCTCATGTAAAAGTAAACGTATTATCAACGTATAAGCATCGAAGTTTTGAACTTGCTGATAACGGTATGATTTTTACACCACAAACAGATTTAGCGATATTAAACTTTATTGCTAATTATATTATTCAAAATAACGCCGTTAACGAAGATTTCATGAAAAAGCATGTCAATATTCGTGAAGGTGTTACTGATATTGGTTATGGTTTACGTCCTACTCATCCATTACAAAAAGCGGCTAAAAATCCTGACAGTGGCGCATCTAAACCGATGAGCTTCGATGACTTTTCTAAATTTGTTAGCACTTATAGTATTGAATATACATCAAAACTTTCGGGTGTTTCTGAAGATAAATTATTAACGCTGGCTAAACTTTATGCGGATCCTAAAGTTAAAGTGACTTCGTTTTGGACGATGGGTTTCAATCAACATACTCGTGGTGTTTGGGCAAATAACCTCATGTACAACGTGCATTTATTAACGGGTAAAATATCTGAACCGGGTAACAGCCCGTTTTCATTAACCGGACAGCCGTCAGCCTGTGGAACCGCGCGTGAAGTAGGAACTTTCTCACATAGATTACCTGCCGATCTCGTTGTTAAAAATCCTAAGCATAGAGCGATAGCTGAAAAAATATGGAAATTACCTGAAGGTACTATCCCACCAAAACCTGGTTATCATGCAGTTCTGCAAAATCGTATGCTTAAAGACGGTGAATTAAATGCGTATTGGGTTATGTGTAATAACAACATGCAAGCCGGACCAAATATTAATGAAGAAGGGATCCCTGGCTATCGTAATCCAGAAAATTTCATCGTCGTTTCAGACCCTTACCCAACGGTAACGGCACAGGCGGCTGATTTGATTTTACCTACTGCTATGTGGGTAGAAAAAGAGGGAGCGTACGGCAATGCAGAGCGCCGTACACAGTTTTGGCATCAACAAGTGAATGCGCCAGGTGAAGCGCGTTCAGATTTATGGCAAATAGTTGAATTTTCTAAACGTTTTAAAATTGAAGAAGTATGGCCTGAAGAATTACTTGCCAAGAATCCTGAATACCGTGGCAAAACTATGTTTGACGTGCTTTATGCAAACGGTAACGTAGATAAATTCCCAATGAGTGAATCCAAAGGTGATACTAACTTTGAAGGTGATTATTTTGGTTTCTATATTCAAAAAGGTTTATTTGAAGAATATGCGACCTTTGGCCGAGGACATGGTCATGATTTAGCCCCCTTTGATCGCTATCACGAAGAGCGTGGCCTTAGATGGCCGGTTGTTAATGGTAAAGAAACTAAGTGGCGTTTTCGTGAGGGGCACGACCCTTATGTAGAGAAAGGCAGTGAAGTGCAGTTTTATGGCCATAAAGATAAAAAAGCCAATATATTTGCCTTACCTTACGAACCAGCAGCAGAGTCACCCGATGAAGAATTCGACTTATGGCTGAGTACCGGTCGTGTTCTTGAACATTGGCATTCAGGCTCTATGACTGCGCGTGTACCTGAACTTCATAAAGCATTTCCTGATGCGGTGTTATTTATTCACCCTGACGATGCTAAAGCAAGAGGTTTACGCCGTGGTGATGAGGTGCTGATTGAATCTCGTCGAGGTGAAGTAAAATCTCGTGTTGAAACTCGTGGCCGTAATAGACCCCCGAAAGGTTTAGTTTTTATGCCTTGGTTTGATGCAAAACAATTGGTTAATAAGTTAACCCTAGATGCTACCGATCCTTTGTCTAAACAAACTGACTTCAAAAAATGTGCGGTAAAAGTGAGAAAAGTCACTGTTTAGCACTAATTAAATTTACTTAATCTACCGGGTAGAGGTAAAAAATGAAAATATTATCAATAATAATGATAACAGCCAGTTTAGCCATGGCATTAAGCGTACAAGCTTATCAAGAAGTAACGTCAGGCGGTTTAGAGACTATTCGTGGCATAGCTAAAATTAATGAAACCAAAAGTGCAGAAGCGCTTAAACGTGTCATTAAAGATAAAAACCCTATTCAGCGTAATTATGTGCATCAACCACCTGTTGTGCCTCATCAAACACGTGGTTATCGGGTCAATAAAGACAGTAATAAGTGTTTAACTTGTCATGGTTGGAAATATGCGAGAGAAACCGGCGCAACCAAAATAAGTTTAACGCACTTTGAAACACGTGACGGTAAAACACTGTCAGATGTTTCTCCGCGTCGCTACTTTTGTTCTCAATGCCATGTTACACAAGCTGATGCACCTGAGTTAGTTGATAATCTTTTTAAACCCGTTGAATCGTTAGGTAATGATTAAATAATGGTTTATCTAAACGTAATTTAGGGGATTAACATGACCAAAAAATCAAAAATAAAAAGCTTACTTTCGTATTTAAAGTCGCCAAGCAGTGCCGCCTTATGGTTTATTTTAGCTATCGGCTTTGCTGGCGGTGTTATCTTTTGGGGGGGATTTAATACCGCCCTTGAAGTGACCAATACCGAAGAGTTCTGCATTAGTTGTCATGAAATGGAAGATAATGTTTATGAAGAATACAAAGAAACTATTCATTACTCTAACCGTTCTGGCGTTCGTGCTACTTGTCCTGACTGCCATGTTCCCAAAAAATGGACTCATAAAATCGTTCGTAAAATTGCGGCGAGTAAAGAAGTTTGGGGTATGCTTACTGGCTTGATCGACACAAGAGAAAAGTTTCAAGATCATCGCCGTGAATTGGCAGAACGTGAATGGAAACGCATGAAAGAGAATGATTCACTGGAATGTCGTAATTGCCATAACTTTGAGTACATGGACTTTTCAGAACAAGGTAATCGCAGTGTTAAAATGCACTCAAGTGCACTGGCTTCTGGCGAAAAAACCTGTATAGATTGTCATAAGGGTATCGCCCATGAATTACCAGACATGAAAGGTGTTGAAAATTGGTAGTTTATTTACTTGTGTGAATAGCTTAAACGCTTATTCGTGAAACCGTGATATGTAAAAGCCTCTTTAATTGTCATGATTAAAGAGGCTTTATTTTGTTTCGTGTATGATGGTTTTAACTCTTGTCGCTCTTATTGTTGAAGCTGCTTTTTTACTGAACCCTATTAACTGGAATCTCATTTATGCCTGCTTTATTAGGTATTAGAGCACTTTTTTCATGACTATAGCGTCTTCATAACCGAAACCAGAGGCACTTGGGTAGTAACCTGTTCTTCTGCCAGTTTCAATAAAACCACTATTGATATACATCATTTGAGCACTGATGTTTTTTGCTCGAACTTCTAACCAAATAACTGTATTGTTAAGTTGTTTTGATTGCATAAAAAAGTGTTCTAGTAATGCTTTACCATAACCCTTGCCCTGCAGTGTTGGTAATACACAAACATCCATTAACGTTGCTTCACCAGCGACATGCTCGCCAATATAAAACCCCACTAACTCATTATCCACTTGTAAGTAATGACCAAAATATCGCGCGCCAATACAGCTGTTAAAGGTTTTTTCACTCCATGGGTGAGAGTGACAAGCATTCTCTATAGGGATTAATAAGTCTACGTCGTTACTTGATATTTTATGATAGATAAAGGTCATGTTATTGAATTTCTTGTAGTTTTTGCCAAAGTGTTTGTTTTAATAGCGGAGAATTTTTCAAAACGTTAATCGACGGGGTAACCAAGTGATGCTTTGTTAGTGATATATCAGTCTGTTCACTAAATTGCCAGGTTAATAAACCTATCGATAAGGCATTATTATTGCAACTTACTTCACCAATAGAGCAACCTAAAGAATGCAGGATGTCGGTAAATATATGAGTATCAACTAATGTAGCAAGTTCAATGTCTAGATAAAGAGGGTGGTCGCTATTGTTCGTTTTTTCGCTATTTTTTAACTGCCAAAGTTCAATACCAATAGCCTGCAAGTGCGAAAACTGTCTTTTAGTCATGGTCATAAATTAAGGCGATAAAGCATAGCGTAAGTAAGAAGCACATAATGACAGAATTTTCACTTAATACCAAATATACCCGTTATTATTGGTGGTGTATTAATCCTGTGACTCTCAATTAATCGCAAATTAAAAGATAAAGCCATTATACTTTATAGCGTTTTGATTTGAGTCATGACTAGTTGCTCTAACTCTTTAAAACTAATGGCTTTACTGAAATAATAACCTTGATACTCCTGACAGTTTAATTGTTGGAGAAACGCTAAATGCTCACTTAATTCCACGCCTTCTGCGATAACACTTAAATTTAAATTATTAGCTAAGTTAATAATAGAGCGAACAATACTTTGATCGATTGAAGATTCATGCATTCCCATAATAAACGAACGGTCAATCTTGAGAATGTCGATAGGAAATTGTTTTAAGTAACTTAAAGAAGAAAAACCTGTACCAAAATCATCTAATGAAAGCTTAAAGCCAAGTGCCTTAAGCTGTTGCATGGTTAAAATAGCGATATCTATTTTATCCAGTAACATGCCTTCAGTAATTTCAATTTTTATCCTGGCGGGAGAGATGCCATATTGGTTTAGTTTCGCTTTTAAAAGTGCAATAAGGGCTGCTGAATCAGAAAACATTTTTGCTGATAAATTAATGGCAATAGGTCCAAAGTCTAACGCTTGTTTTTGCCATAAAGCAACTTGAGCGAAGACCTTATTTATTGCGATTTTATCAAGTTGGTCTATTAGACCAAGCTTTTCAGAAAAGGGAATAAAACTGTCAGGGTAAATAATATTACCGTCCGCTTCAACCCACCGGATTAAGGCCTCTGCACCTGAAATTAAGCCAGATTTAGTATCAACAAAGGGTTGATAATAAAATTCAAAGCTCTCATTTTTTATTGCTGTGAGTAGCCTTTGTTCTTGCGCTAATTGTTCTGCAACTTCACTGTTCATGCGCTGTTCAAAAAATTGATAATTATTCTTTTTTTGAGCTTTAATATCAAAGATTGCCAACGCTGCTTTTCTTAATAGCTCCTGAGGAACATCAGCATCTTCAGGGTATCGAGTAATGCCAATGCTTGCGGTAACAGGCAACTGGTGGTCATCAAATATATATGCAGTGTCAAAACAAGACAGTATTTTCCGTGCAACAGCGATAGCGCCATAATTAGGGTCAGAAAGCTCAACTAAAATACAAAATTCAGCACCATTAATACGTGCAATAACGTCTTTTGGGTATAATACCGTACTTAAACGATCGGCAATTTCACGGATAACTTCATCACCGGCACTATGGCCATAAGTGTCATTAATTTTTTTGAAACTATTTACATCAAGTAATAGTACGGTTGGTGACTTTTGAGAGCGCTGAGAGTTCAAAGAAGATTGGACAATCAATTCATGCAATAGGGTTCTATTAGGCAATTCGGTTAAATCATCGTGGGTAGCAAGCTTACTTAATTGCTGTTGTATTTTTACTTTTTCAGTAATGTCTCTAAAAACACCAAGATAATGGATAATTTCATTATTATCGTTTGTTATCGCTTCAATCTCTAATTCTAAACTATAAATTTCACCGGTAGATTTTTGATCAAAAAGCTCTCCTAACCAACTACCATGCACCATAGCCTGAGCGCGCAATTTTTCAGATAAATCAGCAGGCTGGCCATTTATTTCTGCAAAAACTACCTTTTGACCTATTACTTCAGACTTATGCTTGTGGGTGTGTGTCACGTAAGCATTGTTTACTACTTCAATTTCGAAGTTTTTATTGGTTATCCATACTGCATCAGCTGTATTCTTAAAAGCAATAGACAATAACATCAACTGTTCTTCATTGGCTCTGATTTCATTATTGTGGCGTGTTAAACGTACTTTTTCTTTTCGTATATAATGACGATTTACCGTAAGTAATAAAATGATTAAGGAAAATAGACTAATAACAATGGTCACAACACTTTGATTTTTTGCTGACTGTAGCTCTAATGTTTGTAATTGATTTTCAGCTTGTAATAAGTTGATCTTTTTCTGTTTTACTTCTGCTTTATATTGATTTTGTAGGACCCTGATTGATTTTTGCTGTGCTTCGTCATTAAGTTTATTAATTAACAGGATATGTTTTTCATAAAAATTAAAGGCTTGTTGCCATTTTTTCTGCGCTTGATAAGCTTTGCTGATGCGTTTATAAGTCTCTGCTTCAAGTTGTTGAAGTTTGGTCTCTTGATAGTAAAGTAATGCGCGATTATAAATGGCTAAAGCTCGAAGAGGCTCTCCCTGCAGTAGATAAATATCGCCAATAAAGCCTTCCGCACTAATTTGTGATTTTTTATTCTTAGTTGCTGCAGTTAATTGCAACGCTTCTTCTAATTGCTTTTTTGCTAATGTTAATTCATTAATTGTAATGTAGGCATCGGCGAGACCAATAATGGCGCCTAATGTCTCTTTAGGAAAATATTTACTGTCAGGGTGATTAATCGCTTTTTTATAGGATACGATTGCATTCTCATACTGTTTGAGCTCGGTATAATAAATACCTTGATTTGAAATGTTAATGATATAAAGCGCACTGTCGTTAAGCTGTTGTGATATCTCTATAGGTCTCTCTAAATATTTTAAGGCAGCATGAAAATCTTTTTGTGCCCAGCTAATTAGGGATAAATTATTAAGCGCCGCCGCGACACCTTGTAAAGCCTGCAAGTCTTCATATAAACGCAAACTAGTAATAAAATACTGTTGTGCTTGGTCATAGTCGCCAATTGAGAAATACGAAATACCAGTTAAATTATTAATTTCAGCAACATCTCGGTTGGTCAGGTAGACATCATCATTTAAAATACTGTTATTTTTTTTTATTATTACGTTGTTCATCTGATTAAATAACGCCAAGGAAATCTTTAATGCTGGCAGATGTTGTTGATCATTTTGTAACTCAAGCAGCTGATTTTTTTTTGATAGAAGATTTAACGCGAGTAAGGATTTTTTTGAAATGATTTGATTAAGGTTTTTTTTAAAGCGATCTAGCCATCGTTGAGCATTAACAGTATCTCCTTGTAAGATAGCATTGTAATGCAACTGATTAATAATTAGTGCTTCAAAGCGCTTGTTTTCAAACGGCGTTACTTGTTCAAGCAGTTTAGTATAGCTATTTTCTTTTTCTTGAAATGAAATCGACGTATTATTACGGATAGACTGATAATCGGTATCTAAATTTACTTCACTGGTTATTTCTGTGGCAACAGCGCTAAATATTATAAAATATAAAGAAAATAATAAAGAGGGTGATTTTATTTGGGGCACAGTACTAAAAAGTGTCAAATTATTCCAGTCAGATATTATTAGAAGCAATAAATATATTATAGGTTATATTTTTATTTCTTCACCTAAATATAAATTATACTTTAATAAATATAACGACCGCTCTTATTTAGATATGACAGAGTAACTATTAGGTTTACGATGATTTATAAAGATAATACTATTGATCTTAGCTAGAAATAGCTAAGAAAATAATTGGCAGGGGTGGAGAGATTCGAACTCCCAACCGTCGGTTTTGGAGACCGCTGTTCTACCAATTGGAACTACACCCCTGCAACGGATTCGAATTATACGCAAGCAATAGCAAAGGTAAAGCGCTAAAGTCAAAAAAAATGAAATAAATGACTGTTTGCTTAAAATAACAACATTGCGTTTGTTTTAAACTCAATTATTGTCAGGTAAAGCAAACAATCACAGATACAATATTAATTATTACAAAAACGTAGTGCCTCTGGGTAGGGGAATACATCTTCAAATTTACCCGTAGCCACACTTTTTTGGCATTGTTGCCAAAAACTGGCTTCTAACAAATCGGCATGATGTAATAAAAAAGCATTGCGGTATTTCTTATTTGCCAACGCAAAAGTCGCAATTTCCTCTGGAAACATGTCGCCAGGTGCTACCGAGTACCAAGGTTCTGCTGCATAAATTTGTTCCTCGGTAATGGCTTCTGGTTTCACCCTAAAGTTAACTTCATCCATATAGGTTATTTCATCATAATCGTAAAATATGACTCGTCCGTGTCGGGTTACGCCAAAGTTTTTGAGTAACATGTCGCCGGGGAAAATATTGGCAGCAATTAACTGTTTGATCGCGCTGCCATAGCCATACATTGCTTCTTCAATTTCCTCATCACTCGCTTTAGCTAAATATAAATTGAGCGGTGTCATACGACGCTCAATATATAAATGTTTGATGATAATTAATTCATCTTCAAAACGAATAATAGATTGAGCAACATTGAGCAGCTCTGTTAATAATTCTTCACTAAAACGGTCTTTGGGAAAAGCAACTTCAGAGTATTCCATGGTGTCAGCCATTCGTCCAACTCGGTCATGTAATTTAACTAAGCGATATTTCCCTTTAACTTCTTGCTTAGTCATGGTCTTACTCGGGGCAAATTTATCTTTTATAATTTTAAAAACATAAGGGTAAGAGGGTAAGGTAAATACTGACATCACCATACCTTTAATACCTGCAGCTAATTCAAATTTGTCATCACTTGCGTCGAGGTGATTGAGAAAATCGCGATAAAACTGTGTTTTACCTTGTTTATGAAAACCAATGGCTGAATATAAATCGGCTAAGGTTTTATGAGGAATTAAGCGTTTTAAAAATTGCACTAAAGCAAAAGGGTGCTGACAGTCGACAAAAAAGTAAGCGCGGGCAAAACCGAAAACTACCGCCATATTTGCCCCTTCGGTTAACAAAGCATCTATGTATAATCCTGCTGCTTTTCCTTCTTTTTCATTATTAACAATAGGGACAATAAAAGGTGTTTCACCGCCAGGAGAAATAACGCGACCAATAATATAAGCCCCTTTGTTACGATAGAATATAAAATCAAGAATATCGAACTTCAATTCGCTAAGTTTATATCGTGTTTTATGTGCTTGAACGCGAAAAGACTTTATAAGACTTTTCATGTCTCTTTCTAAGTTAACAAAGGGAATGTTGAAGTTGGCATTATTCATAATAGCCGCAATAGTTTGCTCTAGGCCTAACTCACTTGGCAAATAGCGCGTGTATATAACCGGACTGGCAATGTTTTCTATTTTTTCAACGGTACTTTTTACAAAAATAAAAGCATTGTGGTAGTACTTACGTTCAAATAAATGACAAAAGATAGAGTTATAAAAACTCTCTGCTAGCTCTGGTTGATGGTGTTCTTTTAATAAATCGACGTAACTTACCTTAACGTTTTGCCATAAAAGCTCGTCAAGATTCGAGACAAAAAAATCTTTTTTAATGGTCTCAAGTGTTTCTTCAACACGTTTATCATAAAAGTCTGTTCTACTTTTTGCTGCATCTTGAACCGCTTGCCATTGGCAGAGTTCAAAGCGTTTTTTTGCGGATTGAGTAATTTCACTAAAAAGATAGATATGTCGCTCAAAGCCATTCAGGATGGTTTTAGCGAGAGCAAAAGCAATATTGTTCATGATATTTTCAACTATAAATTTATCGATAATCTCAGCATACGGTAAATTGTCAAAAAGGGGAGATAAAGTTTCCAATATGATGATTATAAACAAGGTAAATACAGAGCTGTTTTATATTTAAGGTCTCTTGACCCTTTATTGCCACTGTATCGGCGTTATTACTTGCTATTGTTGGCGCTGAACACTAAAATTACGCGTTTTTTATTCTCTTAAAATAGATATTCTAATTGGTATTTACATGCGCGTAGCTGACTTTTCTTTTGATTTACCCGAAGAACTTATTGCCCGATATCCGAAAGCGGATCGTACCTCAAGTCGTTTAATGTCTGTTAACGGTAATAGTGGTGAAATCCTTGATCTTGGATTTACCGATATTATTGAACAACTTAATGCTGGTGATCTACTTATCTTCAATAATACCCGCGTAATACCCGCACGTATGTTTGGACAAAAAGAAAGTGGTGGTAAAATTGAAGTTTTGGTTGAAAGGATCCTCGACGAAAAACGTTTTCTTGCTCATATTCGTGCCAGTAAGTCACCAAAAGTGGGTAACAAACTTATTTTAGAAGGCAAAGTCTCTGCGACTATGCTTGGTCGCCATGGTGCTCTATTTGAATTAGAAATACAGGGTGAACAATCAGTT
This sequence comes from Colwellia sp. BRX8-7, assembly GCF_014077275.1. Taxonomy (NCBI): domain Bacteria; kingdom Pseudomonadati; phylum Pseudomonadota; class Gammaproteobacteria; order Alteromonadales; family Colwelliaceae; genus Colwellia; species Colwellia sp. BRX8-7. Next base: position 15,096 of record NZ_JACGVP010000007.1, on the reverse strand, counting down.
TTATCTGTGCTTGAAGAAATTGGCCATATGCCATTACCTCCTTACATAGACCGTCCTGATGAAGACAGCGATCGTGAAAGATATCAAACTGTTTATAATGAAAAACCTGGTGCGGTTGCTGCACCTACCGCAGGTTTACATTTTGATGAAAATTTATTAGAAAAAATAAAAGCTAAGGGTGTCGATCTGGCTTTTATTACCTTACACGTTGGCGCGGGTACTTTTCAGCCAGTAAAAGTCGATGAAATAGCCGACCATATTATGCATGCTGAGTATGTTGAAGTATCTGACGAAGTTGTTCAACAGATAGCCTTTACAAAAGCGAATGGCGGTCGCGTTATCGCAGTTGGTACAACATCGGTACGTTCTATAGAAAGTGCCGCTAAGGTGGCTAAAGATAAAGCTTTACCGCTTAGCGCTTTTTATGGTGACACTGATATCTTTATTACCCCAGGATATGAATTTCAAGTGATTGATGCCTTAATCACTAATTTTCATTTATCAGAGTCAACACTGTTAATGCTCGTTAGCGCCTTCTCGGGTTACGAACACATGATGTCTGCATATCAACATGCAGTGCATGAAAAATATCGTTTTTTCAGTTATGGCGATGCGATGTTTTTAACGAAAAAAGATTACAATATTTAAGATGACGTACAAAGCGTTTAATAATTTATAATAAACAACCGCTAGCCTGTTTCGCTAGAGGGTTTGGAGAAAGTCTATATGACAGATAAAACAGTAGCACCAGTGACTAAACCAGTAAAAAGCAAGATGAAGTATCAATTAATCAATACTGACGGTAAAGCACGTCGAGGCCGTTTAACGTTTGATCGTGGCACAGTAGAAACGCCAGCGTTTATGCCAGTAGGGACTTATGGCACGGTTAAAGGCATGAAAATGGAAGATGTTGAGGCAACAGGCGCTGAAATTATTCTAGGCAACACTTTTCATCTTATGCTACGTCCTGGTACTGAAATTGTTGAACAGTTTGGCGGTTTACATAATTTTATTAATTGGCAAAAACCAATTCTTACTGACTCTGGTGGTTTTCAGGTGTTCAGTTTAGGTAAAATGCGTAAGATTACCGAAGAAGGGGTTAAGTTTAGTTCTCCTATTAACGGTGATAAAATAATGCTAACCCCTGAACGTTCAATGGAAGTTCAGCGCAGTTTAGATGCCGATGTTGTGATGATTTTTGATGAGTGTACGCCATATCCTGCATCACATGAAGAATCAAAAAGTTCGATGGAATTATCACTACGCTGGGCACAGCGTTCTAAAGTTGCTCATGGCGATAATCAATCAGCTTTGTTTGGTATTGTACAAGGCGGCATGTATGAAGACTTACGTGAAGTTTCTGTTAAAGGTTTAAAAGACATCGAGTTTGATGGTTATGCGATCGGTGGTTTATCAGTAGGTGAGCCCAAAGAAGATATGATCCGCATTCTTGATCACACCACCCCCTTGATCCCTGAGAATAAACCCCGATATCTTATGGGTGTTGGAAAGCCTGAGGACTTGGTTGAAGGTGTGCGTCGTGGTATTGATATGTTTGATTGTGTTATGCCAACACGTAATGCCCGAAATGGTCATCTATTTGTGACTAACGGCGTTATTAAAATCCGTAATGCCAGCCACAAAACAGATACAGGGCCATTAGACAGCGAATGTGACTGTTATACCTGTAAAAATTATTCACGCGCTTATTTGCATCATTTAGATAAGTGTAATGAAATTCTAGGCTCACAATTAAATACCTTACATAACTTACATTTTTATCAACGTGTTATGAAAGGATTGCGTGCGGCTATAGAGCAAGGTAAGTTAGACGACTTCGTGAGCGAGTTTTATGCGTTACGCGGATTACCCGTTCCAGAACTAAAATAGCTATTTACACAAATTAAAAGAATTATCCATTTATTAACAATAAAAATCAGAGGAAATTATGAGTTTATTTATCAGTGAAGCACACGCAGCAACCGGCGCACCAGCAGGTGCCGATGGCACATCAATGTTGATCATGCTAGCCGTTTTTGGTTTAGTTTTTTACTTTATGATTTACCGCCCACAAGCTAAGCGTGTAAAAGAGCATAAAGGCCTAATGTCAGCATTATCAAAGGGTGATGAAGTTTTAACACAAGGCGGCATCGTCGGTAAAATTGTGAAAGTTTCAGACGAAAAAGATTATATCGTAGTAAGTGTTGCTGAAGGTACTGAAGTTGTTCTTCAAAAAGCAGCAATCAATGCGGTATTACCTAAAGGCACAATGAAGTCATTGTAATTCGTAGTGGGTTAGTTATTTGCTTGGCTTCTTGCTAAACAAGTTTAGCATTATGACTAACCTGCAATGATTTAAAAGAACGTTAATAAAAAGGATGAACTTGTGCTAAACAAATACCCCTTATGGAAAACACTGATGGTGCTATTTATAGTCGCTTTTGGTGCTTTATATGCTTTACCTAATTTATACCCTGAAGACCCTGCCGTGCAGGTTTCAGGTTTACGTGGCGTTGAAGCCAATGCTGCAACGCTTGATAGCGTAAAGAGCGATTTGACTGCAGATAATATTTCATTCTCAAGTATTGTGCTTGAAAATGGCCAATTACTTGTCCGTTTTAGTGATACCGAGCAACAACTTCGTGCCCGTGATTTGCTTGAGGAAAGTTTAGGCGATAAATTTTCGGTGGCGTTAAATCTTACGCCGGCAACACCTGCATGGTTAGCAAGTGTTGGTGGTACACCGATGAAGTTAGGTTTAGATTTAAGTGGTGGTGTTAGCTTTCTAATGGAAGTGAACATGAGTGAAGCGATAGTTAAAGCGCAAGACGCCTTAGTCGATGACTTTCGTACCGATTTACGTGGCGAAAAAATTCGTTACCGCAGTGTCAAAAAATCGAACGACTCCATCAATGTTCAGTTTCGTAATGCGGAAGACTTAACTACAGCCCATGACTTTTTGAAAAAACGCTACCGTGACTTTTTAATGTCAGAAAATGCGGATAATTTAACCTTGTCTGCAAAAATGACCGATGAAAAAATTAAAGAAGTTCGCGAATATGCCTTGCAACAAAACATTACCATTATTCGTAATCGTGTTAATGAATTGGGTGTCTCTGAGCCGCTTGTGCAACGCCAAGGTAAAAAACACATCATCATTGAATTACCCGGCGTGCAAGATACAGCTAAAGCAAAAGAAATTTTAAATGCAACGGCAACTATCGAATTTAGGCTCGTTGATACCGACGGCGATTTAAGTGCTGCACTCAATGGCCGAGTGCCAGCGAGCTCTAAGTTATTATATGAACGTGACGGCAAACCTGTTTTATTGAAAAAACGTGTGATGCTAACCGGTGATCATATTGTTGATGCAGGCTCAAGCTTTGACGAGTATAGCCGTCCACAAGTAAATATTTCGCTTGATTCTGCCGGCGGCGGAAAAATGTCCAATGGGACTAAAAGTAATATCGGTAAGCCAATGGCGACGGTATTTATTGAATATAAACCCACTGACCGTAAAGATGCTGAAGGGAATACTATTTTTGAAAAAATAGAAGAAGTTATCTCAGTAGCAACCATTCAAGCACGTTTAGGTAAAACCTTCCGCATTACTGGTGCGGGTAGCCAAAGTGAAGCACATAATTTAGCACTATTGTTACGTGCTGGAGCGCTTGTAGCACCGATTCAAATTGTTGAAGAGCGAACGGTTGGACCTACATTAGGTGCTGAAAATGTTAGGCTTGGTTTTGAAGCTATTTTAATGGGCTTTGGCTTAGTGTTTATTTTTATGATTATTTATTACCGTGCTTTTGGTGTGGTAGCAAATCTAGCGCTTGGTGCTAACTTAATCTTAATTGTTGGGGTGATGTCGTTAATTCCTGGGGCAACATTAACGTTACCCGGTATGGCAGGTATTGTACTAACAGTTGGTATGGCAGTAGATGCCAACGTACTTATATTCGAACGTATACGAGAAGAAATACGTGAAGGTAAGTCGATTCAACAATCTATTCACCAAGGATATGAGGCAGCATTTTCAACCATTATTGATGCCAATATTACCACGCTTATTGCGGCACTTATTTTGTATGCTGTTGGTACAGGTCCGATTAAGGGTTTTGCGATAACGTTATCTATCGGTATTCTTACCTCAATGTTTACAGCGGTTGTTGGTACACGAACCGTAGTTAATGCTGTTTGGGGCGGAAAACGTCTCGACAAACTTTCAATATAGGGCGTAGATATTTATGCAAATTTTACAATTAAAAGAAACTGTCGCCTTTATGAGTTACCGCAAGGGAGCATTGATGTTTAGTGTTTTATTGATGCTTGCTTCTGTATTTTCTTTAATGACCAATAAATTAAACTTCGGCTTAGATTTTACGGGTGGAACATTAATTGAGGTGGGTTTTGAAAAAGCGGCCGATTTAAACAAAATTCGTGCGGTAATGGACAGTAATGGCTATCCAGATGCGGTTGTGCAGTTATATGGTACTAGCCGTGATGTGGTTATTCGTTTAGCAGAGCGCGAAGGTTTAAACGTTGAAATGCTCGGTAATGAAGTACTTAGTGCCTTACAAGAAGGCACAGGGCAAACCATGGAAATGCGCCGTATTGAATTTGTGGGTGGCAGCGTCGGCGATGAATTAGCAGAGCAGGGCGGATTAGCGATGTTAACTGCGCTAATTTGTATTCTCGTTTACGTAGCATTCCGCTTTGAATGGCGTTTCGCTTTAGGTTCGGTGTTTGCTTTATTTCATGATGTATTGTTAACACTAGGCTTGTTCTCGGTATTAAAACTTGAGTTTGACCTGACGGTGCTTGCAGCGATATTGGCGGTTATAGGTTACTCACTCAATGATACGATTGTTGTATCTGACCGTATTCGTGAAAACTTTCGTAAATTACGTGAAGGCGGGCCAGCAGATATTATCAATATTTCGTTAACACAAACCTTAAGTCGTACTTTTATAACGTCAATAACCACGTTATTAGTATTAGCTGCACTGTTTTTTAGAGGTGGTGAGCTTATTCATGGTTTCGCAACCGCGTTATTGTTTGGGGTCTTTGTTGGTACTTATTCATCTATTTATGTAGCAAGCTCAGTTGCACTCGCTTTTGGTATTTCTAAAGAAGACTTGATACCAGAAGTGATTGATAAAGAAGGCGCAGATCAAGAAGAGATGACGCCTTAACGTATCAATCAGATAATAAAAGTTGTTAACTAAAAGCCGAGTATTCTTACTCGGCTTTTTATTGTCTTATCAAGAAGATTAACTGATTAGCACCGTTTAAAAGGGCTTATTAATAACTATTAAGATGATATTTGAAATAAAATTGTGCTAATTTTCAATTTTATTAGTGTATGGTATTTACATTAAATAGTTTATTAGTATAATTACTCTAGTTCTTAAGGGCGATGCTCTTACCAAACTTTTGTTATTCCCTTACAAATGTTTTTATGCCGCGTAACTTACGCGGCTTTTTTTTGCCTAAAAAAGGACATTTAAGGTATGTTAGGCTTTATTGGCAATGTCGTGTATCACTTTAGCAATGTTAATATTATAGTCTTCAGCTCGGGCCGAGCCAACGATGGTAATAGCGACAAGTGAAAGGTCGCAATCTTTTGAATTAATATAATTTTGGAGTTTTAAGCTATAAAAAATTTTTACTTTAGGTTTTAGCGGGTCAGCTCTGTTGCCTTCAACTACAATGGCTATTTTATCATTTGATAGTTTAACCAGTGAGCCCACCGGATGGACACCTAAATATTTAATAAACTGTTGAACAAGTTGCTGATCAAACTTGCCTTTTTCTGCTAATAAATAACGTAACGCGTTAATGGGTTGTTGACCTTTTTTATAAGCTTTATCACCTGTTACAGCGTCATAAACATCAATAATTGCAGTAATACGAGCAAGTTTAGAAAGTTTTTCTTTTTTTAAACCCCTAGGGTAGCCAGAACCATCTAATCGTTCATGGTGATTAATCAACATATCCATAATAATAGGATCATTAAAGCCATCTTTTTTACAAAGCTGATGTCCCCATGCAAGGTGTTTTTTAACAATATCCATTTCATTAATTGTTAGTTTATCTGGTTTTTCAATGATCCCTTTGGGTATTTTTGCAACACCAATATCATGTAATAAAGCGCCTAATGCCATTTTTTCAGCGGTTTCTTTATTTAAGCCAAGGAAAAGTGCAAAGCCACAGACTAAGATGGCGCAGTTAGTGGCATGCTCCCATTGATAGGTAGAATGATGGCGAATACGCGTTAAAATAGTTATGGCATATTGATTACGAATAACCGAATTGGTTATCTCTGACGCGAGCAAACTGATTGCCTGTGGTGATAGATTTTTTTGACTTTTCGCTTGGTTGAATAAATCTTGAATTTTTTTATTACTATCATCATAGATTTCACACGAACGTGAAAATTCTTCATTTAATGAGCAAGGTAAAGTCACTGACTCTGCAGTTGATAATTTCTCTTCTTTAGCTGTTAAATTTTTATTTTGTTCCTTATCAGACTCAAGTTTGATAATAACTTGAGTAACGCCTTGTTTTTTTAAAGACATTATTGTGCTTTGAGAGTTAACTCTGCCTTGGTTTTTTACTTTTGTTTTGCTGTGTTTAAGCATTACGGTGGTAACGAACATACCAATTTCTAATTCATCAATGCTTAATGTCTTCAATCTAACTTCTTCAGTCATATAGTATTTTTATTATTATTGTTCCATATTCATTCATACTTGCTTATTTTTTATACTTTTACAATAAATTGTTATATTAGCAAATGAGATGGTGTGAGATAATTAAAGACTGCTCATTAATTAATTGATACCAATAATCATGAATTCAACAATCTTAAGCACCTTTTTAGTCGACGTTAAAAACAATCAATCGTTCTGGGCACTGCAAGAAAAGTCAGCAGAAGATTGGGTGGTACTTGACTCTATTAATTTTGAAAACACTGAAGTTATGCCATTATGGTCAAGCCAAGAACTCGCTCAGAAACATTGTGTTGATGAATGGCAGGAATATGTACCGACTAAAATAACTTTAAGTGACTGGTTGGAATTTTGGTTAGAAGACCTTAGTGAAGACGGCGTTATTGTTGGTATTAATTGGCAAGAAGAAACTAGTGATACAGATGATAATACATATGTTGAGTTAGATTTAGCCGAGTTTAGTCAAGCACTCGCTGAAATTGAAGCTTTGTAACGTTTAGAAAAAGCAGTATGTTGACTTTATTATAGAGCTCAACGTGCTGTTGTTATTCGCCTGATACATCTAAATAAGTTAGTAAACTTATTCGACCATTCTTGGTCGACGCTATTTTATTTTTATTGATTAAATCTTTCCAGGCGGTCACTTTGCCACCCGTATTGAGCCGCTCAAAGCTTGCCGACTCATTTCCTTGCGCTAAAGATAAAAAGTTGAGTAATTTCTGATAACTGTCTGACTCGCTAACATCTATAGTGAGTAAGTCTTGTGGGCGAGCAATAAAATATTGCCCAACCTCACTCTTATGCCGCTGGTAGCATAATGATAAAAAATTATCATCTTCAATATTATCTGACGTAAAAGGTGAAAATGTACTCTGGTAACAGCGTTTAATGATCGTATTAAAACCACCATCATCTCGGGTGAGATTGATATACATTCGTTGAAGTAATTGCTTAATCGACGGTAACCATTTTTGTGACTCACGGGACAAATAGATAAATTTACTGTTAGGGTAAAATGTATCTAGACGTTTAAAATCAGCAAAAATGGGCGTATCGGCGATCACTTTTGCATGATCAAAAGTTTTTTGCGTATAAGCTGTGTGTGCGACGGTATAGCCGAGTTCAAGCATAGCGGCACAAATACTGGTGGTGCCGGTGCGAGGTAAGCCGATAATGAATATTTTAGTGCTGTTCATCTCTTAGTTACATCCAAGATTTGCGGCTACTTTCTACTTGGTAAAGTGCATTATCAAGTAATTGGTAGGCAAACTCTTGTTTGATAAAAGGAATATCTTGAGCGCCTGCCGCTAATACTATGCTTACTGAACTGAGTTGGTGGCGTTTTTGAAACCAACTTTGTTTAAACTGAACTTGTTGAGTTTTAAAAATAGGAAAACAGTAATAGTCGACGCCAAAATAACCTTTACGGATATAAATAAAATCTTCATCTTTAGCATAGCCCCAACGAAACCAACGCATAAAAATTAACAAACCAACAAATAAATAACCCGGAATTATAGCCATTAATAAATTAGTTTTATCAACAGTGATGAAAAAGACTAACAGTGAAATAAATATCGGAGTGAGAATATAGCCAAGATTACGCAAAAGAAAGCGTTTACTAATTCTTTGATAATCAACAGTCATCATTTTATTAGTTGGGTATACGTTGTTAACCAACGCCAAACATTCGCTAGGATTAATTGATGGAACAATAATACGATTATTTTCTGCACTCGCTTGATACTGATTTAAAGCACTATTGCTTTGCTCAAATTTAAGGTTAATTCGTTTGAGTATCACATCAAGCCAATCTTGTTGACGAACTACCATTTGCAGGCGGGATAACCGCATGATCACTTCATACTTGGTTAACAGACCACTTCGGCGAATATAACGATCGTCGACTTTACTTAAGGTGAACTGGTAAAAAGTAATAATAGAACCGGCGATAGAAAATAAGGTAAAAGGTAATAAAATAATAAAAGTTAAGGTCAGTGCGTATAAACCAACTTGCCACATGGGTTTATCAGCAAACGTTAAGAATTTTTCAAGGTCGATACCTAAGCCATTAAAAAATTCAACAATATAGCGACCAAAATCATCAAAAAATGGTGCTAAGCCACCGAGGAAAATCCAGATTCTGTTGTTAGTTAAGCCATGAATAATAAGGTCTGTAATACTGCGTGTGTTTAAAATAGTTTCGTTGTTTTGATCCTTTGATGCTAAGTCATTAACTGTTTCGGTTTTGGCATCGGCGACTGTCGAACTTGCTATTTTATGTTGAGCTAAAATTTCTACTTTAAGTTGCTCGGCAAAGTCTACTTTTAAAGCGACGACTTTAGCTTCTTGCATGGCGGAGCCTGCAGTATCAAGCTGAAGACAGGTAAAACCAAATAGTCGATAATACAACGGCTGCTCTAGTTTTACGTTTTGAATTTTAGCAAAGGGTAAATTAACGTATTTCTTTGAAATTACGCCAGAGCGTATTTCAATATGATCCTGATATAATCGATACTGAAAGAAGTAGAAACTTAAAAAGGTCGAGATCATAATAATGGCGAGTATGGCTAAACCTATTGGTAGCCACAAATGGGGATGTGCAATAAAATTATCGTAACCTAAATATAATGCGGGTAAAAAAACGACGATATTACTTAAAAATCCCATCACAAATTTTGCTAAAAAATAAATAATAGCGATAGGTGATATACGCTGCCAGTCTTTGGTGTTTTGTTTCGAGCCAAGAGGGGGAATTGTTACTTCTCCGTCACTCTCTAGCGTCGGTGTTGATTTATCCATGATGGTTAACATCTTTGTGATCAAGAATAAATTGGCGAATGCTCTCTGCTTTCTCTAACGGTAAACCTGGGATTTCAAAAGTGTGCAGTGCACCACCAGCGCTGAAAACTTGCAGTTTAGCCAAACCTATTTTTCGATCAATAGGACCACGCTTTAGCTCTACATGTTGAATACGTAGCATGGGTTGGCTAACAGTTTTGAGAAAAATAACGCCACTTTGATAACTAAGATCTTGTTGGCGAAGCGCGTAAAACTTTCTTTTATCAGCAACTATAGTGTAAAGGGTACTCATAAAGCCAACCAGTGCTATTATCCAAATAACATAACTTAGAAAGTTACTTACTGCAGTAGTTAAGGTAATAAAGTGTTGTAGCTGAACGATAAATAAAATACTTATAATAAACAGGGTGAGAAATAAGGAGATATAGCGGTTACTTTTTGCATAAAGCGGCGATAACATTTCAAATTTTAATGAGTCTAATCTTGGTAAATCGTTACTCGTTATATCTGTGTTTGAAAAGTTAACCGTTCCTGGGATATTCTCGGTGCCCTGCATTATCGCTATTCCTATTATTTTTATTATCAAAAGTGTGGGTAATTGTTATTATAATTCTTAAAATAAACCGAATGATATGGTTAATATTCGCGCAGTGTGGAGCTTGGCTTTCTTAGGTGTTTAGTATTATTCGGGTGATAAATAACCTAAATTCATCAAGCGCTTCTCATCAAATGTGTTAATAACATCACCAATAATGACTAATGTTGGTGGTTTTATATCATGTAATTCAACTAAGTGGTTCAATCCCGCTAACGAACCACGGTAAACTTGTTGTTCTGGATTTGTTCCTTTATAAATCAATGCTGCGGGTGTTGAAGCTTTACGACCCGCCTTGATTAGTTGATCACTGATAATGGGTAAGCTTTTGATCCCCATATAAAAGACAACGGTTTGTTTATTATCGTTAAGCGTGTGCCATGGCAGTGATAATTCACCATTGTCTTGGACGTTACCAGTAATAAATGTGCAACTTTGTGCGACTTGTCTATGCGTTAAAGGGATACCTACATAGCTAGTGCAAGCAGAGGCCGCGGTCATTCCTGGTACAATATGACAAGCGATACCATTTTTTAAGGTATATTGTGCCTCTTCACCACCTCGACCAAAAACAAAAGGATCGCCGCCTTTTAAGCGTAAAACTTTTTTGTTTTGTTTAGCATAATCAACTAATAACTGATTAATTTTTTCTTGGGGGACTCTGTGTTCTGCTTGTTTTTTGCCGACATAAATTCGCTGACAATTTTCGGGTAATAACGCTAATATTTCAGCACTTACTAATCGGTCATAAATGGCGACTTCAGCTTGTTTAATAAAACGAAAAGCTTGTAAGGTTAATAAATCAGGATCGCCAGGACCCGCGCCAACTAAAGCGACTTCGCCACAAGCAAAAGGTTGTTTACTGTTAGGTGAGTCAGGCATTATTAAGGTCATTGATTATTTACCATTAGAAGAAACGTTTAAGTTCTTCAAAATACCGTCGTGTATATTATAGACAAAGCCGTGTACGGTGACATCTTGATTGGCATTCCAGGCACTGACTAATGTGGTGGTATGACAAACATTGGCTACCTGCTCAATCACATTGAGTTCACAAAGTAAGTTGACCTTTGTTTGCTGGTCTTCAACGGCATCAAGCCGCTCTTTGTGAAAACGATAAACATCTTTAATATGCCCTAACCAATTATCGATTAGCCCATGACGCTTATTATCAATTGATGCTGTAATACCGCCACAGCCATAGTGACCACATACTATTATATGTTTAACTTTTAGGTTTTCTACAGCAAATTGAATAACAGAAAGGCAATTTAAATCGGTATGGATAACTTGATTAGCAATATTACGATGAACAAACACTTCGCCTGGTGACATACCGAGCAATTCATTGGCTGGTACTCTTGAGTCAGAGCAACCTATCCATAAATATTCCGGTTTTTGTTGTTCTGACAAGCGTTTAAAAAAATCGGGGTCTGCTTTTTTTATCTTTTCAGCCCACTGCTGATTATTGTCGAACAAATGTTGAATTGAAGTCACGGAATGCCTTGTTAAATAATCTATTCATTGATTTTATGAGAATACACCAAAAAGTGAAAGATAAATGTGATATCAATTATTTATGATGTATATCCATTTAGTTGGGCACTTAGCCATAACTGCCGATATTATGAAAACTTAACTAGGCAGAGTCATCTCAACCTTATGTGAGCGACAATTTTAGCAATACAAAAACTAAAGCAGTTGTACTAAAAAGAAAAACAATCAAAGTAGCTGAGTTTGGTGTGCTGACTAAGAAGAAATCAACTTATCTATTAGCTAAAAAAGGGCGATTTAGGTGAATTTAAGCAAAGCAAATAGCTAAGACTTTTAATCATGACGTTATAAAGGGAAAATTAAATGGTTTATGTCCCAATAAAAATAAAGTTTGGCTTTGATTTTAGCTAAACTATTTATTGTCTTTCTCTTTTTATTTATCCGCCAGCACCTATCATTATATTATAAGTGCTGGCGGTTAACGTTGAATGTTCGACAATCAATTGTTACTTGGTATCGTTAAAATAACAGCTGATTTTTGTCGAATGGTATAAATTAGTAAATATTATTAGCAAAACTGCTAAATAATAGGTAATTTATAAGGAAATAAAGACAAGTAGCTTTAATCTCAGCTATTTTTTTTAAACTAACATCATGGATACTCTATGTTTACTCGCTTAAGCGTGAAATTACTTATACCGACTGCTGTTTTTGGATTATTAGCTGTATTATTTATTTTGCTATTTACAGATGAGTTAAGTAAGTCGTCTGTTATCGGTATATTGTCTCTATTAGTGGTTGCCCAATTAATATCAGGTTATATATTTACTCAAAGTCAGCTGTCGTCTCGATTAACAAAGTTACTTCATTACTTAACGCTTGTGGTGAGTACCAAGCAGGCGCCTCCTGGCCCATTAGTTGATGAAGGTAATGATGAACTCGCTCAAGTCACCAATGAGCTTAGTGCTTTTATTGGAGACTTATCCGATGTGCTTGCTGAATTGCGAACCGAGTCTGAATCGTTAAAAGAGGGGTCATTTTTACTGGCCACACAAATGACTGATTCAGTGAGAGCCGTTGATGATTCTGCCCGTCAAATAGAACTTATGGCTCACTCTATTGATGAAGTCGCGTCAACGTCTAGTATACTTTCAGAGAGTGCTTCACAGGTAAGTGAGACGACTAATCAAGTTATTGACATTTTATCGCAAGGGACAACTTCTTCAAATACCAGTCAGCAAACCATTGAAGCTTTTTCTAAAGAAGTTACCGAAATGGCGACAGACTTAGCGCTACTGCAAACAGAGTGTTCAAATATCGGTTCTGTTCTGGATGTTATTCGTGGCATTGCCGACCAAACAAACTTACTCGCATTAAATGCAGCGATAGAAGCAGCGCGAGCAGGTGAGCAAGGTCGCGGTTTCGCAGTTGTTGCCGATGAAGTAAGAGCACTTGCGCATAGAACACAAGAAGCAACGGTTGAAATTCATTCAATGGTTGAAGGTCTGCAAGAGAAATCAACGAATGCTGTAACGGCGATTTCGCGTGGTCAAGCATTGACGCAAGACAGTTTAACGCATTCAGCCGAAGTGGTTGAAGCGTTAGAGCAAATAGGTCGAGTCTTTAAAGAGGTTAATGCCTTAACCTCTCAAATTGCTAGTGGCACTGAACAGCAACAGCAATCAACTGCAGCGGTTAATACCAATATGGCTGAAGTTGCCTCTTTGAGTCGAGATATCACTAATGGCTTAAGTTCTGTTGCCCAGCATGCAGAGCAACAGCAAAAAGTATCTGTTGATGTTGCTACGACCCTAAATAGGATTTGTGTTTAGAAACTAGCATGTAAAAGCACAGAGAGTAACGTTTTATCATAAGCCCATTTAAACATGGGCTTTTTTATGTTCAGGATAAACGGTGATGATTTTTGCGAAACATCATAAGTACATCCTTGTATATCATCATAAGGTGTGACGATGCCTATAGCAGCAAGACCATTCAATGGCATCATGGCATTATTACTTTCGTGTATGTCGATACCGAGTGAAGCTCCACAGACGTAGTATAATGTTTGATATTGGCATCATATACGACAGTTGACTTTTAATAGGTGATAAACAGATTATCTTGTTTTTTAGAAATTGCATTTTAGTGAAAACCTCTGATATTTAGCCAGCAATACTAATAATCATTTTATGTACATTATAGTTAGTCATTCATTAATTTCTAAGTCCGCTTAAAGCTCATTACAGTCGTTAATATTTCAATTTTAGAGACTAAATAATGTGGTAGCGCTAAAAGCGCCAAGTTCCATTTATATCTAACAAGCCGAAATTATTACCATCAACTCTTATCCATGATATACCGTATTTAATCGCAGTTGTGTGTGAAAACCAATAGTGATGTGCCAATGAAATAGTGAGTAAGGTCTCATTATTCCAGTCATCAGAAAAATCAGAATAAACTACACCAGCTTTATAAGCGTTATGTTTAGCAATGTAAAAGGTGGTAAATACTTTTGCCGTAATTCGTTCTTCGTTATGCGAAATTGAAGAAGCAATGTCCAAACCTTTCCCTCCATTAATGCTTGTATATCTAGCTTTAATAGCAATTAAAGTATCGCTGTCATATTGAGAGTTATTGGATTCGACATAATCATCAATGATATCCGTATATTCACTATTTTCAGAGTAGTTATGGATACCAATCCCTAACGTCAATTGTTGGCTAACCGCATAGTTCAGAACAAGGTCAGTGAGTAATTCATCTTCTTGATATTTGCTCGTCTTTAATGCCCCATTACGGTCAGTATAACTGTCTTTATGTGTTTTGTGTTGGTAGCTAAAATCTGCTTCTAAACTCCAACGTTGACTAAAATATAACTTGCCAGCTAAGTTAGGATTAGAGTTAAGAGCATTCAAATCAACTTTTAACCAACTGTTCCTACCTAAATGGGATTGCAAATCGTAAGGCTGTTCATTATCGGCAACAGGAGAAAAATAGTATTTATAACGGGCACCGACAATCGGAAATTCAGACCAATCTCCATCTATAAATGAAAGACTAGCCAAATTGATAACACCGTATTGTAATTCATGTTTAATTGTTTTTTTTTCTGACTCTGCGAAAGCTGGTACTGATAATAAAACGGATGACAGGAAGATTAAATGAGATATTTTAATGATAAATCCTTTTAGTATTAATGAGTTGCCAAGTAATCTTACTTTATGTCGATTATTTTAGTCAACTTTTTTTCTTTCGAATAATATTATTAAGCCACCCATAATAACTTGTTTGTTTTTTCAACAATAAACTAGACTTAAATCACCCCTGTTAAGTGTGGTGATTATTATGCCCAAGCCTCGTTCACAACAAATTAGTTTATCTGATACGCCGTATTATCATATTTGCAGTCAAACCGTTCGAAAAGCCTTTTTATGTGGTGTTGATAAAGAAACCGGTGTCAGTTATGAG